>JAFOQN010000203.1 GCA_017393775.1 Clostridia bacterium
AGGCGCGATCCTTGCGACCGCGGCGGCGGTCGCGATCAGCGGTACGGGCTGCGATATGCTGCGTACGGGCGGCGTGCCGGAACCGGTGCCGACCGACGAGCTGGTGCTGGACGGTGAGATCGCCGTCGATCCCGGCGAGGATGAACTGGAGCTGGGTGGAGCACCGCTGCCGGACGAATCGTTTGACGACGTTGACGATTCCGTCACGCGAGACGACGAACCTGCGCTGCAGGGCAAGATTGTCGTTCCGGACGTTACGCCGGAATCGTGAGGAGCGATCATGAATTTTACACTTCATTTGACGGCAGACTGTAATTTAGCCTGCCGTTACTGTTATGAAACGCATGCGAAGCGCCGCATGTCAGAAGAGACGGCAAAAAAAGCCGTGGATCTTGCGTTTTCCTTCGGACACAAAAAGAACGGCTTTTCGCTTTTCGGCGGCGAGCCGATGCTGGAGCGGGCGACGGTCGAATCGGTCTGCCGCTATGCCGTTGATCGGGCGAAGGCGAGCGGCACCGAGGTCCGCTTCAAGATGACGACCAACGGTACGCTTCTTGACGAGCCGTTTCTGCGCTTTGCAAACGAACACAGCTTGGATATCGCCCTCTCGCACGACGGGCTTTTACAGGACGTACAGCGCGTCACACGCGACGGAAAACCCACCATGGAACGGCTTGAGCCGATCGTCGACCTGCTCCTTCGGTATCAGCCGAACGCGGTCGCGATGCAGACCGTCATGCCCTCGACAGTGGATCGGATGGCGGAATCGGTCGAATGGCTTTACAAACGCGGCTTTTCGCGCATCAATACGGCGATCGACTACCGCCCGGACGCGGGCTGGGATGATGCTTCCATGGCGATCCTTGCGGAGCAGTACGGGCGCATCGCGGAGCTTTGTGAGCGGCATTATGACGAACAGCGGCCGCTTCAGTATCTCAATTTCCTGTCCAAGATCTCCGCATATCTGAACGACCGGCCGTGCCTCGAATGCAAGCTCGGCATGCGGCAGCCTTCGGTTGCACCGGACGGATCGATCTATCCGTGCAATCAGTTTCTGGACGACCCGGACTACCGGATGGGCGACGTACAAAGCGGTATCGACAAAGAAAAGCAGCGGGCGATCTATCGTGCGTCGCTGGATCCGGAGCCGGATTGCGAAGGCTGCGCGATTGCGGACCGCTGCCGTCACCACTGCGCGTGCCTGAATTATTCCCTGACCGGAAAGATGCACGAGGTCGCGCCGGTGCAGTGCGAGCATGAGCGCATTCTGATCCCGATCGCGGACGGACTTGCGGCGCGACTTTACGCGCGCGGCAGCGTCCGGTTTCTGAAAAATTACCGGGATGATCCGCTGGATTAACCTGTTGATTGAATGATGCGTCGGTTATCCGGCGCTTTTTTAAATAGAAAAAAGCGCCCGAAGAGTGATTCTCTAAAGGGTGGTTTTCAAAAAAAGCCTTCCCCTTGAGGGGAAGGTGGCGTAGCGTGAGCGAAGCCGGATGAGGTGGATATGCAAAAAAGCGTTAGCTTTTGCGGATCGGACGAACGCAACGCGTTTGTTTCCCTTTACACCTCATCAGTCACCTGTCGGCGACAGCTTCCCCTCAGGGTGACAAGGGGACGGTTCTCTTGTCAACCCATACACCGTCCCCCGGAAATTCGCGCCGGAGGTTCCGGCGCTTTTTTGCGGTGGAGAACGGGATAAATGCACTGTTCGTTGTGGACAAACGCGTTTTTCAGTGGTAAAATAATCAATCATATGTCCCGTGCATCCGAACCGGGAACGCATTCGGATGCGCCTGAAACCGGTAACGGACGAAGAAAACGGGCGAGGAGGTTTAAAACTGTGATCTGTCCGAATTGCGGCAAATTGATTACAGCCGACGAGAAAATCTGCAAACTCTGCGGGCTGCCGACCAAGCCGTCCCCGGGCAATCAGCGCGTTTTGCACAAGGCTCCGGCAGCAGAAGAAGATGAGGAAGATACAGCGCTTTATTATATGCCGGGAAGCGCATCTGTCCGGGCGAACAGGGAAAGAGAACGCCTCGAGTATGAAAAGGAGACGATCAAACAGCGGAAAAGGAAGATCCTGATTCTGACGATCATTGCGGTGATCGCAGCCGTCGCGGTCTCAACCGCCGCGGTTCTGTTTGCATGCAGCACCTGCGGCAAAACGAAGCCCGCCGCCGTGCCGCTGCCCGATCCCACGGATGTACCGCCGACCACGGTCGAACCGACGGAAGAACCGACGGAAATGCCGACCGGGGAGCCGACAGAAATACCGACCGCAACGCCGACGCAGACTGTGACCCCGACCGCAGCGGCGACTGCAGCGCTTACACCTGCACTGACGCCGACCGCAGCGCCGACGCGGAAACCAAAGACACCGACGCCAACCGCGCTGCCTTCCCCGACGGGCACGCCTTCCCCGACGGCAGCGCCTTCCCCGACGGCTGCACCTTCCCCGACGGCAGCGCCTTCCCCGACGGCAGCGCCTTCCCCGACGGGCACGCCTTCCCCGACGGGCACGCCTTCCCCGACGGATGCACCGAAAACAAAACCTCCGGTGATGATCCCGCCGTCAACGTCGCTGCCGATTCCGTAAAAGCCGCAGGATCGGTGAACACGAGGAAAGGTTCTCTTGACGACAATCTGCGGGTGTCAGAATGTGACGGTGACAAGGGAACGGTTCTCCTGACGCTCCAAACGTCTTTCACAAAAGAAAAACGCCATATCGGACATTCGCCGATAGCGTTTACTGCTGTCGAAATTGCTTGACAGGAAAACTTTCTTGTGGTATTGTTAATTTTTTATTTGACAGGACACCGTTTTTTCCGTTATAATATATTCGAGAGAATCATAAGGAGGGGAATCCGGTGTTCAGTATCGGGGATCTCGTCTGCTATCCGATGCACGGCGTCGGCGTGGTGGAAGCGATCGAAGAACAAACCATTCTGGATGAGACGGCGCAGTACTACCGCCTGCGGTTCACCATTGGTCGGATGACGGCAATGGTGCCGGTGAAACGGGCGGAAGAGGTCGGACTTCGCGCGCTTGCGGACGAAAAAACCTGCGAAAAGGTCGTGGGGTTCCTCCAAAATGGCGACTGCTCCGAGGAAAGCGACAACTGGAACCAGCGCTACCGGGACAACCTCGATAAGCTCCGCGGCGGCGACATCATGGTCGTTGCGGATGTGGTCAAGTGCCTGATGCGGCGCGATCGCGACCGCGGGCTTTCCGCGGGCGAGCGCAAGATGTATCTGACCGCGCGTCAGGTGCTGGTGGCAGAGCTTGCGGCGGCGACAGAGATGGACGAATCGAATTTCCTTCCGCTGGTCGGCGCAAACTGACCGGATCCATGCTTCGAGCGCACCGGCGCTCTTTTTTGATGCGCAGACATAAGTTTTTCTTGACAAATGCATCGTAATTTTGTATCGTATATTTTGTTTTTTATATCTCGAACGGGAGGATAAAAGAATGGCAGGGACGATTTCAAGAGGCGTCAAGGCGCCGATCATCCGCGAGGGCGACGACATCGTCAAGATCGTTGCGGATTCGGTGTGCGAGGCAATGCAGAAGGACGGCTTTACGCTGCATGAGCGCGACGTGATCGCGGTAACAGAGGCGGTCGTGGCGCGCGCGGACGGCAACTACTGCACGGTGGACGACATCTCCGCCGACGTACACGAGAAGCTCGGCGATACGGTCGGCGTGGTTTTTCCGATCATGAGCCGCAACCGGTTTGCAATCTGCCTCCGCGGCATTGCGCGCGGGGCGAAGAAGGTCATTGTGCAGCTTTCGTATCCGGCGGATGAGGAAGGCAACCATCTGATCGACGAGGACGCGCTTCTTGACGCGGGCGTCAATCCGTACACGGACGTATTCACGGAAGCGTCGTTTGTTGAGAAGTTCGGCGAGCCGTGCCATCCGTTCACAGGCGTCAACTACCTTGCGTACTATCGCTCCCTGATCGAGGAGGAAGGCGCGAAGGCCGAGATCATCCTCGCAAACGATCCGACCGCGATCCTCCGGTATACGGACAGCGTGCTCGTCAGCAACATCCACGAGCGCGAACGCACCGCAAGACGGCTTCAAAAAGCAGGCGCGGCGCGCGTTTTGACGCTGTGCGACATCATGAA
>JAFOQN010000023.1 GCA_017393775.1 Clostridia bacterium
AGCTGTTCCCGTCCGAGGAGCTCGTCGGCAAGATGCGTGAGCTCTGCAAGGAGACCGGCGGCAAGATCGAGCTGTCCGATTCGATCGACGCGGTCGAAGGCGCGGACGTCATCTACACCGACGTGTGGGTATCCATGGGCGAGGAAGCGCAGTTCGAAGAGCGCATCCGTCTTTTGGAGCCGTATCGCGTCACCATGGACATGCTCAAGAAGACCGGCAATCCGGACGTCATCTTCGAGCACTGCCTGCCGTCCTTCCACGACCTCGAAACGAGCGTCGGCAAGGACATCTATGAGCGCTTCGGTCTCAAGGAAATGGAAGTAAGTGACGAGGTCTTCCGTTCGAAGCACAGCGTCGTGTTTGACGAGGCGGAAAACCGTATGCACACGATCAAAGCAGTCATGGTCGCCACCATGTCCGACACGCTGGACAAGTAATACGGCGCATTTCTGAAGCAAGGGCATTTTCGCCCTTGCTTTTTTCGTCTGCCTGTTCTTTCGCGCAAAGTGCTGCGCATCGGTTATGGTATCATGCGGAAGGATGTGTTATAATGAACTTGATCGGCTTTCGCCGCGCCGAAACAACCGTTTGGAGGGTTCTATGAAACAGCAGACAATGTCTCGCATCATCTGTGCAATACTCACACTGTCGCTCCTTGCTTCGTTTGCGGGGTGCGGTCGGCATGAAGCAAAAACGCCGGATCCGACGTTCATCCGGAAGACGATCGAGGAGCTCGCGGTTGACTACGGGGCTTACGGCGCGGAAGCCAAGGACCGGACGGACGCGCTTTTGGAGGCGTTATACGAAGCCGATCCCGTGACCGGTGCGCGCTGGCAGAGCATCATGCAGATCTGGATGTCCGAGGATCTCGGTCAGCCGCTGAACTACGACGTTCTTCCGGACGGACTGCCGGATACGGACGAGCTGTGCATCG
Organism: Clostridia bacterium; assembly: GCA_017393775.1. Taxonomy (GTDB): domain Bacteria; phylum Bacillota; class Clostridia; order Christensenellales; family CAG-138; genus UBA3792. Next base: position 935 of record JAFOQN010000023.1, read on the forward strand.
TGGTTCTCGGTTTCCAGCTAAATCCCGACGGCTCCATGCGCGAGGAACTGGTCCAACGTATGACCGTTGCGCTTGCAAGCGCGAACAAATACCCCCATGCGTATATCGTCTGTACGGGCGGCGGTACCGCGGCGGAAAATGAAAGCGCAACCGAGGCGGGCGAAATGGCGAAATGGCTCATTGCGCACGGTATTGAGAAAAGCCGCGTGATCGTGGAGGACAATTCGATCACGACCGCACAGAACGCGATCTTTACCTACGACATTCTGACGTCCCTGTATCCGTCGATCAAAAAGCTTGCGATCGTATCGAGCGACTATCACATTGCGACCAGTGATCTGCTCTTTAGGGCCGAACCCATCCTTCGCGCAAACGTGCCGGGGAACGAAAAGCTTGAAGTGATCTCAAACGCCGCATGGAAAGCGCCTTCCGGATCGCTTTCGACGATGTTCCAGGCAGGCGCGCTGATCGAGCTGTCCGGCGACGTCAAAACCGCATTCGATATCTATTACGACAACTACGATATCCACGAGCTTCCCCCGCTGAAATAAACAATGCCTGCCAAGATCACAAAACCGCCCGATTCGGGCGGTTTTCTCATGTCCGCGTGTTCAGAACGCGTTGTCGATCGTAAAGCTCAGCGGATAGAGCTCGTCCTTTTCGAGCGGTTCGCTCCTGCCGATCGCGTAGGTTTTAACATCGATCGAGCGCGCAAGCGGATCGATTGTCAAAATGCGGTAGGCGTATGCTCTGCCCTGCCGGTTCAGCATCAGCATGGTGACCGTGCGCTCCGCTTCGCCGTCGCCGTCGTCGTCATAGCGCTTTTCGAGCAGCCCGGAATCGCGCGAGTGTCCGCAAAGGACCAGCCGCACGGTCCGATGCGGCGCGACGATGTTCGTCTCAAGGTACTGCGAGTTCGGAAAGATCATGCCCTCCGTCTTTAAAAATCCGTGCGTCAAAAGGATGCAGGGCGTATCGGGAAACCGTTCGAACACCGTTTCGATCCAAGCGCGCTCCTCGTCGGTTTTGCCGCTGTCCCAGCCGACGGCGAGAATGAGAAGTTCGATCCCGCCCTCTTCGAGCAGAACGTAATACATCTTGCCGCCTTCATAAACCTGCCCCTCCGGAAGCTTCTCAAGGAACGGCTGTTTTAAGTACGCATCGTATTTCAAAAGCTTCACGCCGAGATCGTGGTTCCCCGCGACCGGATAGAACGGCAGATCGTCCCTGAAAGCGTTGAGACAAAGATCGAAGTTCTCCCACTGCCAGTCTTTATAGCCGTTGTCGACGATGTCTCCGGTGTGCAGAACGGCCGTGAGCCGGTCGGTTTCCCGCCGCGCGGCGATTTCTGCGCCGAGCGCTTCCAGCTTGTCCGGGTACGAGTACGCAAGCCCCTGCGTGTCGGGCAGCCATACGATCCCGAACGGCGTCGGAACGGGCGTCGGGCTTGGCGTGGACGTGGGCGTCGGGGTCGGCGTAGGGGTAGGCACAGGCGTCGGCGGCAGCGTCGGGACCGGCGTTTCAACCGGCTCGATCACGACCTCCTCCACGCGCTCTTCCGTCGGCGCGGGCGCGTCGATTTCCGAAACGGCAGGAGCGGGTTCCGTCGGCGCCGGACGGTTTGCGGCGTCCGCACCGCCGCAGCCGAGCAGAAAACCCACGGCAAGCAGCAGGCAAAGCCCGCGCAGTTTATTCCGCATATTCGATCCCTCCCGACAAATTTGAACACAGTATAGCACAATTCTCTTCGTTACGCAACGCATGAAAAAAACGTAAATGTTGCGGCTGCGCAATTGCCATCCCACACAGTTCGTGATAAAATGATAAAAAGCGGCAAAAGCCGTACCGAAGGGGACAAAGGCTATGAACATTTATGTCGCGCTGACACTGTTTTCGCTCGTCATCATCGTTTACTGGGTCATATCGGACCTGTTCACCATGCTGTTCCGCTTCACGGGACTGCCTGCCGAGCGGGCGCGGTTCCAGGTCATTTCGCTTCTCACCGGCTGCGGCTTCACCACGCGTGAAAGCGAGCTCCTCCTGACGAGCAAATCGAGAAGACGTCTCACCCGCGTCACGATGCTGTTCGGATACGTGTTCAACATCACGATCGTATCCATGCTGATCAACGTCCTCCTCTCCATCAACCTGGACAACATGACGAACCTGTTCAGCGTTCTGATCCCCATCCTTGCCGCCGTGATCATCATCATCTTCACGCGCGTGCCGAAGGTCCGCGCCTGGTCCGACCGTTTCATCGAACGGCTGGCGGGACGCGTGACGCGCACCAAAAACGTCAACACCATGCTTCTGATCGACTATCTCGGCGAAGATTCGATCGCACAGGTCACGCTTGTCGAGGTGCCGGAACCGTTCCGCGAAAAGCCGCTTGCAAAAACCGGTCTGCGCGCCGAGCACGATCTCATGGTTATGCTGATCGAAAAGCCCGGCAAAAAAGCGGTCCCCGCTGGCGCAAAGTCGGTTATGGAGGCGGGCGACAAGCTGACCGTGTTCGGCAATTACAAAACGATCTGCTCCGTCTTTGAAGCGAAGGAACGCTTCGGAGAGGAAGTATGATCCGTCTGATCGCAAGGGACGACGCCCTGTCGTTCCCGTTTTCAAGCGGCGCCGAGGAGATCACCTTCCACAGGATGCGCCAGCTTCTGAAGGTCCCGGACGCGCTGTGTCTGAGTGACGGCAAGGACCTTCTGTTTGTGCGCGCGGGGCATGGCTTTCCTGCCTGGATCTATACGCGGCGCGGCGTCTCGGGCGAAACGCTCTCCGAGCTTGCCGCGTCGCTTTGCGTACTCAAGGAAACCCATCATCTTGCCGGCGTGATCGGCCGTGCAAGCCTTGTCCGCTATCTCGAACTCGCGCTTCCGTTCCCTTCAAAGCGCCGCCTGCCGCTGACTGCCTACGTTTGTGAAAAACCGAACCGCTTCACCGCCGCCGGTGAACGCGTTCCCGCAGGCGTGCTCGATCCCGCCGTCTGCGGAGAACTTCTTGCCCAGCTCGGCGAACAGGGACGCGAACCCATTCCGGAAGCGGCGCGTCTTGCCGCCGGGACCGACTTCTGCGAAAGTCCGGATGCATATGGTTGGTGCATAAACGGGACAATCGCCTCTTTGGCAAAGATCACTGTACACCCGGAAGGGCTTTCCCACATCAATTCGGTCGTAACGGATACGGCGCACCGCGGCAAAGGCTATGCCAAGGCGCTGGTCAGCTCGATCTGTGCGGATGCACACGCCCGCGGCGAGCGCACGATGCTTTATGCCGACACGAGCTACGCGCCGTCCAACGCGCTCTACCGCGCGATCGGCTTCAAAGAAGCCGGCCGTCTGATTGGGTTTGATTTTATATAGCGCTCCTCTTGTACCATTTTCGGTATATATCAATTCTTAAACCCATCTGGATGTACTTTTTATGGTATATATAAGTTGGTCCCGTGAATATTCTATACCATTTTCGGTACATGTTGTTGGTCGCTCAGATCAGATATCATGCAATTAAGAAAGCCTATCCCGTTTTTGGGATAGGCTTACCTGTTGGGTTCGATCAGCCCTGCAACCCG
>JAFOQN010000001.1 GCA_017393775.1 Clostridia bacterium
CGACCGTGTGCCTGTGCAGAAACTTCTGGTCGTTGAACCGCTGCGGCAGCACCTTGCGCCGTGACGCCGAGCGGATCAAAGCGCTCTGATCGGCAAAGACAAGCTTTTTTCTCCGGATCCAGCCGCGTGCTTTTTCAAACAGCCCTGTTTCCCGCGCCTTTGTCATGTTGAACAGCAACACGCCCGCGTTGATGTAATGCGGATGGATGAGGTACTTGCCGTAATGATCCGGCGCGGCGGCGAACTCGTAATCGGAGATGTCGATATCATAGAGCAGATGCACGTCGCGATTGAACAGGATATCGGCGTCGAGATACAGAAGCTTCTCCGGGATTTCCGGCACCAGGTCCGCAAAGAGCCGGATCAGCGTGTAGGGCGAGCAGTACGCATCCTCGTTCGGACTGCCGGAAAAGTGTTTCCGGTAAAGCGCACCGACGTCATGGACGGAAAGCGTGTTTTCGGGGTTGAACGTCCGGATCGCATCGAGGAATGTCTTTGCCTGCGCTTCGGACAGCGGAACATAGGATTCCTTTTGATCGGACAGGTCCATCGTGAACACGAAAAAGCGGAACGGTTCACAGGATTCCGTACGCATAAGAATCGACAGCGCAGCGGTCAGCATACCGTCGAACACACCCGCGTTTCCGCAAAACAGAATGTTAACCATTCGGATCCTCCTTTTTGATGTATCGGATCACCTCGATGTCGGAATGCCGACTGAGCTCCGTCATCCGCGAAAAGACTGCGTCGCGCAGCGCTTTCTTTTTTGCCTTCGGCTCGCCTTCCGCGGGCGGAAAGAACGGACCGTCGATATAGGTGATCATCTTCGGCCGCTGTCGTATGCGGCTTTTCCGGTAGGTGTTGACAAAACAGAACGAAGGCGCGCCGAGCTCGACCGGATAGGCAAACGACGTATCGGGAAACGGGCGGATCTTCGTGTAATACGGCCAGATGTGCGCTTCCGGATAGATCACGACCGGATGCCCCTCATGAATGCGGTTATGAATTGCGGTCAGAAAATTTCGGTACGCCCTGATCCCGTCCGGCAGCGGCAGTCCGCCCAAAGCAGGCGTCCAGCGTCCGATCACCGGCACCGCAAGGTTGTTCGGATGCACGATGACGTAGGTGCTTCTTGGCCACGGCAGCCGCGTCTCAAGCAGCGCGTCGCCGAGCGGCTGGGTGTGGTTGCCGTAAAGGAAATATCCCGTGCCCTTGTACGGCTTCAGTTTTTCCTTTCCCACGATCTTCTGCCGGAAGATCACGCGCCCGTAAAAGACGACGACCGGATACATCACGACGCGGTAGAGGAGAAACCGCATAAAGCGTTTCAGCGGCGATTTCCGCTCGTAATCGTACGACGCATCGATCTTCGGCGGCGTTGTTTGGAACGTCGAAAACTCGTCATGCAGCTCGTCGGTGTAATAGATGACCTTCCGTTTGTCCATGCAAGGCATCGTTCCTTTCCGTTTTGAAACACGATCGCGGCGCAAGGTTCTCCTTACGCCGCTTGATCTGAGCCGATTCTACGCCTGATTGCGCGCGCAGTCAATCTACATACGCAGGCGATCGTTCTACACCGGAACACTGCGCTTCTACCGTAAATTTGCGCACGGTAGAATCTCCGAAAATCCTCTCTACCGGGAGTAGAATCCCAATAAAACCGGGCTTTTCCGGCCATGAAAAAACCGCCCGGGAAAACCCGGACGGCTTTGTTCGTTTTGTCATCCTGATCCGCGAAGCGGAGAAGGATCCTAATCTTCGACCTCAATTTCTTTGATGATGCACTCGTTGCCCTTCAAAAGCCACGTTTCGCCGCTTTTGCAGTAGGGACAGGTGCGCCCGTACTGCACGGTGGGGTACGTCCGTTTACAGGAATCGCACCACGTCACGGCAGGGGTCGTGATGAGCTCCAGCTCCGAGGTCTCAAGCACCGGATGCTTTTTTTTGAAGTAATTCCAGCACTCCTCGAAGTAGTCCGTCATGATGCCGGACACCTCGCCGACCTCGAGCGCAACACGCGTGATCTTTTTGATTCTCTCCTGCTCTGCGGTCTCCTCAAGAGTTTTCGCAAGGTGCAGGATAATTCCCATCTCGTGCATATCAGTCCTTCGTGAGCTCCTCGATCGTGACGGAATTGCCGGTATGCGGATGCGTCTTGTGGAACTCCTTCGTCGCTTTGTTGTATGCCTTGCGCTTTGCCCGCATCATCTTCGCTTCCTTCGAACCGCTGTGCAGCAGGATCTTCAGTCCGCGCTTTGCCGCGTAGGAGAGAAGCCCCGTAACCTTGTCTTCCGCACGGCGCATGTCGGAATTTTGCGGATGGTCGCGCAGAAGGTGGATCGCGTCGAACTCGCAGCGCGTGGTGCACAGACCGCAGCCGATGCACTTGTTCGCGTCGACGATCGTTGCACCGCAGCCGAGGCAGCGCGCGGTTTCGATCTTGACCTGCTCTTCGGTCAGCGGAAGAGAGGGATCTCTGAAGCCGTTCTTTGCGTCGATCGCGGGATCGGTGGGCGGGACCTGCCGCTGTGCGTGATCGTACTCGTCGATCGCGATATCGGTCTTGTCGAGCTCCTTAAAGAACCGGCGATCACGGCCCAGCGTCTGGTTCACGCTGTTTTTCGAAACGGCGCGGGCGAGCGATTCCGCCGCCATGTGCCCCTGACCGATCGCGTCGATCACGAACTTCGGGCCGGTGAACACGTCGCCGCCGACAAAGATCATCGGGTCGTCGGTCTGATAGGTGAACGGATCGGCGACCGGGTAGTTGCCGTGATGGAACTTCACGTTCGTGCCGTCTAAAAGCTTGCCCCATTCGATCGCCTGACCGATTGCAAACACGATCGTCTTCGCTTCCACGGTGATCGTCTCGTTCTCGTCGTACTTCGGGGAGAACTTTCCGGTTTCCGGATCGATCGTGGAGACGCAGCGCTTCAAAACGAGCCCTTTGACCTTGCCTGCTTCGTCCACGAGCACTTCCTTCGGACCCCAAGAGGGGTGGATCTTTACATCCTCTTCCTCGGCTTCTTTGATCTCCTCTGGGGAGGCGGGCATCGTCTCGCGTGATTCGAGGCAGAACATCGACACGCTCTTTGCGCCGAAGCGGTGTGCGGTGCGCGCGCAGTCGATCGCGACGTTGCCGCCGCCGACGACCACGACGTCGCCTTCGAGCCTGCGGGTGTTATCGGAAAGCGCCTTGCTCAGGAAGCTTACCGCGATCTCGGTGCCTTCGGCGCGCTCGTTCGGAACACCGGGCAGCCTGCCGCCCTGGCAGCCGATCGCAATGTAGAATGCTTCATAGCCCTGCTGCTTGAGTTCTTCGATGGTCACGTCCTTGCCGACCTCGACGCCGCAGCGGATGTCAACGCCGAGCGCGCGGATCACGTCGATCTCCGCGTCGATGACGTCCTTTTCGAGCTTGAACGACGGGATGCCGTAGGTCATCATGCCGCCGGGCTTGGCGTTCTTTTCAAACACGGTGGGGCGATAGCCCATCTCGCCGAGATAGTACGCGGCACTAAGTCCCGCGGGGCCCGCGCCGATGATGGCGATCTTCTGCGGCCATTCGCCGGTCAGATTGTTGATGATTTTTTTCGGTACATAACGCGTCTCCGCTTTGAGATCGCGATCCGCAAGGAACCGCTTGACGTCGTCGATCGCGACGGGCTGATCGATCGTGCCGCGGGTGCACGCGTCCTCACAGCGCTTGTTGCACACCCTGCCGCAGATCGCGGGGAAGGGGTTTTCGCGCTTGATCAGCGCCAGCGCTTCGTCGTAGCGTCCTTCCTTTGCCATCTTGAGATAGCCCTGAATCGGCACATGCGCGGGGCACGCGGTCTTGCACGGCGCAGTGCCGGTCTTGTGCGTGTTGACGCGCGCGGAATCGCGGTAGTTTTCGTCCCACGCGTACTTGCCCCAGCGGATACGGTCGGGCAGAACGGATTTCGGATATTCGACCTCCGTGCCGTCCTTTTTGCAAAGCTTCTGACCGAGCTTCAATGCGCCTGCCGGGCAGATTTCGACGCAGCGTCCGCACGCGACGCAGTTTTCCTTCTTGACGCTTGCGGTGTACGCGGACTTACTCATGTTCGGCGTGTTGTAAAGAAGCGAGGTTCTCAAAGCGTTGCAGATCTTAACGTTGCAGTTGCAGATGTCGAAGATGTGATCCGATCCGTCGATGTTCGTGACCTGATGCACATAGCCGTTTTCCTCGGCGCGCTTCAGAATCTCCAGCGCTTCCTCTTTTGTAATGTAGTGCGCTCTGCCGGTCTCGACGGTGTAGTCCGCCATGTCGCCGACCTGAATGCACCAGTCGTTTTCGTCGTCCGTGCAGCCCTCGCCGATCATCGCGCGGGACGCGCGGCAGGAGCAGATGCCCGCCGAAAGGTGACCGTCGTACTTTTGCAGCCAGTAGGAGATCTTTTCGATGCTGATCGATTCGCGGTTTGCGGCGACCTCCTTTTCGACCGGGATGACATGCATACCGATGCCGTTGCCGCCGGGACGCACCATCGAGGTGATATGTTCAAGCGGTAAAAACGTCATGCGCTCGAACATCTTCGCAACCGGCGGGTTCTTTTCGATGCGGTCGACCGAGGAATTAAACAGCTCCGCGCTGCCGGGGACGAAATAGCTTGTGCGGTACCTGAGCTCCTTCGGCGCGCCCGGGATCGGACCGTTGTCGTCGTAGTGATCGCCGTAATCGTATTCGACGAAGCCGTGGACGCACAAAAGCTCCAGCGTCTCTTTGAAGAGCTTTTCGCCCATCTGTTTATTCATTTCAAAGAGCTGTTCATAGGTGTACCACTTGCGCTGCTTCATGGAAAGCGCAACATCCACCTCGTTTTCGTTCAGGATTTCCCGAAGTCCCCAGTATTCCTCGTCAGTCGTTTTGAGCCCGAAGAGCTTGTGGGGCACGTTATCCGTGATCTTTGCGCCGAGCTTTGCGTACTTTTTCTGCAAAACCGGCTCGCCGTCGTACTTGGATTTGGTGCGTGGATTCTGATCGTAGGTTTCTGGCATGGCTTTCTCTCCTTATTCATGATGGTTTCGGCTGTCGTATAAGGGGTCAGACCGTTTGCGGCGATGTTTAAGAGAATCAACTCCGATCGGTAGAAAAGGCAGACTGCCTTTTCTTTTTATTGGTTCGCCGCAAACTATCCGCGTTTTCGCTCGTCGCATACATAAGTATAGCTCCTCGCGAAGAACGCGAATTCTGCCTCCCTTCTCAACAGCCTGTCAGTCTCTTTATTCCTGAATGATGGACAGTTCGTGTTTCCAGTTTGCAACGGCACTTCGGAGCCAGTCCTCCCAGGCTTCAAAGCCGTCGCCGGTCTTTGCGGAGACCGCAAAGATGCGGATGTTTGGGTTCAGCTTCCGTGCGCGTTCGATGCACTTGTCGAAATCGAAATCGAAGTACGGCGCGACGTCGGTTTTGGTGATGATCAGAACGTCCGATACCGAGAACATCAGCGGGTACTTTAAAGGCTTGTCGTCGCCTTCGGGCACGGAAAGCAGCATCACGCACTTTCCCGCGCCGGTGTCGAACTCGGCTGGGCAAATGAGGTTGCCCACGTTTTCCAACACAACGAGATCGAATTGCTCGTCTCCGAGACCCTCCAGCGCGCGGCGCGTCATGCCCGCGTCCATGTGGCACATGCCGTCGGTGTGCGCCTGGACCGCCTTTGCGCCGATGTTTTCGATGCGGACCGCGTCCACGTCGGAATCAACGTCCGCCTCCATGACCGCGATGCGCATCTCGTCCTTCATGTCGCGGATCGTGCGCTCCAAAAGCGTTGTTTTGCCTGCGCCGGGCGACGCCATGAGATTGATGAGCAGCGTGCCCTTTTCCTTGAGCTCCCCGCGCAGCACTTCCGCGTCACGGTCGTTCGACGCCGTGATCGTTTCCTTCAATTCGATGATCTTCATGCAAATTTCCCCTTATACAGTTTATATTTTATTATATCAATTTCCTGCCGGAAAAGCAAGAAAAAAGGGGTTTCAACTTCATTCTGCGGCGCGGCTTGATGCGACCCGATTGCAAGGCGCAATTTGTGCATAAATGAATTGACCGGACAAAACGGTTTATGGTATCATATATCTGTTAGACCAAAATAGAAGGGGCAATGAAATATGAAGAAAACCGTGACATGGATCCTTGCGATCCTCATGATCCTGACGATGCTTGCGGCGTGCACGGACACGGAGCCCGGCACGGATTATCCGCCGGTACCGGTCATCACGAAGGAGCCTGTCGCAACCGCAGAGCCGACGGAGCCCGCAGAGGAAGAGGAGACCGTCGACGTCGATCCGTCCGAATGGGAGACTGCGGAATCCCCCGCGCTGACGGAGGAAACGCTGACGATCTTTGAAAAAGCGTTCGCGCATCTGCTCGGCGTGCATTATGTGCCGCTCGCGTACCTCGGCAAGCAGGTTGTTTCCGGAACGGTACATACGTTCCTGACCAGAGCGACCGTCATCTATCCCGGCGCGCGCGAAACGTATGCGCTTGTGTTCCTGTATGAGGAACGCGACGGAAACGTGCGGATCATTGACATCTCCCGTTCCGCCGTGCAGACCCGGATGGACGATTCCGCGGGGTATGAACCGGCGGAGGATCCGACCCTCAACAAAGAGCTTCTTGACGGCTTCAGCGAAGCGGTCGCGGGGATCGTGAACGTGCAGTATACGCCGGTCGCGCTCTGCGGCACGAAAGTCGCTTCCGGGCTCAGCTTCGCGATCATCGCCGAATCGAAGCCGGTCGTCGGGGACGCCGGGGCCGGGTATTCGTTCGTGTATCTCGACTGCAGCACCCAGGGCAAATTCTCCGTCAGTGAGATCGTCGAGTTCGACGCGGAACTGAACCCGCCGGGCGAGTACGATCCGACGCCCGAACCGACCGCGACGCCTGTTCCCACGGCGACGCCGGTACCTACCGCAACACCGGTGCCGACGGCAACGCCGGTGCCGACCGCAACCCCGACCCCGAAGGCAACGCCGACGCCGAAGGTGACGCCGACGCCTGTTGTCACGCCGGTGCCCACCGAGCAGCCGACCGCGGAGCCGACGCCCGAGCCCACCGAGGAGCCGACGCCGGAGCCCACCGAGGAGCCGACGCCCGAGCCGACCGCGGAGCCGACGCCCGAGCCCACCGAGGAGCCGACGCCCGAGCCGACCGCGGAGCCGACGCCGGAGCCCACGGAAGAGCCGCAGCCGACGCCGATCCCGACGGAGGAAGCGCCCGGTGCATGGCAAAGATCGAAATCTCCTTCGATCAGCAGCAAACATAGGAAGCTGTTCAAAAAGATCTCCGATTCTTCTGTGGGTGTTCTCTATACGCCGGTCGCGTTCATCGGAAGTCAGCCGGTCAACGGCACGAACTACGCGTTCCTGTGCGAGACCCTGATCGCTGCGCCGGATGCGCAGAAGCTCTACGCGATCGTCTGCCTGTATCAGGATCGCGACAACAATGTGAGCATCACCGATGTGATCATGTCCGGCGTTCGTACCTACACCGACATGGCGATGGGCGGCTGGGTCAAAACGGAGGACGCAGAGCTCTCCGGGGATCAGAATGACATGTTCCGCACCGCGCTGAGCGGGCTCCTGGGCGCAGACTATTCGCCGATCGCGCTTCTTTCCACGCAGTCCGGTTCCGGCACGAACTACTGCTTCTTCTGCGAGAGCGGCAGGATCACCGGCGAACCGAACGCGGGCTACGCCTTTGTCTATGTGTATGTGAGCGGCGACGGCGAGGTGTCCGTCTCCGAGATCCTCGACTTTATGGGAAAATGAATCCATTGACAAAAGCGCTGTCCTTTCGGGCAGCGCTTTTTCTGTGCGGTTGTTTACTTGTGTGCCTGTTCCGACTGCAGCAATGCTTTTTTCCGCCCGATCCCGCCCGCGAAGCCGGTGAGACGGCCGCTCTTTCCGAGCGCGCGGTGACAGGGAATAAAGATCTGGAGCGGATTGCGGTGCAATGCGCCGCCGACGGCACGGGCGTGGCGGGGCGTGAGTCCCATTGAAACGGCAAGTGAACCGTAGGTCGTCGTTTCACCGTACGGAACGTGCGCAATCGCCTCCCACACCGCCTTTTGAAACGCAGTACCGGAGGGGGCAAGAACTGGCGTCGGACCCGGGTCGCGGCCTTCAAAGTACCGGTCAAGCCAGTTCTTTGCTTCGGAGAGAATGGGGTCGGACGGCGCGGTCTCCGTACCGCCGTCAACAAACACAGTCGAGATCAACGCGCCGTTTTCCTCCGCGATGCGCAGGAGCCCGTGCGGCGAAGCGTAGAAAAACGTGTTACTCAAAGCGGTTCGCCTCGTGCGGGGTGGGGTGAAGGGTGACGAGAAACTGACCGCTGTCCGTTCTTGCGTAGGACGTATCGGATTCGAGTTCGGGAACGGCGAGCTCGTCCGCCTCGACCTTCATGGGCGTGACCAGAAACAGCATTTCGCCGGACGCGGACAGGTTGAATCCGGTGCAGAACGGATCGGAATCGCTTTGCTCCGTACCGCCGGTACAGTAGAGCACGATATATTCGCCGGGGCTGAGAACCGTGCCGTCCGGGAAGCGGTAGCGGAACTGGTGATGCTTGAGATCGTTCGTAAATCCGTAGCCGGAAAGATCGATGTCCGCATCGGTCGGGTTATAGATTTCGACCCAGTCGACCGAGCCGTATTCCGGATGCAGATATGCGCCGTGGTTGGAGGTCATGACCTCGGAGAACTTCGGCAGCCCCGTGGGCTTCGGCAAAAGCAGCGCAAACACGGTCACGCCCGCGATCACCGCGGCCAGAACGGCGACGAGGATCAGCGCGCGTGTGCGGGAAAGACCGATGTGTTCTTTTTGAAAATCGCCTTCAAAGGAGAGCGTGTCCCCCATCGGGATCTCATTCCCGTCGGCAGGTTCGTCCGCGGCAAGAAGATCGATCTCGTCAAAGCTTTCGTTTTCGGGGGGAAGCGCTTCCCCGAAAGACTGTTCATTCCGTTTTTTTTCCATATCTGCATTATACATGAAAAAAACTGTTTCCACAAGTGAAAAACCGTGTTATAATAAATTATTCCGGAAAGGGGTACCGACTATGCAAAAGTATCTGTTGTCGCTGGATCAGGGCACGACGAGCTCGCGCGCGATCCTGTTCGATCTTGAGGGAACCATCATCACCTCGGCGCAGTTTGAGTTCGCGCAGCATTATCCGATGCCCGGCTATGTCGAGCATGACGCGAACGAAATCTTAAAGACCGAGCTGGACGCGGTCCGCGAGGTTCTGAAAAAAGCGGACGTCAAGCCCGGCGAGGTCGCAGCGATCGGCGTGACGAACCAGCGTGAAACGACGATCGTCTGGGAAAAAGCGACGGGCAAGCCCGTGCATCCGGCGATCGTGTGGCAGTGCCGCCGCACCGCGCCGCTGTGCGAACAGCTGATCCGCGAAGGCATGCGGGACTATATCGCGCAGTCGACGGGACTTCTGATCGACGCATACTTTTCCGCGACGAAGCTTCGCTATATCCTGGATGCGGTTCCGAACGGGCAGATGCTCGCCGAGTCCGGCAACCTTTTGTTCGGTACGGTTGATACCTGGCTCATCTGGAACCTGACCGGCGCGCACGTCACCGATTACAGCAACGCGTCGCGCACCATGCTCTATAACATCCATACGTTACAATATGATCCGGTCATTATGCATCGGCTCAACATCCCGGCGTGCATGCTGCCCGAGGTGCTTCCCTCCGCGCACGTCTACGGCCACGTGAAGGACGGCATCGAAGGGCTCGAAGCGCTTGCGGGCGTACCGATCGCGGGCGACGCGGGCGACCAGCAGGCGGCGCTGTTCGGACAGGCGTGCTTTGAACCGGGGCAGGCGAAATGCACCTACGGCACCGGAGGCTTTTTGATGATGCAGACGGGCGAAACGCCGGTCGCAAGCAAAAACCGCCTGCTCACCACGATCGCGTGGGGCGTCGGCGGCAAGGTCCGCTATGCGCTGGAAGGCAGCATCTTCAATGCGGGCAGCTCGATCAAATGGCTTCGTGACGAGGTCGGGCTGATCTCGTCGGCAAGCGAGATCGACCGTCTTGCCGAATCCGTGCCGGATGCGGGCGGGGCGTACTTCGTGTCCGCGTTCACGGGCCTCGGCGCGCCGCATTGGGATATGTACGCGCGCGGCGCACTGGTCGGCGTGACGCGCGCCACAAACCGTGCGCATATCGCAAGAGCGGTCCTCGAGGGCATTGCCTATCAGGTGGGCGACCTTGCCCGAACGATGGAGTTTGACAGCGGCAAAAAGCTCGAAGAACTCAAGGTCGACGGCGGCGCGTCCGTGTCGAACGTGATGATGCAGTTCCAGGCGGATATGCTGGATGTACCGGTCAACCGTCCGAAGTGCGTCGAATCCACGGCGCTCGGCGCGGCATATCTCGCTGCGATCGGCGTGGGGCTTTATCAGGACGAGAGCGATGTTCTGCACTACTGGCAGAGCGAAAAGATTTTCAGACCCGCCATGAGCGACGTCGAGCGCGCCAATCGGCAGCGCGGTTGGACCAAGGCGGTCGAAAAAGCAAAGAACTGGGAAGATTGATCCGAAAGGGGAATAATAAATCATGACAATCAAAGAAACAAGACCTTATGTGGATTGGGAAACCATCGGAAACTTCATCGTCGACGCGTTCGTCGCATACGGCGTGCCGCGCGAGGACGCCGAGATCTGCGCGGACGTTCTGATGGAGAGCGACCGCCGCGGCATTGAGAGCCACGGCGTCAACCGCTTCAAGCCGATCTATCTGGATCGCATCAAGGCGGGCATTCTGAACCCCGTTACCGAGTACGAAGTGCTCAAGGAAACGCCGACGACCGCGGTGGTCGACGGTCACGACGGCATGGGCATGGTCATCTCAAAGCGTGCCATGCAGACCGCGATCGACAAGGCGAAGAAGTTTGGCATGGGCATGGTCGCCGTGCGCAACTCTTCGCACTACGGCATTGCGGGCTACTGGACCACGATGGCGACCAAGCAGGGACTCATCGGCATCACCGGCACGAACGCGCGTCCGTCCATCGCGCCGACCTTCGGCGTGGAGAACATGCTCGGCACGAACCCGCTGACGATCGCACTCCCGACCGATGAGGAGTTCCCGTTCTGCATCGACTGCGCAACGAGCATCACGCAGCGCGGCAAGATCGAATACTATGCGAGAAACAACAAGGCGACGCCGGCGGGCATGGTCATCGGAAGAGACGGCTCGGCGCTGACCGACAGTAAGCAGATTCTCGTTGACCTCACCAAGGGCGAAGCGGCACTGGCGCCGCTCGGCGGCATCGGCGACGAGCTTGCGGGCTACAAGGGCTACGGCTACGCAACGGTTGTGGAGATTCTCTCCGCGGCGCTGCAGGCGGGCAGCTACATGAAGATGCTCACAGGTATGGACGAGAACGGCAACAAGCGTCCGTATCACCTCGGTCACTTCTTCATCGCGATCGATCCGGAAGCGTTCATGGGTCTCGAAACCTTCAAAAAGACCTGCGGCGACATCCTCCGCGCATTGCGCAATTCCGAAAAGGCGCCGGGCGAGGAGCGCATCTACACCGCGGGCGAAAAGGAATGGCTCGTGTGGCAGGACCGCAAGGACAAGGGCGTTCCCGTGAACGAAGCCGTGCAGAAGGAAATGATTGCCGTGCGCGACGAGAAACATCTCGATTATCATTTCTCATTTGAAAAGTAACATTCCTGAACCTGAAACCGGACTGCAAAACGCAGTCCGGTTTTTCGATGCGCATCCGCGACAATGCATTTGCATTTTTCGACAAAATGTGATATAAGATGAAGCATGAAACGAAACGTTGTCATACTGCTTGCTATGCTGTTCCTTGTCGGCTGTGCGGAATATCATCCCGCAGAGTCCGGCATTGCTGCGGAAACGGCGCTGCCGACGGCTGTGCCGGTCATGGCGGAACCGGACGAGATCGTTGTCGTTGCCGAAACGTCCGTTCCCGAGACGTTTCCGCCGACGCCGGAACCTACGCCGACGCCCGAGCCGACGCCGACGCCCGAGCCGACGCCGACACCGGAACCGACGCCGACGCCGGAACCGACAAAGGACCCGAACCGTCCGATGGTCGCGCTGACGTTCGACGACGGACCGAACATGAAGCTCACCGTCCCGGTGCTGGAAAAGTTGGAGCAGTACCACGTCAAGGCGACGTTCTATGTGCTCGGCTCCGCGATCAACGAAAAGAACGGATATATGCTGCAGATGATGGTGGACGGCGGTCACGAGATCGGCGTACACGGGCTGAATCATGATAAGATGACGGAGTTTTCGAGCAGCAAGAACGCGGATCGTCTGCAGAAAACATGCGAGGAGATCTCGGGCTGGATCGAGGGCGGATATCAGCCGAGGACCATGCGACCGCCGGGAGGCAAAACCAACAGTCACGTCAGGAACGGCGCGAAAAAGGCGGGGCTTGCGGTCGTCCGATGGTCCGTGGACACCTATGACTGGAAGACGCAGAACGTCAGAAAGATCATGGATGTCATCAAAAAAGAGACGAGGGACGGCGCGATCATCCTCTGCCACGACCACCACAAGCCGACGCTCGACGCGCTCGACGAAATGATCCCGTGGCTATTGGAACAGGGCTATGAGCTGGTCACCGTTTCCGAGCTTCTGGAAAGCGCAGGCAAACCCATAGAGCCCGGCAAGGTCTATTTCAAAAAAGGCGACTGAAAACCAAACGGAACCGCATTCCCGCGGTTCCGTTTTTGCTTTTAAACCCTTTATACCGATTGCTTTTTTCGACAGGATGTGCCATAATACGGAGCATGAAGAAGGTACTGATTCTGTTATTGTGCATCCTTGCCGCAGTGTTCTTCGCAGGATGCAAGACCGCGCGCCCCGTTTCCGCTTCGGCAGTACAGCCGACGGCGGCGATCACGCCTGCGCCGGAACCGACGCCTGCGCCGACCCCCGAACCGACGCCGGACCCCACGCCGGAGCCGACGGATGAACCTACGCCCGAACCGACGCCGGAGCCCACGCCGACGCCGGAACCGACGAAGGATCCGAACCGGCCGATGGTCGCACTGACGTTTGACGACGGTCCGAATCTGAACCTGACGATCCCGGTGCTGGAAAAACTGGAGCAGTACCATGTCAAGGCGACGTTTTATGTGCTGTGCACGGCGATCAACGAAACTTCGGGACCGATGCTGCAGCGCATGGTCGATCAGGGCTGCGAGATCGGCGTACACGGGCTGACGCACGAGCTGATGACGCATTTCACGGCTTCGGAAAATGCGCAGCGTCTGAAAAAAGCATGCGAGATCATCTCGGGCTGGATCGAGGGCGGCTATCAGCCGAAAACCATGCGCCCGCCGGGCGGAAGCCATAACGGCGCCGTCGGACGCGGGGCAAAGGAAGCCGGACTTTCGGTCATCATCTGGTCGGTGGACACCATGGACTGGTACACGCAGAACGTTGAGATGATCATGGACGTCGTGAAGAAAGAGACGAAAAACGGCGCGATCATCCTGTGTCACGACCACCACAAGCCGACGCTCGACGCACTCGACGAAATGATCCCGTGGCTATTGGAACAGGGCTATGAACTGGTCACCGTCACGGAGCTTCTGGAAAGCACGGGTGAGCCTTTGGAACCCGGCGCGTTCTATTTTCAAAAAGAGATCGGCGACTGACCGCAGATACGGAACCGCAAAAGAACAGCGGTTCCGTTTTTTCATCGGGAAGCACTTGCAACGGCTGGAAACCTGTGTTATAATAAGCATTGCGCCATGTGCCCGTAGCTCAGCTGGATAGAGCGTCAGACTCCGACTCTGAAGGCCGCACGTTCAAATCGTGTCGGGCACGCCACAAGAAATCGACCTCGCCCTCGGGCGGGGTCGATTTCTTTTGCACGCGCAGCGTGCAGGATTTGAACGTAGTGCATTTACACAGCCCGGAGGGCTGTGTCGCCGGCGTCTTTTCTTCTGATTATGCGATCAGAAAAGACGCCGTATCGTGTCGGGCACGCCACGTCGCCGCAAGCTTCACTTGGCTTGCGGCGACTTTTTTGTTGCATAAACAAGTCACCGCTGCACTTTGTTCCGCATCCACTCCGCTTTGCTCCGTTACATAGGTGCCGTCGCGCGCTTCCACAAG
>JAFOQN010000024.1 GCA_017393775.1 Clostridia bacterium
GATCGACCAGATGGAAGCGAACGGCGACTTTGATCTTCTGCCCAAGAAGGAAGTCATCGGCCTCATGAATGAACGCGAAAAGCTCGAGAAGAACCTCGGCGGCATCAAAGAAATGAAGAAGCTCCCGGCGGCGCTGTTCGTCGTCGACCCGCGCAAGGAGCACATCGCGATCGCGGAAGCGAGAAGCCTGGGCATTCCGATCGTTGCGATCATCGACACCAACTGCGATCCGGACGAGGTCGATTATCCGATCCCCGGCAACGACGACGCAATCCGTGCGGTCAAGCTGATCGCTGCGAAGATGGCGGACGCCGTGCTCGAAGGCAAGCAGGGCGAGCAGATGACCGATGCGGCCGAAGAAGAGACCGAAGAGAACGAAGACGAAGAATAATCGGGAGGTAACACCATGAACTTTACCGCAAAAGACGTACAGGGACTGCGCGAGCGCACCGGCGCCGGCATGATGGACTGCAAGAAGGCGCTCGTGGAAACGAACGGCGACGTCGAAAAGGCGATCGACTTCCTGCGTGAGAAGGGCCTTGCGAAGGCCGCGAAGAAGGAAGGCCGCATTGCGGCGGAAGGTCTTGTTGCCGATTATCGCGAGGGCAATGTTGCCGCGCTCGTCGAAGTCAACTGCGAGACCGACTTCGTTGCGAAGACCGACCGGTTCAAGGATTTTGTCAAGATGATCGCAAAGCAGGTCGTGGAAGCGAACCCCGCGGATCTCGAAGCGCTGATGGCAAGCGAGATCGACGGTCAGACCGTGCAGGCGCTGCAGACCGCAGCGGTTGCGGAGATCGGTGAAAAGATCACGATCCGCCGCTTCGTCCGTATGGAAGGCGCAGTCGACACGTACATCCACCTCGGCGGCAGCCGCGGCGTTCTTGTGCAGTTTGCAGAGGAATGCGATCGCGAAGCCATGCACGACGTAGCGCTGCAGATTGCGGCGGCTTCTCCCGTCTGCGTAGGCCGTGAGGACCTTCCGCAGGAGTACATCGACCGTGAGCGCGCCGTCCAGCTGGCGACCGCAAAGGAAGAGAATGCGAACGCCGCAAAGCCGAAGCCCGATGCAATCATCGAGAAGATGGTCGACGGCCGTATGCAGAAGTACTACAAGGAAGTCTGCCTCGAAGAGCAGCAGTTCGTCAAGAACCCGGACGTCACCATCAAGGAGATGCTCCGTCAGAAGAACGCTTCCAAGGTTCTTGCATTCGTCCGCTACGAGAAGGGCGAGGGCATCGAAAAGCGCAAGGACAACTTCGCGGAAGAAATCGCAAACATGACCAAATAAGAACCGAATCAAAAAAGAGCACCGGAATCCCGGTGCTTTTTTATGTCGTTTATTCGAAGTGTATCACTCCGTCGAGTTTGTATCGCTTATACAGCTCGGCGAAGGTATCGATCGAGCAGACGATCGGCTCGCCTTCCTTGTATTGCCTGCCGTCGACGGTTTGCGCATAGCTGTCGGAAAAGTAGACCAGCCCGCTTTCAATGCCGTGGATGAACATCACGTGCCCGTATTTCTTGCCCGCTTTGCTCGTGCCCTTTTCAAAACCGACCAGAATGTTGCGCGCATGCGAATCGTTCGCGGCGATCGCCTGCAGCGCTTCCTTCAGAGAGTATTCCTTTGCGGGATATGCGCTGATCTGATATCCGCCGGACGTCTCCGTTTTGTTTTTATACGCGTCATACGCGTTTTTGCCGTTGCAGCCGACATACTTCGTATTGATGCCGAGCACGACCAGCTGAAGCCCCGCATATCTGCCGCACTTTCCTTTGAAGGACTTGACGCGGGCGGTCTTCTTCGCCGTCTGATAGGTCAATCGGATCTGATCAAGCAGCTGTTCGTCCTGCATCATCTCCGCAACGGGCAGTTCGGCGGAGCGGACTTCCACAGCCGCAGCATGGTTCAGCAGCGGCGTCAGCAGACACAATGCCGCCGTCACGATCAACGCAAAACGTCTCAGTCTGTTCATGCGATCCACCTCCTGTTTTGGGGTATCGTAGCACATTCTTTTTGGCTTGTGCCGGTTTTCGATGTTTCTTTATAATGAGTTTTCAAAATATCCGATTATTCATACCGGGGTTACAAAATCGACCAAAATTCACCGATTTTCGGTCACAGAACGGTCAAAAACAAAAAAAGGCGCAGACATTACGTCTGCGCCGGAATATGCTGTTTACGGCGTCGCGGGGGATGGAGACGCGGGGGAGACGGACGGTTCCGCGGAGGCGGGAGAAGGGCTCGGCGCCTCGTCCGCATAGGCAAAGACCTTTCGGAGTCCGTACTTCGGATCGTCGTGCTTGTAGGTCACGAATTCGCTGAGGCAGAAATGCATCGCGTCGCTCGTGGACTTGTAGTAATGTGCCCAGTCGAAGCCCGCGCGGAAGAAGCCGAGCTCATAGAGAAGGTAGTTCACACAGGTTTCGGGCACGCCGTTCGGATCGAGCTGATACGTGCCGTCGTAGGTGAAGTCATAGTATTTGACGCCGCCTTCTTCGAGAATGCCGTTGTAGACGAGGTGTCCTTTGACGTCGTTGTCGATCACCGCGGTGTTGTCGTTGTTGTTCTTGTTCGGCTCCATCGAGGCGTTGACGTCCGCCGCGGTGCCGAAGGAATGATGGCTGATCGCTTTGAGACTCGATGTAAAGCGAGAGACATAACAGCCGTTATACTCCGTGATCAGGGAGATCGCCTTGATCACGCCGGTGTCGCCGTTCGTGCCGTGCACGCGGAGGTATGCGTTTTCGAGATATGCAAACGCTTTTTCAAAATACGGGACGGCGTCGACGTGCACCTTCCACGGCATCTGGCTCGGATATCCGGGAATCTCGGTGATATAGGTCTTTTCCCAGGCGGGATCGGCAACGATATAACGCCCGTTGACCCATTGATAACGATAGAGGAACCGTTCGTCGGAGCCGAAAAACTTCAGCGCTTCCGGATATGAGTCGGGGAACTTTTCGCGCGTGATCTTTTCCCATTCGTCGCCCAGCACATAGAACGAGCAGCGATATACCTCCACACCGCGCGAGCCCTTGACCGCCGCGCTGATCTTCAGCGTATGCACGCCGACGAGCAGCTCGGAAAAATCGACAAGCGAGGAAAGCGACGCGCCTTCGTCGGTCGTTTTGTCGGTCAGCGAATAGATGCCTGTTCCGACGCTCTTGAAGTGTACCGACCGACGGTACGGATAGGGCGCTTTGCTGTTGTGCGAACAGGAGATCGATACGCTCACGCTGTCCAGCGGATAGTTGGAATAGATCGTGCCGCCGATCGTGTACGCGCTGCCGAGCGGCAGTATCGCGCCGTCCTCCGGCAGCGGATTTGCGTCGTCCGCGCGGACCAGAAGCGAAAGGTCGGGCGGAGGCGTATTTGCCGTCGAAAGCTCGACGGAGCCCTCCCCGATCAGCTCGATGTCTTCGATGCCGTCGTCAAAATCGGGTGCATCGCTCTGTGCGGGGTCGGTGCGCGTTGCTACGGCAATGAAGAAAATGAGCGCGCAAAGCAGCACGCCGATCAGCGCGCCGATCAGGATGCTCTGTTTTTTACTCCATTCGGGAAACTTCAACGGGATTCCTTTCCCGGGGACGCAAAATCCACCGGATTCGATATTCTATTATACCATTTGTTTTTCACATGTTTGTCAACAGACTGTGAACAATCGCAGGGGGAAAGGATTTTGAGAAAAGAAAAAAGCCCGTCCGGATCGGACGGGCTTTCGTGCCGTAATTATGCTTCGACCTTGACGACGGGCGCTTCGGGCGCGTTCTTCTTGATGCTCTCGATGCCCTTCAGGCAGCTTGCCTTTGCTTTGTAGCTCTCGCCGGTTACGACGATCTCGCCGTTCTTTGCCTTCAGACGGAAGCGGAACTCGCCCGCCTTGTCCTTATAAACCTCAAACTTCGGATGCTTCTTCGTCTCGAAGCCCTCGACGGTCTGATCCTCGATCTCGCCGAGGCAGGACTTTCTGACGCTCTCAATGCCGTTCAGGCACGCTTTTTCCGTGGTGTAGATCTCGCTCGACGCAATGACCTCGCCGTTGCCGGCCTTCAGATTGAACTTGATACCGGACTTTACTTCTTTGATTTCAAATTTTCCCATGATCATGTTCCTTTCCGCTTTTGAAATTTGACGGACTGACGGCCCGCCCCGTGTGCATTGAAACCGATCCGGGCTTGTGCCCGTTTCTGATTTCAGTATACTCCCGGCATTATATATTGTCAAGGAAAATGAGCACAAAATTTGTGCCCGTTTCGACGGTGTTCGTCACGGAATACACCCGCCGCGGCATACGATAGAAGCGAAGCGCCGGGAGAAAGGAGGAGGGTCGGTGGGCGAGGCGATCAAGGGACTTCTGGTGCCGTTTCTCGGCACGTCGATCGGCGCAGCGGCGGTGCTGATCCTGAAAAAC
>JAFOQN010000204.1 GCA_017393775.1 Clostridia bacterium
GACAGACTTTTCGCCCTTATTGACGGTTACGGTCGAAGCATACTTTTTGATCTCCTTGACAAGGATGCCTGCGGGACGCGCATGGATGCCGACCGGATCGGTGATGGTGTACTCAAAAGACTTCATGATTTAATCCTCCTGTATAATGATTTATTTAGCTCCGCACTCGACGCCTTCCAGGTCGTCGGAGTTGGTAAGAAGCACCGCAACGGTATCGCTGTAGCCCGCCGCCTTGATCTTCTCGCGGCTGAAGCGGATCAACGGCTGTCCGAGCTTGACTTCATCGCCTTCTTTGACAAGGCACGCAAAGCCGTCGCCCTGCATATTGACGGTATCGACGCCGACGTGGATCAGAAGCTCCATGCCGTTCGCTTCGATGCCGACCGCGTGTTGACTTTCGGCGACCGAGCTGATCGTGCCGTCAAACGGCGCTACGACGAGTTCCCCCTCGGGCTCGATGCCGACGCCGTCGCCGAGTACGCCGGACGCAAAGGTATCGTCCGGGATCGCATCCCGCGCAATGACGTTGCCCGCGACCGGCTGCATGACCGCACCTGCCGCGCAGCGAATGACGGAGACCGTCGGAAGCTCCGGCGCCGCTTCTGGTTCGGGAGCTGCCGCTTTTTCTTCGGGCTTGTCTTCCTTCCAGATGAAGATCGTCAGCACGAACGCAACACCTGCCGAGATCAAGAGCTCAACCAGATACAGCGGAATATTGTTGACCGCCGGGATCGCCGGAATACCGGTGACGCCGTAGACCGGCGCGCCAAGATGGAACAGTGCACCGAACAGCGCGCCGACCGCGCCGCCCGCCATACCGCACAGGAACGGCTTCATGAAGCGGTAGTTGATACCGAAAATCGCGGGTTCCGTGATGCCCAGAGAAGCGGAAAGCGACGCGGGCAGCGCAACGGACTTGGTCTTCGCGTTCTTGACCTTGATCGCGACCGCAAGGCACGCGCCGAACTGCGCGAAGTTTGCGGCGGATGCGATCGGCATCCAGGTGTTGAGCCCCGTCTGCGCAATCATGCCGGCTTCAATGACATTGTACATATGATGGAGTCCCAGGAAGACGGTCCACGGATAGATCGCACCCATGACCGTAGCGCCCCACGGGGTTCCCGCAAGCCATTCCGCGCCTTTCAAAACGTAGTTCTCAAGGATGGAGAAGACCGGCCCGATGATCGTGAACGTGGCAAATGCAGTGACCAGAACGGTGACGAGCGGCGTCACAAAGAGGTCGATCATTTCCGGCACGATCTTATGCAGCAGCTTCTCGAGTTTAGACATAAGTAAGACGGCTAATATAACGGGTATGACGTGTCCCTGATAGCCGACCTGATTGATCGGATAGAAGAAGATATGCCATTGCGGTATCTCGGCTGCGGTACCGACCGTCCACGCATTGATCAGCGCGGGATGGACCATCATCAGACCGATGACGGCGCCGAGGAAGATGTTGCCGCCGAATACGCGCGCCGCAGAAATTGCGACAAGCACGGGGAGCAGCGCAAACGCGGTGTTTGCAACAAGATCAAGGAAGGAGAACCAGTCGGACTGTCCGAATGCCGGCCAGAACTTCGGAATCGCTTCGACGATACCCATCATCAGACCGGAAGCAACGATCGCGGGGAGGATCGGGACGAAGATATCGCCCGGCGTCTTTAAGATCTTCTTCCACCACGGCATTTTGGATGCTGCGGCAGCTTTGACGTCCGCCTTCGTTGCGGCGGATACGCCGGTGACGGCAAGGAACTCGTCGTACACCTTGTTGACGGTACCCGTGCCGATGATCAGCTGAAGCTGACCGTTCGACTCGAACATGCCCTTGACGCCTTCGACCTCTTCAAGTGCTTTCTTGTCGAGTTTGCTGTTGTCTGCGATGACCAGACGGAGTCGTGTCGCGCAGTGAGCCGCGCTGATGACGTTTGAGCCGCCGCCGATGTATTTGGCGATCTCTTCAGCGCACTTGCGGTAATCCAGTGCCATATACGGTACTACCCCCTTTTTTATCAGGTTTTGCTTACGCAAAGCCTGTATTCTTATCCTGTATTCTTATTCAGTATATCGTATGTTTTCACAAAACGCAAACTAAATTTATTTTTTCTTTGCAAATAAACCTTTCTCCGCTTATTTACTATCTTTTTTCACGCGTTCATGGTATACTGACAGCGGAAAGGAGCGGCATATGGAAGAACGATCCGAACATCCCGTTCGTTGGCATATCGTGTTTGAAGGCGACGTGCAGTTCGTCGGCTTCCGGTATACCGCGCGTCTTATCGCGCGAAAGCTCGGTCTTTCCGGCTGGGTCAAGAACCTGCCCGACGGACGCGTCGATCTTGCGGTGCAGGGACCTGTATCGGATCTTCGTCGATTCCTGCTGCAAATGAAAAGCCAACCGCACATCCATATTTCCCGTTATACGATTACGGTACTCGATCCCGATCCGGCGGAGCGACGCTTCTCCGTTCGCGATACCATGGAATGAAAAAGGACTGCGCGCGCAGTCCTTAATTGTTTATACCAATCCAAGCTGTTCAAAAGCGATTGCAAGTCCGTCAGCGTCCACCGCCGGGCAGACAATGTCGCTCAGTTCCTTGAGCTTCGGACTGCCGTTGTCCATGCACACGGAGGTCCCGACGGTCTCGATCATTTCAAGGTCGTTCATGCTGTCGCCGAACCCGATCGTATCCTCTATTGCAATTCCGTACGCGTCCGCTACAATGCGTACACCCTTCCCCTTATCAAAGTTCCTGTTGATCAGCTCTCCGTTCAGGCAATGATGCGCCGCGACATCCTGCACGACAAATTTGAACTCCTTTTCGAGCGCTTCCCTTGCGGGAACAAGCTGCTGTGCGTCGGTGCACATGAACACAATCTTATAGACAGGCCGCCCGTCGTATTCGTGCATGGGCAGGATATTCAGCTCCTCGGCAAGCGCTTTGCGCCAGCGCACCAATTCGCTGTTGCCCTCGCCCGCCGACGCCAGAAAATCACCGAGATCCTCATCGCCCCAGGTCGCGTCCTTCGCCTCGATCGTGCGGAACACGCCGTTTTCCTTCAGAAGCCGCATGCCTGTTTCCAGCTGTTCCGGTGTCATCGGACAGTCAAACAGCACCTTGTCGCCCGCGAACACATAGCCGCCTGCCGCGGCGACCGCGCCTTCGAATCCGAGTGCAAGCACCGGCGCAAGCATGGCGGGATTGCGTCCCGTGCAGAGAAATACCAAATGACCTTTTTTCTGCGCGGCGCGAATCGCACGCATGGCGCTTTCGGGCGGTGTGTTGCTTCCCGCAGGAGTCAGCGTCCCATCAATATCCAGAAAGATCAGTTTGCGATTCATACGTTCCTCCCGTTCAAAACGTTTTATGCAGCCAGATATATCCGCCTGCCGGAAGCTGCACCGCGCCTGCGTCGCGCCGTTCGCCCGTGATCAGGTCCGTATACGTCGAAAGATCGTGTACCCAGGCGACCTGCTGTTCGTCGGAAAAATTAAACAGTGCAAGCAGCTTTTCGTTCTGATAATAGCGTCCGATGCCGAGAATGTGATCGTTCTGCGTTTCGAGCAGCCAGGTGTCCGCCGCATCGTCGAAGACCCGGTAATATGCCCGCAGTTCCTCCTGCCGTTTGATCGTGCGGAACACTTTGCCCTCCGTGGCGGTTCTGTCGTTTCTGCGCTCCGCTTTATCCCAGTCCAGATTCCCGCGATGCAGATAGCGGCTGTCCTCGACCTTCAGCGGATCGTCATGATATGTATAGTCATTCTCCTGCGCGATCTCGTCTCCGCTGTACAGCACCGGAACGCCGCTCATTGTGAACATCAGCGCATGCAGCATCGTATCGCGGCGAATCGCGTCCGAAAGCGCCGCCTTATCCCCGCTCTTCTCCGCCGCTTCGATCCCGCAGAGCGAAGCCGTCGTTCCGCAAAGCCTTGCGTCGCCGAGCCGCGGATCGTCGTTGTACAGCTCGCCTTTTGCAAAGCTCCCTTCCCATTTTCCGGTCAGAAAATCGTTAAGATACTTTTTGTGCGGAACTTCCTCCTGCCCGAACCAGCGGAGGAATCCGTAATCCAGTCCCCAGCCGATGTCGTCGTGACAGCGCAGATAGTTCAGGAACGTGTACTGCTTCGGAAGCGCGAACACCTGTTCCATCTGATGCTTCAAAAGCCGCACGTCCTGTGTTGCGACCGTATGCCAGATCGACGCCATCGTCGTGACATTGTATAAAAGATGGCACTCCGGTTTTTCGACCGTGCCGAAGTAGGGAACGACTTTGCTGGGTTCCATCACGACCTCGCCCAAAAGAAGTGTGCCGGGGCAGACGATCTCGCAGACGATCCGCATCATGCGAACAAGCGTGTGTACTTCCTTGAGATTGCGGCACTGTGTGCCGAGTGCCTTCCAGATATAAGGCACCGCATCGAGCCGGATGACGTCCACGCCGTGGTTGCAAAGATACAGCATGTTGTCTGTCATATCGTTGAACACGGTCGGATTCGCGTAATTCAAATCCCATTGATAGGGATAGAACGTCGTCATAACGACCTTTTTCGCTTCCTCGCACCAGGTGAAGTTGCCCGGCGCGGTCGTCGGAAACACCTGCGGAACGGTTTGTTCATAGGCGTTCGGGATCTCCCAGTTGTCGTAGAAGAAATACCTGTCCTGATATTCCTTTTCTCCGGCGCGTGCGCGCTTTGCCCATTCGTGGTCCTCGCTCGTATGATTCATAACGAAGTCAAGGCACACCGCGATGCCGCGCTCGTGACACGCCTCGGACAGCGCAAAGAAATCATCCATCGTGCCGTATTCCGGCTGCACCTTCCGAAAATCGCTGACCGCATAACCACCGTCGCTTCTGCCCTTCGGACTTTTCAAAAGCGGCATCAGGTGCAGATAATTGACCCCGCAGTCTGTAATATAATCGATTTTCTCTCTGACGCCGTTCAACGTACCGGCAAAAGCGTTGACATACATCAGCATCCCGACAAGTTCATGCCCCCGGTACCAGTCCGGATACTCCTCCCGCGCACGGTCCATATTCTTCAGCGATTCGGGACGCGATTCATATGCGCGATACAGCATATCGATGAAGTAACGATACGCCTTCATGTCACCGTGATACAGCTCGCAGTAGAGCCGTTTCAACTCATCCTCGTGTAAAAGATACCGTCTTGTAAACTCCTGTGCCCATTGTTCGCGTTCCATCATAGCGTTATTCCTCCATGAGTTCGTCTTCTGTCGGCATAGCGGGGATCGCCCCGGGTCGGCTTGCGGTGATTGATGCCGCACGGTTCGCGTAGCGCACAAAGCGTCCGATCATTTCGGGCGTAAGACCTATAAGTCCCCCGTGCTTTGCAATGCAGGAAAGGAACGCGCCGAAAAATGTGTCTCCCGCGCCGTTCGTGTCCGCGACCTTGACCTTGAATCCCGGAACCGTGCCGGAATCTTCGCCGAATCTCCAGTATGCACCGTTTGCGCCGAGGGTCACGATCGCAAGCTGCACGCCTTGTCCGATCAGCGCTTCGGCGGCCTTGTCCGGCGTTTCGAAGCCGGTCAAAAGCACTGTCTCTTCCTCGCTGATCTTCACGATATCACAAAGCGGAAGGACAAGCCGCATGATCTCAACGGCTTCGTCCTCACTGTTCCAAAGCGACGCGCGATAGTTCGGGTCATAGGTGATCAGCGCACCGTTTTCCTTTGCCTGCTTTACCGCGGCAACGATCGTATCGCGGCAAGCGGCCGCCGCCAGCGAAACGCTGCCGAAATGCAGAATATCCGCACCCGCCGCCGCTTTCAGCGCACGTTCATGGTCAATCTGTGTATCCGCTCCCGGTTTTCTGCAGAAGGAAAAACTGCGCTCGCCGGACGAATCGACCGTTACGACGGCAAGCGTCGTATCGGCACGATCGGTCACCTGCAAGCCGCTTGCATCCACATCGTAATGTCTTAACGTATCCTGAAGGATCCTGCCGAACGCATCGTTTCCGACACAGCCGATAAATGCCGTCCTGACGCCGAGCTTGCGTGCCGCAACTGCCAGATTGGCAGGCGCTCCGCCCGGGATGGCGGCAAAAACGGCGTTTCCGTTTGCATCCGTGCCCGTTTGTGTCATGTCGATGAGGATCTCGCCGATGGTCGTGATCTGCATAGATGAACGTCCTTTCTCCCGACGGTTCGACCCGCCGTGACGTTATTTTCGCAATTTCAGTATACAGTATCGTCGGATCGATTGCAAGAACAATCGGGGCACCGGCGCCGGGTTTCTGCAGCATGTGCGTGTCTTCGGAAATGACTGCATCCGACAAAATATTTATGCTAAACTCATATTTATTCAGTTTGACTTCGTGCCGGAATTCATATATTATGATAACGGAATATACAAATAAGGAGGAGCATTTATGACAGGTATTCCGCTTATCATTGCGTTCGTTGTGGCAATTACCGCGATGATCCTGCTGATCTCGAAGCTCAAGGTACATCCTTTCCTCGCGATCATGGGCATTTCGTTGGTGCTGGCGATCCTCGCAGGCATTCCGCTGACCGATATTCCGGGCGTAATCGGTGCAGGTTTTTCGAACACTTTCAAATCTATCGGCATTGTCATTATCCTTGGTGCGTTCATAGGAACAATCCTTGAAAAGACCGGCGCAGCGCTGAAGCTTGCCGATATGGTCATCAAGGTTGTCGGCGAAAAGCACCCGGATCTCGCAGTGGAGTTGATGGGCTGGGTTGTTTCCATTCCGGTCTTCTGCGACAGCGGCTTCGTCATTCTGAACCCGATCCGCAAAGCGCTCGTAAAGCGTACCGGCAAATCGAGCGTCGCAATGACGGTATGCCTCTCCTGCGGTCTGTACATTGCGCACGTTTTCATCCCGCCGACACCCGGTCCGATCGCTGCGGCAAATGAACTGTTCTCAAAAGCATTCGGTCCTGAAAACGTCAACCTGCTGCTGGTCATCGGCATCGGTGTTCTCTGCTCGATCTTCCCGCTGATCGCCGGTTTCTTCTTTGCGCAGTTCATCGGTAAAAAGGTCAAGAGCGCAGATGAAATCACCGACAACGGCGAAGTCGTCAAGACATATGAGGAACTCAAAGCGGAATACGGCAAGCTTCCGAACGGCTTCAACGCGATTGCCCCCTTGATCGTACCGATCCTTCTGATGGCTGCGTCCTCCGTCGTTACGATGGTCGGTTGGACCGGATTCTTCGCGGATCTCTTCAAGTTCCTCGGCACGCCGATCATGGCGCTTGCCGTCGGCGCGATCCTCGCAATCATTCAGCTCTTCACCTCAAAGAAGGGCAAGGACTTCTATACGATCACCAATGATACGCTGAAAACCGTCGGTCCGATCCTGTTCGTGACCGCGGCGGGCGGCGTGCTCGGACAGGTCATCGCATCCTCTGACCTTGTGAAGTTCATCGGTGACAATGCGACATTCTTCCAGGCGATCGGCATCTTCTTCCCGTTCCTCCTTGCCGCGATCCTCAAGAGCGCGCAGGGTTCTTCCACGGTCGCGATCACGACCACGGCGGGCATCGTCGCGCCGCTCCTCGGCGTGCTCGGCTTTGCGACCCCCGTTGAACTTGCTCTCGTCGTTATGGCGATCGGCGCCGGTGCAATGACCGTTTCCCACGCAAACGACAGCTATTTCTGGGTCGTCACGAACTTCGGCGAAATGACGCCTGCGCAGGGCTATAAGACGCAGACGCTGATGACGCTTGTCATCGGTATCGCATCCATGGTCGAGATCTTCATTCTCAGCCTGATCTTCTGATCCTATCCCGAAGCGCGCTGTCAATTCCGGCAGTGCGCTTTTTTTCAGGAGGAAAACATGAATCAAGAATTACGTTCCCATGCGAATCAGATCGTAAAGGAAGCAATCGCAGCCGTTCAGCCGGACGCCGCCGTACAGCGCGCATTGAAGCGGATGACGTTCCGCGGACGTGTTCTGCTCGTTTCCGCGGGCAAGGCTGCCTGGCAAATGGCAAAAGCAGCTTCCGACGCTCTCGGCGACCGCATCGAAAAGGGCGTGGTCGTGACCAAATATGAGCATGTGATGGGTCCGATCGCAAACTTCGACTGTTTCGAAGCCGGACATCCCGTGCCGGATGAAAACTCGTTCAAAGGCACACAGGCAGCGCTCGATCTTGTCGCCGATCTCAAGGAGGAAGATACGGTTCTGTTCCTTCTGTCCGGCGGCGGCAGCGCGCTTTTTGAAAAGCCGTTGGTTCCCGCTGCGGAACTGCAGGACATCACGGGTCAGCTTCTCGCCTGCGGGGCGGATATCACGGAAATCAACACGATCCGCAAACGTCTGTCTGCCGTCAAAGGCGGACGTTTCGCGCAGTTCGTCTGGCCTGCCAGAGTCGAAGCCGTCATCCTTTCGGACATTCTCGGAGATCCGCTGGATATGATTGCCTCCGGTCCTGCCTGTCCGGACTCCACCACGGCAGAAGATGCCATGCGCATTGCAAAGAAGTATGACCTCAAGATGAGCGACGCGGCGCGGGCTTTGCTCGCTGTGGAAACGCCGAAGATCCTGAACAACGTTCGTTCGCAGATCAACGGCAGCGTGCGCGAGCTCTGCGCAGCTGCGGAAAAAACCTGCACCGCGCTCGGCTATACGCCGATCCTGCTGACCGATCAGCTTTGCTGTCAGGCAAAGGAAGCGGGCAGCTTTCTCGCTTCAATCCTCAAAACGCATGCAGGCGACAGCAAGTCGCTTGCATTCATCGCAGGCGGCGAAACGGTTGTGAAGCTTGTCGGCAAAGGCCTCGGCGGACGGAATCAGGAGCTGGCGCTTGCCTCGGCAGCCGGCATTGCAGGCATGCAGAATGCGGCGGTTTTTTCGGTCGGCAGCGACGGCACCGACGGTCCGACCGATGCAGCGGGCGGCTATGCCGACGGCGATACCGTTTCGGAGCTTGCGGCGCACGGACTGACCGTGGACAGCGTGCTCGGCAACAACGACGCCTATCATGCGCTTAAAAAGATCGACGGGCTCATCATGACCGGTCCGACCGGCACGAACGTCA
>JAFOQN010000205.1 GCA_017393775.1 Clostridia bacterium
CCTGCGCACGAACGAAGATTAAGGAGGAAGCACAATGGCAAACCGTAAATTGGGGAAACCCTCTGACCAGCGTGTTGCATTGCTCAGAAATCAGACCACGGCGCTTCTCTGGAACGGCAAGATCATCACGACCGAAACGCGTGCGAAGGAAATTCGCAGCATCGCTGAGAAGATCATCACCCTGGCAGTGAGCGAGTATCAGAACAGCGAGACCGTTGAGAAGGAGACCTACAACGAGAAGGGTCAGATCGTAAAGGCAGAAAAGCAGCAGGATAAACCCAGTAAGCTGCATGCCCGCCGTCAGATCATGGCGTATCTCTATGACATGCCGGAACCCAAGCAGGAGAAGGACGGCAAGATCGAGAGCAAGAGCGAGTACAAAGAGCGCACCAAGGACAACCGTCATCCCGTCGTGGAGAAGCTGTTCCGTGAGATCGCGCCGAAGTATGACGCACGCATCAAGGAAGGCAAGAAGGGCGGCTACACCCGCATCACCAAGCTCGGACCGCGCCGCGGCGACGCAGCCGAAATGGTCGTTTTAGAGCTTGTCTGATCAGAATCAGCAACACAAAAGCCTGTTGAATGTTCAACAGGCTTTTTTTTTCCTCATTTTCGGATCTCTCGCTCTATCTGCTCGACAAGCCGTGAGGAGAGGATTTCGCATGCGTTCGCGATCTTCCACAGCGTTTCAAAATTCGCTTGTTTCGTACCTCGTTCGATCATTGCGATGCGGTTGCTTGCCAGACCGCAAAGCCCGCTGAATACCTCCTGCGAGAGGCCGCGTTCTTTTCTTAATTGCCGGACGACGCGTCCGACTGCATTGCGATCGTATTCTATCACGGCAAACACTCCTTTTATAGAGTTTAACCGCAATTTTACAGGAATATGTCTGCGATAGTTGACAAAATGAGAATAACGTGTTATCGTAAATATATCAAAATTCAAACCATTTTACGAACGTTGTCAACAAACAGATTGCGTCAAGAGGGCAATGCGGGGAAGCTTTGGATGATCCCACACACCGTCATCTGTAACCCCGTTTGCAAAAGGAGCTGCTCAATCGGGCAGCTCCGTATTTATACGTTTGTCACGGTTATCACATGTGTCGCACGAGACGGCCGCCGAAAAAAAGGAACCGCAAAAAAGCGGTCCCTTTGGAAAATCGGCTCAACGGCGTGAATTGTTCTGCGGGCATGTATTGCGGCAAAGCCGCAGGAACTTAAACGATCTTCGGCACCAGCATCAGCGCAAGGCCGAAAAGGATCAGAAGAGAGGTTACGTCGACGATCGTCGTGATAAACGGACCCGCCATAACCGCCGGGTCGAAGCCGATCTTCTTTGCAAGGATCGGCAGTGAGCAGCCGATGAATTTCGCAAGGAACACGGTGCACATCAGCGCGATCGAAACGGTGACCGCAATTAAAAGATACGGCGTAAACTGATTGTTGAAACTGTTGTGGTAGGTGATCGCGTACATCATCATCATTTTGCCGAAATTAACGACGGCGAGCGTTGCGCCTGCAAGCAGGGAGATACGCCACTCCTTAAAGATGACGCGGGGAAGATCGCGAAATTCAATCTCACCGAGGGAAATACCGCGGATGATCGTGACGGACGCCTGGTTACCCGCATTTCCGCCGGTGTCCATCAGCATCGGGATGCAGGCAAGAAGCATCGCGCTGATGAAAGACTGGAACTCCACAGACATCAGGTTGCTGAAGTGGTTGATAACCAGCTCGGTGAAGATCGCGGCGATCATTAAAATGCAGAGCCACGGGATGCGGTGCACATACAGCGAAAACACGCCGGTTTTGAGGTACGGCTTGTCGGACGGCGTGATAGCAGCCATCTTTTCGATATCTTCCGTCGCCTCTTCCTGCAGGACGTCGATTGCGTCGTCGACCGTGACGATACCGACGAGACGGTTTTCGCCGTCCACGACCGGCAGCGCGATGAGGTCGTATTTACTGAGCATCTGCGCCACGGTCTCCTGATCGTCCAGCGTCTTGCAGGAGATCACACTGGTTTCCGCAAGGTCGCCGATCAGCACATCCGGCTGTGCCAGAATGAGACGGCGGATCGTCACGAAGCCGTACAGCGTGCGGTCCGCGCGGGTGACGTAACAGATGTTGATCGTTTCCTTATCGATGCCGGTGCGGCGGATCGTCTTGATCGCGTCCTCCACGGTCCAGTTCGGACGCAGCTCGACGTATTCCGTCGTCATCATGCTGCCCGCAGAATCGTCCGGGTACTTCAAAAGTTCGTTGATCAGCTTGCGCGTGTCGGGGTCCGCCTGCGCAAGGATCCTTTTCACGACGTTTGCGGGCATTTCCTCAACGATGTCGACGGCGTCGTCGATGTACAGCTCGTCGATGACCTCCTTGAGCTCAGAGTCGGAAAAGCCCTTGATCAGGAGCTCCTGCGAGTCGCTCTCCATCTCAACAAAGGTATCCGCCGCAAGCTCCTTCGGGAGCAGGCGGAACAGCCGCGGCAGGACTTCAGGCTCCAGGTCTTCAAACAGCGCGGCAATATCCGCTGCGTTCATCGTGACGAGGATGTCGCGCAGCGTTCCGTATTTTTTGGATTCGATCAGTGACGTGATCGCGGTAGCTAAATTTGCCATTTCGTCTTCCTCCTTTCATGTTATAGGAGCAAGACCCGCGTTTACGGGATCAGCAAGGTCGGCCGCCATAAGGGCACGTCCGAAGCGTTTCCGCATATCAGCGGGCTTGCGGAGCCGGTACTACTACTGCCTGCATCCATGACAGCCACCTCCTTCAGAACGGATTTTTGGGTGTCCCCATACATCAATATTTTATTCCGTTCGACTTTCGTTGTCAACGAAAAATTGGCTTCGGAAATGCGATTTTTCCGCCCGCTTGCATTTTCCGTACGGCTGTGGTATCATGTGCGGACGCATAGGAGGCAGGAAAACATGGAAGCGATCGCAAAGCTTTGGCCGCTGTGGGCGGCGTTGGGGATCATGAACCTCATCACGTTCATCGTGTACGCATACGACAAGCATATCGCGAAGCAGAAGCGGGGCAAGCGCCGCGTGCCGGAACGCACACTGATTCTTCTTTCGTTTCTCGGCGGATGCATCGGCGCGGCGCTCGGCATGGTCCTCTGCCGGCATAAGACGAAGCACGCAAAGTTTCTGATCCTCGTACCGCTTTCCCTGATTCTTTGGGGGCTTGCAGCCGCTGCGCTGATCCTGCATTGCCTCGGTGTATTCTGATCTTTCTCGGAATGTTTTTCGTTCTGTTACATTTCCGACGCATTTGTCCTGTATAATGAATCAATCCAATCGGAATGGGCGTTCCCGTTCCGAAGCACAAAAGGAGGAACACACATGAAAAAGAAAATCGGCATCATTCTTGCCGTATTGTTATGTATCCTGCTGCCGCTTTCCGCGCTTGCGGAAGGCGACGGAGAAACGGAGACGGCGGAGCCGACAAAGGAACCGGCGGACGCGGTCGAGATCACGCCTGCGGGCGACAGCGATACCTATAAATCCATGCTGATGGATTCGTTCGACCAGACGCTGCTCGGCAAGAACCAAAATCTCAGAAGACAGCTCAGCAACATCCTTCGCAGCGAGGAGATCAAGGTCACCGCAGACAATTATAAAAACATCGTGCGCTATGTCAACGAAACGGTATCCAAGCAAAAACTTTCGGAAGGCGCGACACTGGAACACTATACCGAAGCGGACTTTGAGATCGCAGCGGAGCTGATCGAAAAGATCGCAAACGAGCTGGGTCTCGAGTATTCGATCGATCCGAGCAACGATTCACAGAACGAGTACGCCCGTGTGATCACGATCAAGAAGGACGGCAAGCTCCTGGGCCGCATCAACAGCGACGCCAAAACCGACGTCGGCAATGCGCCTTCGTTGGGCTGGATCATCGGCGGAGGGGTCCTGATCGGCGCGGCGGCGATTTTCGCGATCGTCCTGGTGGTCATGATGGAACGTAAAAAGAAGGCGGCATAAGCCATGGAAGCACGCGATAGGGGCAGTTCTCCGACCGGCAGGGGCTTTCTTATGGTCATCCCGTTCCTGCTGTTCTTTGCGGGCGTGTTCAGCATCGGCATGTACCTGTTTCAGTCGGTGGTCGAGGAGAGCGCCTACTTCGGACTGCTCATCGGAAGCAATACGCAGACGGAGATTACGGTCGAGGACACGGACTTTGTGCCGGGCGAACGTCCGAACGCGCTTATGAAGATCCCGGCGATCCGCTACGGAAAGCAGTTTGCGCGGCTGAACGTATCCTGGCAGGGCGGCGGCTGGAGCATCCGAAATGTACCCGTCTTTCTGGGATCGGATAAAAAGCTGCTGAAAAAGGGTGCAGGCATGTCGTTCGGTTCTGCGTTTCCGGGCGAACACGGCTGCACGATCCTCTCGGCGCACGTTACGCGCGATTTTGCCGAGCTCGAGGATACGCCGGTCGGCGCGGTTGTGCTGCTCGAAACCAGCTACGGACCGTACGCCTATCGCGTGGACGAGAAGAAGACCGCAGATGGCACCGACCGCTGGTATATGGACGCGGGGCAGGACGCCGACCTTGTGCTGTATACCTGTTATCCGCGCGACAACAACGGCAAGCGCCGCACAGAGCGCTGTGTGCTTTTGTGTACGCTGATCGACGGAACGGAGGTGCCGAGATGAAGCTTTTCAAGTTTCTCGGAACGGCGATCGTTCTCGCCATCCTCTGCGCGGCGATCGTGCTGACGCTGACGGCGGGCGCGCTGCGCTTTCTCATATTGAATCCGGCATATTTCAAGACGTTCCTGCCGACGAAAAGCTACTGCGCAGAGATGCGCGAACAGCTTTCGGACGATCTTGATCACGTCGCGCTGCTGTACGGGCTAAAAGAAGGCACATTTTCGACGGTCGTGACGGAGGAATCGATCAAAAACTACACGAACCTGCTGATCGACGCGCTGTACGCGCCGGACGCCAAGGCGCCGCTCAATCTTCCGGCATACCCCGCGGACGGGTTCAAAAGCTGCCTTCGTGCCGACACGTCGTTCCCTCCGGAGGGGATCGACGACTGTGCCGAGGATTGCGCGCAGGCGGTGACGGAGGATCTTTCCGCGATTAATACGAAGCTTGTCATCGAGCCGTTTTTGAAGCTTAAAAACCACACGTTTTCGCGCGCGTCGCTCGTACTGTTCGTTGCGGGCATTCTGCTCACGATCGTGATGCTCATCTTCCTCACGATGCTGTATTACGGCAAGGCGAAACGAACCGGCGCGGTGCTTCGCAACGGCGGGTGCTTTATGGGCGTCACGCTCGTATTCGTACCGGTCATGCAGTTCTTGCTGTTCGGGTATGTGGAGCGGCTGAACATCACGGCGTCCGCGTTCCGCACAATGCTTACCGGATACCTCCATACGCTTCTCTACGGCTGGTTTCTCGTACTGCTTGCGCTGGAGCTTCTCACATTCCTGCTTCTTCTGATTGCGATTGCCCGTGCCGCGCACAGCAGGAAGAAATCAAAAAGAGCAAGATGAATCCGACCGTCCCCTGTACACAGAACACAGGGGACGGTTTTTCGCTTGACAGGAGAAACCGATACTGATAAACTGTATATATATTATATTCCGGTCAATGGATTTTTGATGGATCTGCGGTGTCTTGGTGTCTTATAGAATGGAACGCGTCAGAAGAACCGTTGCGCTGACACATGCGACAACAATCTGCGGGTGTCAAAGTGTGACAGGAGAACCGTCCCCCTGACAAATAGGTTCGAATTAAAAAGGTGCGGAGGAAACAGTATATGAAACGCAGTATCGTTATATTTCTTGTGATTTTTTGCTTTGTGCACTCGTTAGCATGCGTTAAGACAAACGTTGCAATTCCAATGGAACAAACCGAGATCGACATAGAAACGGAAGAGAATAATCCGCCCTCCGAGATCGTTGTTGAAAGCGAGGAGGAACTTAAAAAGCTATTAGACCAGAAAGAACAGCTTAATGCCATCAAGGTTCTTACGATTCGAGGAGTTGAACGCATTCCTTCAGATGCGTTTAGGGACTGTCAAGAACTTGAAAAACTTGAATTGGGAGATGATGTTCTTTATGTTGACAATTATGCTTTCAAAGGGTGTATCAAACTACAAGAGATAATATGGTCTAATAATCTGAAAGAAATAGGATACAATGCATTTCGGTCGGTTGGGATACAAGAACTTTCTTTTCCTGATACATGCGAGCTGACCATTGATGATTATGCTTTCGCTGATTGTGAACAATTAGAGCGTGTTTCATTGGGGAATGGGGTTGTACGGCTTAAAACCAATTTTACAAATTGTGCTGCATTGAAAGAAATCTCCTTTTCTCCTTTGATGAAGACCATTGATGCAGAAGAGTGTTCCTTTTGTCCTTCTTTATTCGAATTGGTTATTCCCGCAAACGTGCAGGTGTTCGATTCGTTTGTAGGTATAAACAGCGGGATCAGAAGGTTTATTTTTGAGGGAACGCCGGACGCTGTATGCGCTTTGGTTTGTAATGAATACCCAGAGTTACAGTACATAGTGTTTCTTGGTCAACCGCCATTACAAGATGAAGAAATCATGGAAGATGCATATCCGGAAAACTATGGCCTGGTGAATAATGGGTCGGTTTGCATCTATTATCTGGAATCGAATCGCGAATACTGGGCGCCTCATGGAGAAGAGGAGTGGAATGGGTTTCATATTATACCAATCAACTCCATAGAAGATTTACCGCCAATTTGGTGACGTTGACAAGGGGTTGTCAAGACTAACCATTAATAGATTGTCAAGGTTGTCAAGGGGACGGTTAGCGTGAAAACGAATTTGGGAACGTGTCAAGGGGACGGTTCTCTTGACAACAATCTGCGGGTGTCAAAGTGTGACAGGAGAACCGTCCCCCTGACACACCTTTTGGTTTGCTGGGCAACCTATTGTGTAATAAAGGGGGAAGGACAATACCAATGAGAAAAATAGCTGGTTATATGATTTCGTTGATAATGCTGATATGTTGTCTGTGCTGCGATTCAAACATCAAAAGCAATAAGGTAATCAAGGTTCTGCAATACTCTGTTCCGTATGACGGTCAGATGGTTTCTTATTTACAAAAAGATGGGGATTTTGATTTGGGGTGGGGATCCGTCATTCGTGTTGAGTGGAATAAAAACGGAGTTTCGGTGTCCTGCGATAAGAATCTGTGTGTTGCGTATGATGAAGCAGCAGATCAAATCATGAATAAAAGCGAATACCTGCTATCTGATGGGGAACAGCTTCAACTTATCGTTCATGCAACACCGAATTCGGTTTATTATCGACTTCTCCTGTGCAACGATGACGATCCTTTGCCTGAAGAATGGGTTGCAAGATTGGCAAATTTAGAGCGAATTAAGAAAAAACAAGAACAATATGGTTCATACGAAGCATTTGCTGCCACTCGCAATCAAGAGGTTGAGAAAGCACAGATTGAGCAGGCAAAAACGAATGCCGGGTGGACGGAAACAATGACAGAAAGGTGTTATGATACGTTCCTTCGTTCACTATGGGTAAACGGAGATACGGATGTAACGATCAAAGCTGTTTCAACAAGGGTAGATGTGCATAATGAACCACATCAATATGAGTTTCGGTTTATTTGTCTGATCTGCGATGATGGAAACACTTATGATGTGGCGGCAGATTATTTTGTATTGCGCAATGGCATGCAATACTATGGGCCTACTGAATGATCGCGTCGGGCGAGGGAGCGTGACGGCAGTGTCAAGGGGACGGTTCTCTTGACACACAATGTTAAAGCAATACGGTTTTAATATTAATTTAATTCCCTAAAAGTGAGGCAGATATGGATGACTATATTATTACTTGGACGGAAAAAGGCAGTTTTATTTGCGAGTATACACACAATCCATATATTAACAGAGCTGTA
>JAFOQN010000206.1 GCA_017393775.1 Clostridia bacterium
ATGCGCCGCGTACCCGTGCCGTACATGACTTTGTCGATGATGGTGGTAGAAACGATCGTCATGAGCACGCCGTACAGCACCGCATTGATGTTGCCGAACACCGGCCAGCCTAAAAGGATAACGACGCCGTCCACGATCAGCGAGATGGTCCCGATCGACAGATGCGGTTTCAGTTTTCGGATGCTCATGATGACAAAGTCCGTGCCGCCGGTGGACGAGCCGGGCATATAGATGATCGCAAGACCGATACCGGACAGTGCGCCTGCAAACAGCGCGGCAAGCAGCGGGTTTTCGGCACCGTTGTACTGCGGGATCAGCGGGAAAATGATATCCATGAAGAACGCCGAGATCAGCATGCTCTTGACAGACTTGAAAAAGAACACGCGGCCGAGCAGCCGGTAGCAGATGATCGCGACCGGGACGTTGATGAGCAGCGACAGAAGACCGATCCTGAGGAACGGGAAAAAGTGGTTGATGATCATTGCAACGCCGGTGATGCCGCCCGGGGCGAAGTCTGCCGTCGCCGCAAAGGTATAGATGCCGGCCGCATAGAGGATGCTGCCGACGACGTCGTGCAGCACGTCGCGCGCCGCCATTTTCCAGCCGTACTTTTTGTAATATCCGATGATGCTCTGCTTTTTCTTCGGAGCGATTGCGGTTTTCTGCTTTTTCATACCCTCACCTCAAAGAAAATCATATCTGTTCCTAACCGGAAAGTCAAGGGATTTGCGCGGTTTAGTCGTTTCGTTTCAGCACGCGGAGCGCATTCAGCACCGCTAAAAGCATCACGCCGACGTCGCCGAATACCGCGATCCAGAGGTTTGCGACGCCGAGCGCGCCGAGCAAAAGAAAGATCGCCTTCATGCCGAGCGCAAACACGACGTTTTCGACCGTGATGCGATGCGTTTTCCGCGCGATTCTGATCGCGTCGACGAGCTTACTCGGCGCGTCTGCCGGAATGATCGCGTCCGCCGCTTCGATCGCGGCGTCGCTTCCGAGCCCGCCCATCGCAACGCCGACGTCCGCACGCGCAAGCACCGGCGCGTCGTTGATGCCGTCACCGACAAACAGGAGCGTTCTTTTCTTCGGCAGCGTTTCATAGAGCGATTCGACCGCCTCCAGCTTTTGATCCGGCAAAAGATCCGAGGAAACACCGTCAAGCGAGAGCTCCTTTGCTACCGCGTCGCCGACTGCCTTTGCGTCGCCGGTCAGCATGATCTGCCGCGAAATGCCGAGCGAACGCAGGGCGTTGACCGTGTCGGAACTGTCCGCCTTCAGCGCGTCCGCGATCACGATGCAGCCGGCATACTTGCCGTCAATCGCGACAAATGCTTTCGTTCCGACCGTTTCGGGTTCCGTGACGGAGAGGTTCAGCGATCCCATCAGTTTTTGATTGCCGACTGCGACAGTATGCCCGTCGACCGTGGCGGTAACGCCTTTGCCGGACAGGGTATGCGCATCGGAAACATCCTCCGGGAGCCCGTCTGCGGCTTCAAGAATCGATTTCGCGATCGGATGCGTACTGAACGACTCCGCGCCGGCGGCAAGGCTTAAAAGCGCCTCTTTGGTGAAGCCGTTTTCGGGAAGCACCTCACGCACCGAGAAACTGCCCTCGGTCAGCGTGCCGGTCTTGTCGTAAACGACCGTATGCGCCTTGTTCAAAGCTTCCAGAAAATTGCCGCCCTTAATGAGTATGCCCGCTTTAGACGCCGCACCGAGCCCGCCGAACACCGCAAGCGGGATCGAGATCACGAGCGCGCAGGGGCAGGAGATGACGAGAAACGTCAGGGCGCGGTGGATCCAATCCGCCCAGTTGCCGAAAATCAGCGACGGGACGACCGCAAGAAGGACTGCGGCAATGACCACGGCGGGGGTATAGACCCGTGCAAACTTCGTGATGAACCGCTCGGTCGGCGTTTTGCGGTCGGCGGCGTCCTCAACGAGCCGGATGATCTTCGAAGCCGTCGATTCGCCGAAGGATTTTTCCACGCAGATCGAAAGCACGCCGTCCAGCGCAATACAGCCGGACAACACCGCATCGCCTTCCAATGCGGTACGCGGGACCGATTCGCCGGTCAACGCGCGGGTGTCGAGCGAAGAGGTTCCCGAAAGGATCACGCCGTCGAGCGGGATGCGCTCGCCGGGGCGGACGATGATCGTCTCGCCGATCGCAACGTCCGCGGGAGGCACAGACACCGTCTCTCCGTTTCGCTGCACGTTCGCGGTGTCCGGACGGATGTCGAGAATCGCGCGGATCGAATCCTGCGAGCGGTCGAGCGCGAGATCGGTGAGAAACTCGCCGAGCTGATACAAAAGCATGACCGCCGCGCCTTCGGGGTATTCACCGAGTGCGAAGGCGCCGATCGATGCAATCGTCATCAGGAACGCTTCGCCGAACACATTGCCGCGAACGATCCCGCGGATCGCGTTCCAGACGATGTCGTATGCGACGACGGCATAGCACGCGAGAAAGATCGGGAGCTCAATGTACAGCGGCGCTTTGCACAAATGCGCGATCATGCCGCCGGCAAACAAAGCGGCGCCCGCGATCAGCCGGATCAGCATCGTGCGGTTTTCGCCTTCTTCGTGCCCGCCGTGCTCGTGACCGCAGCCGCACGCGTCCCCGTGGCTGTGCCCGTGGTGATGTCCGTGTTCATGACAGCATTCGCCGTGCGCGTGTTCGTGTTTGTGATGACAGCATTCGCCGTGCGCGTGTTCGTGCGAATGACAGCAGCACTCGCCGTGTTCGTGATGGTGTTCGTGCTCCGCTTCTTCCATAAAGCCCTCCCAAAAGACAATGGTTGCTCAAGTATTCAACAATACGGCAGAAAAATAGATGCGCTTATTCGCGCAGATGATCGAGACCGAGGTCCAGGATCTTTTCGACATGCTCGTCGGCAAGGGCATAGAACACGTTCTGCCCCTCGCGGCGAAACCTAACGAGGTTGCTTAACCTGAGCGCCTTCAGCTGATGCGAAATCGCGGATTTTGTCATGCCCAAGAGACATGCAAGATCACATACGCAAAGCTCGTGCACACGAAGCGCCTGCAGGATGCGCACGCGCGTTCCGTCGCCAAACAGCTTATAGAGCGCGGCAAGATCGATCGCTTCGTCGCCGGATAACAGCTTGGGCGCGACCGCGTTCACGACGTCCTGATGGACGGCCTCACATTCGCACATAGGGAAACGATTCATTTCTTTCCTCCGATTCGGAACAGTTGAGCAACTGTTCAATTATCTGTATTATACCACCGATTCGGCGGATGTCAATACAAACGAAAAAGAAATATATGAAAAACATCGCAGCGCTTGCTTTTTTGCCGGGAACATGGTACAACAATAGCATCATTCGAAGCGCAAGACGGAGGAGCGGGATGGAGGAACTCAGGGTAGAACGGATCACGGAGCCGGACGACATCGAAACGCTGACCGATTGGATGTTCGGCTGGTGGGGCATGCGCGACGGATACACGCGCGAAGCGGTGAAGGAAAGCATGCTGCACAGCCTGAACCGGGATCGGCTTCCGATGACCTTCGGCCTCTTTCAAAACGGAACGCTCATCGGCTCGTATCAGTTCACAAACAGCGATCTCTTCGTGCGGCCGGACATCACCCCGTGGCTTGCGAACGTGTATCTCGACCCCGCATACCGGGGAAGAGGCTGGGGAAGGCTGCTGCTTTCCACCGTGAAAGAAAACGCGAGGACGTATCTGTCCGCGCCTGCGCTGTATTTGTTTACAAAGCATGAGGGCTTGTATGAAAAGTTCGGCTGGCGCTTTGAAACGGAGATCGACACGCATCTCGAACCGCGGCTGCAGCGGCTGTATCGCCTGCCGCTCGATTGACGAAACCGAAACGGAGGGAA
This sequence comes from Clostridia bacterium, assembly GCA_017393775.1. GTDB lineage: Bacteria > Bacillota > Clostridia > Christensenellales > CAG-138 > UBA3792. Next base: position 3,867 of record JAFOQN010000206.1, read on the forward strand.
ACCATGTTTATATACAACCGAAAGGCGCAGTATCACGAGACCGATCAGATGGGTGTGATCCATCACGCGAACTATGTGAAGTGGATGGAGGAAGCGCGTGTTGCGTTTTTGGACACGCTCGGGTTCGGGTATGCAGACATCGAGCGCGAGGGCGTTGTTTCGCCGGTGGTCGGGATCTCGATCGACTATCGGAGACCCACGATGTTTTCCGACGAGGTCGAGATCGGCGTGCGGATCAATCAGTACAGCAGGCGGATGCTGGAGATCGGATATGTGATCCGAAACCTCACACGCGGAACGCTTGCCGCCGAGGGGACGTCAAAGCACTGCTTTTTGAAGGACGGCGCGGTCGTTTCGCTGAAAACGGCGCTGCCGAAGCTTGATACGCTGCTTTCCGCCTATATGGAAAGCGATGAGAACCGAAGCGAATGAACGGAGGACGGTATGCGGACATTTGAATGCGACTATACGGAGGGCGTGCATCCGACCATATTAAAGGCGCTTTCCGAAACGAACATGGTGCAGATGAGCGGTTACGGTTTCGATCCGTATACCGTAAGCGCGGCGGAAAAGATCAAAGCCGTTTGCAATGCGCCGGATGCGACGGTGACATTCCTCGTCGGCGGCACGCAGACGAACATGATCGTGCTCGACCTGCTTCTTGCGCCTTACGAAGGTGTGCTTTCGCCGAAGACGGGGCACATCAACGTACACGAAGCCGGCGCGATCGAGTTTACCGGGCACAAGGTCCTTGCACTCAGGGAAAATGACGGCGTTCTGGACGCAGACGCGCTCGAGGCGTATCTGACGACCTTCTACGCCGACGCCACACATGAGCACATGGTGCGCCCGGGCGCGGTGTACCTCACGCATCCGACCGAGTACGGCACACTGTACACAAAGGCACAGCTTAGCCGCATCCGCGCGCTTTGCGACCGCTATGATATGAAGCTGTATGTGGACGGCGCGCGGCTCGGCTATGCGCTTGGCTGTCCCGAAAACGATCTCACCCTTTCCGATCTTGCGGATCTTTGCGACGCGTTCAGTATCGGCGGGACGAAGCTGGGACTCTTGTGCGGCGAAGCGGTCGTATTCCCGAAGGAAGCGCCGAAGATGCTTCTTTCGCAGGTGAAGCGGCACGGCGGGCTTCTGGCAAAGGGACGTGTATTAGGCGTGCAGTTCGACGCGGTCTTTACCGACGGACTGTATGAGAAGATCGGCAAAGAAGCGATTCGTCACGCAAAGCGCATCCAAAAGATCCTGCTTCAAAAAGGCTATGCGCTTGCGTGGAACTCACCCACGAACCAGCAGTTTATCATCCTTTCCGACGCGGAGGCGGAGAAGCTTCGTGCGTTCGTCGGCTTCGATCTTTGGGGACGGGCGGACGAAGGACACTGGATCGCGCGGTTTACGTCGAGCTGGTCGACAACTGACGCGGACGTGGACGAACTGGAAAACACGCTGCCCGAAACGGCGGCGCTCATGCAATCATAATCGGGAGGAAAAAACATGAAACGTATTGTTGCTGTTTTACTGACGGGACTTTTGCTGCTCTCGTTATTCGGCTGTGTCCGGATTTCCTGCTCGGTGCCGGTCCGTTATTCGAACGCGGACAAATATACGGCGGGTGGATTCACCTATGACGAAACGAAGGTCAGGAAGGTCGAGATCGAATGGATTGCCGGCAGCGTGACACTTTCAAACGGCAAGGGAACGCTGTCCGTTTCCGAAGCCTGCGAAAAGGAGCTTTCCGAAGAAGAACAGATGCATTGGTGGATTGACGGCACGACGCTGAAGATCAAATACTGCAAGTCCGGAAATACGCTTTCGCTGTCCGGGATGGAAAAGAAGGATCTGACGATCGAACTGCCTGCGTTTGCGGACCTCGACATCAAGGTCGCTTCCGGCAAGATCATCGGTGAAAACATGCTTGATCTCGGGAATCTGAAGATTGAAACAGCGTCCGGCGGAACGGACATCAAGTTCCTCTCCGCAAAAGAAGTCAAGGTCGAAGCGGCGTCCGGCAAGACGGTGTTCGGCAAGGTTTCGGTTTCCGGTGAATTTGAGGTCGATACGGCATCCGGCGGACTGACCGTCGATGAGGTCAACGCAAACGAGGTCGATGTGAACAGTGCGTCCGGCGGGATCACGCTCGGCAAAATCACGGCGGAGAAGCTTGACATCGACAATGCATCCGGCGGTGTCACGCTCGGCATTCAAAGC
>JAFOQN010000207.1 GCA_017393775.1 Clostridia bacterium
ATTAGGATTCTATCTAAGCCTGAAAAGCCACAAGAACGACTTGCTGAAATTGTTTACAGGTGCTTCGGCGTGGATATTCAGGTGGATGCGGTTCAGTTTGCGTATTTTCTCTCCGCTTTTACCGACATTGATGGCTTCGAGGCGATGCCCTGGGCTGAGCGTGAATTGGTGTGTCGAAATCATTATGGCACCAGCGCCGTTGAAAAAACGCTCAGAAATTGGTGCCACCAACTTCTTGAAAAGCAGATCATTACAAAATGTGTGGAAAGTGCTGCGTGGAAAACAACCATTGTTGGGAAAAAGAAAATGCGTGAGCGCATTTTACCTGATAACCGCGAGGTCGTTTGGGACTACTACAACCGTAGAAGCGAGATATTTGCCGAAGAATACAAAGAAATACTTCCCCTTGCTTTGTCCAGAGGGGAAACGTCCCAAAAGGCAAGAAACGAGGCGTGGTCAGCAACATACAAGCGCCTTTGGCAAGAATTCGACTGCTGCTATTATTATTGTAAATGCTTTGTGCTGGGGGCTTTCACCGATCAATACACAGAGGAACTATGGGAAGTGTACGAACTTTCCCAGCAGCTTGCGGCGGAGGCTTCAGAGCGCGTGGAGGCAAGCCGAAATAAACCGCCCACAACCAAGGAAGAATTCGACAGGCAGTGGTTTTCTCAAAAAACTTTTGTCAAACTTGATTAAATGATCCATCACATTTCTCAAACATAGGTGAGAGGGGTTCCATGAAAATGGAGCCTCTTTTTGCGTTCTGCGCACAAAAAAACGAAAAAGGAGGTTTGCCATGAGAAACATACCAGACCTTCCAGGAGAATAGTGGAAGGTAATAGAAGGGTACAAGGGTAAGTATCTAATCAGCGATCATGGGCGCGTCAAATCACTAAAAAACCCTAAACCGCGCATCCTCAAAGCGTTCGCAAACAACAAAGGGTATTGGCGCGTTGCGCTTTCCGAAGATGGGGTATCTCATCATTTTCTTGTAAGCAGATTGGTTGCAACGGCGTTTTGCCCTAACCCTGATCCTGAGAATAACACAACCGTCGATCATGTAGATCACGACACCAGCAACAACCGCGCGGACAATCTGCGCTGGTTGCCTTTACACGAAAATGTAAGAGATCAAAAGCATGGAGGTAAGAAAAATGCTGAGCAAGAAGACAATTCCAGAGTATAACCAGTTTATGTATCTTGATGGTTACAAACCGCATGAAATACTGTCCTCTTTACACCAGAAAATGATTTCTGAGCTTGTAGACGATGGAGAGGATAATGGAGAAGAAGTAGAGATTCACAGTATCGTGGAGGTAAAGAAATGAGCGTGTAGAAAACAGAAACCAAGAAGAAAAAGAAAAAGAAAGATGGATGGCTTGAAGCTGAGATCATGGCGATCTTGTAGAAAAGCCTGAAAGCCGCAATGGACGCGGCTCTGAACGATCTACTAAAAGATTTCCGATAAAAAAGGGACGAAGCTCCGTTGGGCTTCGTCCCTTTTCGTCTTTTTCAGAAAAAACGCCTGACCGCAAGCGACCGCAAAATCCGTCAGCCGAAATAAAAACCTCATTTGGTGGGAGAGCAAGCCACGCCAAAAGGCAAAAGGCAAAGCATCCTTTGAGAATCCCGAAAGTGTGCCCCCTGGGTGCCGCACGCCTTTCAACATTTCTTCTGAGGCTTGCGGACAGGTCTATTGTCTGCCTGTTGAATTGCGTGCGGTGTGTGCCAATAACATACCCCCAAACAATTTGTGTACCAACAGGTATTCAAAGTGTGTACCCTTTTCTCAAACAGAGCGCCGCACGCCATTTATTCTTCTGCTGCTGGATCGTCGGGGATATATTTGATCAGATCCCCAGGCTGACAATCTAACAAGCGGCACAGGGTTTCGATGGTTTTCCATGATACCAGATCGCCATGCCGAATTTGCTGCAAATAGGATTGTCCGATCAGCTTTTCTTCGCGTATCTTTGTGGAGGAATAGCCATGCGCTTTGAGCGCAGCCATCACATCAACCTTGTATTGTAGCGCCATAATAAGCACCTCCTTTTCCACCATACATAGTATAACACAATACCGCACTAAAATCAAGTGTTTTTTCTTCAAAAAAACACTAAAAATTAGTGAAAAAAGTATTGACAGCACCAGATATTAGTGCTATAATGTAGACATAAGAAAGAGGGAAACAACCTCAAATAAATCATCAAAAGGAGATCAATACAATGGCAACGAACGAAATGATCCAGAAGATCGAAGAACTCCAGGAGCTTGAAGCGTACATTGAGGAAGTCAAGGCTGAGGCTGAGGCGATCCGCGATGAGATCAAACAGACCATGCTGGATCAGGACACCGAAGAACTGACCGCTGGACAGTACATCGTCCGCTGGACTTCGGTGCTCACCAACCGCTTCGACACCACCGCGTTCAAGAAAGCGCTTCCCGAAGTCTACAAGGCTTACACCAAGCAGAGCGCGTCGCGCCGCTTCTCCATCAGCGCGTAAGAAAAGCCCCTTGCCTGACAACCGACCAAAGCGACAGGCAAGAAGCTTCCACCCCAATCCAACAGGAGAGGGCAAGAAAGATTATAGCTTGCCCTCTCTCAAAAATCAAGAGAAGGAGAAACAAAACAATGAAGGAACTGACAAGCTATAATCGCGTCGCTGGGTATCTCAACAAAATCTTCGACCTTCTGAACAAAGCGTTCTTTGAAGGTGCACTTGCAAGACCGACGATCACCATTCAGTCAACGCCGCGTGCCTATGGACACTTCTCGCTGCGCGAAGATACATGGGTAAGCAAGATCGGCGGAACGCACGAAATCAACATCGGCGCGGGGACGCTTGCGCGACCCATTGAGGATGTGGTTGCCACGTTGCTTCACGAAATGGTGCACTACTTCAACCATGTTTGCGGCGTGCAGGATTGCAGCAGAGGGAACACCTACCACAACCGCAAGTTTAAGGAAGCAGCCGAAGCGCATGGGCTGGTTGTAGAACGCAGTGAGCGTTATGGCTGGAGCCGCACTTCTCCCAGCGAAGCCCTTCTCAATTTCGTCATCGACAATAGCTTGACCGAAATCCTTCTGAACAGGAATGAGGATCGCGGCTTCCAGATTACAGGAACAGGAGCGCACAGCGGTTCGACTTTCGGAACCACGAAAACAAGCTCCACGCGGAAATACATTTGCCCCTGTTGCGGAATGAGCATCAGAGCCACGAAGGAAGTCCGCATTGCCTGTATGGATTGCGACGAACAGATGATGCTTGCGGTCTGAGCGCTTGCGGCAAGGGGTTCGGAAAAGTGGACAATTTCGAACCCCACAGCCCAGACTTTGGGCGCTTTTGAGCCGCACGCCGCAAACATACGAACAAAACGCTGCATTTTTACGAACTTTGGAGGGAAAACCGATGAATTATAAGACGAACGCACTGACCACAGAGCAGTACACAGAGATCATAAATACCATGAAGGAGGGCAGCAGCTTCTTCCGCCCTAACGAACGCATTGCCACAGCCCTGGTGCTGGAAGCAAACCTGGGCTTGCGCATCAGCGACATTTTGCACTTGCGGCTTTCGGACATTGTAAGCGACGGTGGACGCTATCGGCTTGCGATCACAGAACAGAAAACAGGAAAGCAGCGCGTTTTCACTGTTCCCTTTGTCATCCAGCAGTATTTGGAAAACTATTGCTTGCGGCAGGGGATCGGACGCGCCGCACGCATCTTTCCTTTTACGGAAAGGGCGGTACAGAAACAGCTTGCACTTGTGTGCGATTATCTGGGCTTCCAGGGAATTAGCACCCATAGCTTTCGGAAATACTTTGCCACTGAAATCTACCGCAACAATGGCTTCGACATTGCCCTTGTCCAACGCCTTTTGCAACACAGCAGCGCAGCCATCACGCAACGCTACATCGGCATTGAGCCACAGCGGATAGAACAGGCGATTGAGAGACACGCAAAACTACTTTAGAAAACAAGAAATAATCCGAGGTTCACAACCTCGGTTATTTTTTTGCAATTTGGTTAAGCACATATTTTTCTTGTAAATAACGAACTATCACGATATAATTGAGTCATTAAAAACACTATCGTGTGGGAGTTTTTTATGGCTAATCTTTCAAAAGAACGTCGTGATCGCATGATTCAATTCTTGGAACAACTCAAAGAAGAGCATTCTGATGACGCATCAATCCGTGCATTTAATGAAATCGAAAACCATTTGAGAGAGAAGAAATATGGCCTTGTATGGGAAGAGCATTCTGAAGAAGTTGATGAATTGTTGAAAGAAAACATCCCGATCCTGTCAGCAGACCCAGAAAGACGTCTTTGCAAGGATGAGAATCTCCCATGGAATTTTATTATTGAAGGGGATAATTTACAAGCGCTGTATCTTCTGGAAAAGACACATCGCGGCAAAGTTGATTGCATTTATATTGATCCACCCTATAATACAGGCGCAAAAGATTGGAAATATAATAATGACTATGTTGTAAAGGAAGATGCGTATCGCCATAGCAAGTGGTTATCAATGATGAAAAGCAGATTAGACTTGGCAAAGCATTTGCTCAACCCAAGAAAATCTGTTTTAATAGTCACCATCGATGAAAAAGAGTATTTACATCTTGGATGCCTATTGGAAGAAATGTTTCCAGAGGCAAATATTCAGATGATTACAGATGTAATCAATCCTCGTGGAACAAACCGAGAGAATGAGTTCTCTCGTGTGGAGGAATACATTTTTGTATGTAGATTTGGCGAAGAAAGCATAAATAAATCTGATAACAACATGCTCGGTAATACAGATGAAGTAGCCAAAGCAAGAGCTTGGTTCGGATTCAATAGAGGGAACAACCTACGCGCAAGTGCGAATGGTCAGTTTTATCCCATATATATTGATGAAGGAAAGAAACGTATCATCGAGATCGGGGAACCCCTTCCACTTGGAACGCCACCAGAAGATTTTCCAAAGATTCCTGGATTAACAGCAGTCTTCCCTATCAATGATCGAGGAAACGAATCTATTTGGCGTGCGATTCCTTCGACAGCCCGCGAATGGGTAAAAAAAGGCTATGTGAAAGTGAGCCAATTTGAGAAGAAGAATAATAGATGGACTCTTTCATATATTCCTTCAGGTCTACAGGCAAGGATTGAATCTGGTGAAATAGTTGTTGACGGAAAAAAGGAAGATGGTTCACTGAATATTAAGCAAGTTGATTCTACTGACAAAAAGGTATCTCCTCGTTCGGTTTGGTTTCAAAAGTATCATAATGCCACTGACTATGGCGCAACTGTGATAAAAGACATCATCCCAAATCATTCGTTTTCATACCCAAAATCACTATATGCAGTACACGACACTTTATGGTTCTTTATTGCTAACAAGCCAAATGCGCTTGTTATAGACTTTTTTGCTGGTTCAGGTACAACATTCCATGCAGTCAATTTGTTAAATGCGGAAGATGGTGGACATCGTAAGTGCATTCTTGTTACTAACAATGAAGTTTCCGATGCTGAAGCGAAAGAAATGAGAGCACGCAATCTAAAACCAGGTGACGAGGAATGGGAGAGTTTAGGAATTGCACGCTATGTAACATGGCCACGTTCAGTCTGTGCTATTAATGGTATCAATATTCATGGAGAACCACTTAAAGGAAATTACATTGGCTCTGATATTCCAATGGCTAACGGATTCCAAGCTAATGTTAAGTATTTCCGATGCGATTGGACACCAAGGAGACCTGAAGACTATCTTCTGAGCAATGTTCTCTGCTTGCACATCAAAGAGATGATTGAACTTCAAAATGCGATAGAAGTTGATAATGTGAAGCATGTATTATTGCTCAATAAGGAAGACTATAGAAGATTCGTTCTTGACCCCATCATTTTCCCACAGATAGAAGACATTTGGGTTAATCAAAACATTTTGTTTAGTGCGGAAGAAATGAGAACTCTTCAGGCAAAAGGATTTAAGTATATTCCAAGAGAATTCTTTGGACAAGAATTAAGGGAGGCTGCAGAATAATGTTTTTAGGCGATAATATTGATTTTCAGACTACGCATGAAGATAGCCTCCTGAGAAAGTGTGCAGACCATGAGGAAGTAGTGCTTTATGCACCAACAGGATCAGGAAAAACCGTTCTGGTGTGCCGTTTTATCGATGATTTTCTTGATGAAAACCCGAATACTGTATTTCTCTGGCTCTGTCCTGGCGCGGGTGGATTGGAAAAACAATCACAGGAAACTTTTGAGACAGTAACTTCGGGGATCCCCGATGGAGATGTGTATTCTTTTATTTCGGAACCAGACCCAAGGGGGAAGGTTTATTTCATTAATTGGGATAAAATCAATAAGAAATCAAATGTGGTGCTTCGCGAGGGTGAACACATGGATTTGATGAGTAAAGTCCTTGCTTGTCATAACAGCCACATTGAAATCTTCATGTTAATTGATGAGGAGCATAAGTATCGAGCTACAGCAAATGAATACATTGCCAACATTCAGCCCGCTCATGTTCTTCGTATTTCCGCAACACCTGTCAGTAGAGGAGATTCAACCGAGATCATAAAGGATGATGAGGTTATTGCGCAAGGGCTGATTGCAATGGGAATATCCATCAATGAAGGCGTTTCCTTGGCAATTCAAGAGAACAACATGCTGGATGATGACCTCATGCTTCTGGAACTTGCGGACAAGAAACGCAAGCAAATACAAGCAGAGTACGACAAACTTGGTCTTAACATTCGTCCCCTTGTCTTGATCCAGTTTCCCAATGGAAGCGAAGAATGGATTCAGCGTGTGAAAAACGCTCTTGAAGACATGGGCTATCCTGAAAGCTCTGGGCTGGTGACATCCTGGTTTAGCGGAGATCACCCTGACCATCCAGAAGAGATCACAAAACTAAACGGTCATTACGCTTTCATCCTCTTTAAGCAAGCAATTGCGACAGGCTGGGATTGCCCCAGGGCCAAGATTCTTGTGAAGCTCCGTGAAGGTGGCACCGAGAGATTCAACATTCAGACAATAGGCAGAATACGCAGAATGCCAGAGCGCAAACATTATGACAATGACATTCTGGATAACTGTTACCTCTATACCCTGGATAGTCAGTTTACTGAGGGCTTAACAAGCAGCTTGTCGGATTCTTTCTATACCTACCAATACAAGAGAAGAAAAGACGCTCCCAATGTGACGCTGGAAAAAGAAGCGCTAAATGGAAGTGACCGTTTTGCGGTTAATCCAGTAGCCGTTGTAAAAGTCATCCGTAAAGCAATATTGAAGCAATGCGATCTGGATGGTAATGGTCGCTTAGATAGGCATGAGATGGAGGCGAGCAAGGGCTATGTTTTCGGAACAAAGCTGAAGACTACCGCGATTGAGGGCGTTGCACGAACCACACACGACATGCTGCATTTGAACAGCATCTTTGGTGGAGAGCATCAGATCAGCAACCATGATGACGGATTTATTATTCGAGATGCAAAAAGAAAAATCGCCGCTGTCATGGGGATTGATGAGAGTATTTCAAACAATGCTTTGCGCATACTGTTTGGGCCAGAAGACTTGAAGCTAAACCTCCTGTCACAAGAGGAACAGGAGTTTGAGCATGAGAACAAGTTGCTCCCAGGGATGACGCTTCGGGAGTATAATGCTTTCCTTGTAAATAACAGGGATCGTTTGATGGAAACTTTTAGTGAAGTGAGTGAAAATGAAATCGGAGAAATTGACGAAGCCGATGTTATCACGAGTCCATGGTTTATTCCTCCCTATCAATATTACAAGCAGCATAAGAAGACCGAAGCAACGAAGATTTATCAGAAAAACGTCTTTGAAAACTATGGGAACAACATTCTAATTGCGCCAAATCGTACCGCTTCAGAAGTTGAATTTGAACGCTGGTGTGAGAATTATGACCCCGTGAAATGGGTTTACAAAAACGGTGATAAAGGTGACGAATACTTTAGCATCGTATATAAAAAGGCATTCAGAAGGAGCCACTTCTATCCTGATTACATCATGCAGACAGTTTCGGGAGATGTTTGGATAATCGAAGCAAAAGGCGGTGTATCTGCGGACGGGACATCAAGGAACATTGATGGCTATGCGCAGAAGAAGTTTGATGCGCTCAAACATTACGGGGAAAAGCACCCTGAGATCAAATGGGGATTTGTTAGAGCAGTAGGCACGCAGCTCTATTTAAGCAATACCGTTTGGTCCGAAGACATGGAAAACCGAAATATCTGGAAACCAATTGAGGTGTTTATTTAATGGCAAAGAAAGGTGAAACATCGGTAGGAAGCGGCAAGGCAGAAAACCAAAAGCTGAAGCCGTATCTGATCCTGCAAATTCTCCAACAGAAAACAGATGAAGATCATTTGATGGACGCTGGAACGATTGCAGGGGAGCTGGAATTGCTGGGTGTAACCGCTGAGCGCCGCAGCATTTATCGTGACATTGAAGCGATCAACCAGGCGCTTTGGCTGTTGGAGCGCTTGCATGAGGGCGAGAGCGTCACGATTCAGGACGCAGCAGATGCGATTGCGGACGATGAGGACGATGAAGAAAAGGTCATTCTCTATGCAAATCGCGGCAAGGAAAAGGGCTTTTATGTGCGGCAGCGCCGCTATTCCTTTGAAGAAATCAGGCTGCTTGCGGAGAGTGTCTACACCGCGAAATTCCTGACCGCAAGGGAAAGCGACAACCTTGCCGATGTGCTTTGTGATTTCGTGAGCGAATACCAGGCAAAAACGATCCGCCACGATGCGCTGCTGACCGACAGGGTAAAGACGAACAATAAAAATGTGCTGTCAAATATTACGATGATTGACGATGCCATGGCGACCAAGCTGGATGGGGAAAAGCATGAACCTGAAAAGATTAGCTTCCAGTATTTGAAATACTCTGTTTCGGGATTGAAGCAAGTGGAGCGGCGCCAGGGAGATCGCTATGTTGTCAGCCCCTATAAACTTCTCATCAATGACGGAAATTACTACCTTCTGGCATTCGATAACGCTTCTGGCAAAATGCGCACTTTCCGCGTTGACCGCATGAAGGGCATTCGTCGCACAGGGGAGCCGCGCCAGGGAAAGGAAGTCTTTGCCGCAATCAATTTGAAAGATTATACCAAGCGCACCTTTTCCATGTTCGGAGGGCGGCAGACGCGGGTGTCTATTCGCTTCATCAATCCGCTGCTTGACGCGGTGGTGGAGCGCTTCGGTACCGAAGGCGGCGTTGCTTACACAAAAACAGATGATTCGCATTTTACGGTTTCGGCACCTGTGGAGATCAGCGATCAATTCTTCGGTTGGCTTCTGGGCTTCGGCAGACGCGCGAAGTTGATGGGCGACGAAGAAACAGTAAAGGAATTTGCGGCGTACCTGGATAAAATCAGGGAAATGTATTGACCTGTTCCGCTTTATACTCAAAGGTTTTCCACATAAAAAAGATAGAATGGGAAAACCTTTGAGCATTATTTCTTTTAGAGCTTGTTCAGATTGTCTTTGAGCACATCCACGCCTGTTTTCGTGACCGCCAGATAATAAAGCTGCGTGACATGAATGTTGCCATGCCCCATTTGCTTCAACAGTAAATGCTCAGGGGTGTTCAATTCCGCCATGCGCGTTCCAAAGGTGTGCCGCAGATAGTGATACTTGAAGTTGATCCCCAGCTTGCTTTTGATCTCTCTGGTGGGGTACTTGAAACTATTGACTGTCTGGATTGTGCCGTTCGGTAAGCAATTCACCAATTCTGTGGAAGAAATCTTGCTTCCGTCGAGATCATCAATGAACCGCTGCTTCTGTTCGCGGACAGCCTTATACTTGATTGCGTCAGCCGCACGCCGCGAAGCCAATTCTTGAAAGTACACTTTCAGCTTGTCACTCAGGTAAATGGTGCGGTTGCCGTTGCGCGTTTTTACAGGCACCAGCTTGATTAGTCCATCCTGGTATTGCTGTTGCCGATCAATCAGGATCGTCCCAGCATCTAAGTCCACATGATCCCATTTCAGACCGAACGCTTCATTGATGCGAAGTCCGCAATACATTCCCAACAGGTAAGCAGTTTCCGCGTTCGTGCCTTTGAAATAATCATCGAGCCGCGCCATTTCCTCCCTTGTAAAAGCAACAATATCTGTGTCATCGTCCGTTTTGAGCTTCGGCATGTGAATCTTCGTGTCTTTGTTCAGGCACATTTTGTTGTAGCTGTCCACATCCATGTAATCCCTGGAATACGCCTGACCGAAGATCAGATAGAACATTTTGAGGAAGCTTTCGGTGTAACGGAAGGAAAAACCGACATTGAAGTAAAGCTCAGCCAGATAGTCATTGATCTCCGCCACGCTGATTTCATCAACATAACGCTTGCCAAAGCGCTCTTGCAGATGGTTCTTCCAGAGGCTTTCCTGTTTCTGGATGGTGCGGTATGCGCGATCCGCCCGACCTTTTTCACGATACTCATTGTAGACTTCTTCAACAGTCCTTCTGGAAATCTTGTGCTTGCGCTCTTGTTCCAGATGTGCGGCAATGATCGCAGCTTCACGCGCTTTGACCGCTTGCTTCTTTGTCCTTAGCTTGTTTCCGTATTCGTCTGTTGTCTTTCGGCTTGTGATTTGTTTTCCGTCTACCTTGATGATGAAGCGGTAAGCCCATAAGCCGTTTTCAAGTTGGTAGACGCCAGCTTCGTTTGTTTTACCCATAAAAAACCTCCTTTGTTGTCCCAAAACTGTCTTTTTTGAACAGGCAAAAGAGAGTTCTTTAGTCAATAGTTGTCTAAAAGTTGTTAAAAAGTTAATGTGAAATTGTTAGATTGTAGTTGCAAGTAATTACGAAATAGTGTACAATTTGCTTGTAATCTCTTAGGAAGGAAGTACCTTGTCCATGAAGTTCCCCCAAATCGTGAGCGAAGCGAAACGATTTACCGTCCACGAGATGGCGCGCGACGAGGCAAGACACGGCAAGGCGCTGAAAGGTCTCCTCGAGAGATACTTCAAATAAGCAAAACGCCCATAGTTAGGGACTTTTTGAGAGGGAAGGGATAACCTTCCCTCTTTTCTTATGCTCGCAACTTTCCTTATTCACTTGTACATAAATGGTACATTACCCTTTTAACAGAGCAATTCCACCTCGAAAATGGTACACACAAAATGGTACACACTTACATGTATTTTACTTGCCCAACGGAACAGAGAAGCGTATAATAAAAGCAGAAGGTATTGGGGGAGGCAATAGAATGGAGCTTTTGAAACTGCAGAACGGCAGCGATATCCGCGGGGTCGCCATGAGCGGCGTTGCGGGGGAGGACGTGAATCTGAACACGGAGGCGGTCGAAAGGATCGCGGGCGGCTTCGTGCGCTGGCTGCGCGCCCGGCGCCCGGAGGGAGAGGCGCTGCGAATTGCCGTGGGACGGGATTCCCGGCTGTCCGGACCGGCGATCGTAAAGACGCTGTGCGCGGCGCTGCAAAAAGCGGGGGCGGAGGTGACGGACCTCGGGCTCGCCACAACGCCGGCCATGTTCATGTCCACCGTGCTGCCGCGCCGTCCGTTTACGGCGGCGGTGATGATTACGGCAAGCCACCTTCCGTGGAATCGGAACGGCATGAAATTCTTTACCGCGAAAGGCGGCGCAGAGAGCGCGGATATCCGCGAGATCCTGACGCTCGCCGCAGAGGCGTTTCCCGAAGCAGCCGTGCCGGGCGGCCTGAAAAAGAGCCGATTCATGGATACCTACGCCGCATTTTTGCGGAAAAAGATTATTGACGCGGCGGGAAGAGAACGTCCCCTTGAAGGGCTCAGAATCGTTGTCGATGCGGGCAACGGGGCGGGCGGCTTTTTCACGCGGAAGGTGCTGGAGCCTTTAGGCGCGGATACGACCGGAAGCCGGTACCTTGATCCCGACGGGCGGTTTCCGAACCATGTGCCGAACCCGGAGCTCAAAGAGGCGATGGCGAGCATCCGCGAGGCGGTGCTGGAGAACGCGGCAGATTTCGGCATCATCTTTGACACCGACGCGGATCGGGCGGGGGCGGTGCTGCGCTCCGGCGAGGAACTGAACCGGAACCGGCTCATTGCGATGATCTCGGCGATCCTTCTCAAGGAGCATCCGGGCACGACGATCGTGACCGACTCGATCACCTCCACGGGGCTTGCGGCGTTCATCCGCGAAAAGGGCGGCGTGCACCGCCGCTTCCGTCGCGGCTACCGGAACGTGATCAACGAAGCGATCCGTCTGAACGCGGCAGGGACTGACTGTCAGCTTGCCATGGAGACTTCGGGCCACGCGGCGCTGAAGGAGAATTGGTTTCTGGACGACGGGGCGTACCTCGTTGTGCGGCTGCTCATGGAGCTGGCCAGCGGGCGGGACCTCGAAACGCTGATTGCGGACCTTCAGGAGCCCGCGGAAAGCCGGGAATTCCGGTTGAAGATCACCGATCCGGATTTCAAGGCCTGCGGGCAATCGGTGCTTGACGGGCTGCTGCGCTTTGCGAGGGCACAGCAGGGGTGGACTGAAGCGCCGGACAATTTCGAGGGCGTGCGGTTCAGTCTCGACGACGCCCACGGAAACGGATGGTTCTTGCTGCGGCTGAGCCTGCACGATCCGTTGCTGCCGCTGAACATCGAAAGCGACAGCCCGGGCGGGGTGCGCGTCATTGCAGAGCAACTGATCCCGTTTTTGAAATCGCAGACAGGCGTCGACGTCGGTCCGATCACGGATTGGCTGAACGCGTAAGGGTGCGCGGACAGGGCCGGCGGCATGTACAAGAGATAACGATACAGGGAAAAACCCCGTTGAAGGGTCTATGATAAGAAAGGAGAGAAAAGAACATGTTGTGGCAAATCCTCGTTGAGATCGTGATCGGCGCGATCTGCGGCTTTGCGGCGAGCAAGCTTTTGAAGGTTAACGGCAAGGGCATCCTTTTCTACATTATCGTCGGCGTGATCGGCGGTGCGGTCGGCGGCTTTCTCGGAAGCCTGATCAAGATCGGCGGCGGCTGGGTGATGGGTATCATCCTGTCGATCGTCGGCTCCTGCCTGGTCGTCTGGCTGTATAAGAAGCTGTTCAAGAAATAATGTATCGCGGAAGAGCAGAGGGAGGGGGCTTTCCCTCTCTTTTTTGCGAAACAGGACGGCGTAAAGCGGCGGAAATTCCGTCATAGCCGCGGTTAATTTCGCCAAAACCGCATGGATTTCGGAGGGCGTGCGTGCTATACTGTATGCAGAGGATGAGAAATCCCATCAAGAGAGCTTACGGAAAGGGCTGTGTACAATGTTGGGGAAAGCATTGATCGTGTTTTTCGGTGTGATCGCGGTGCTCGGGATCGTTGGCATCGTGATGCTCAAAAAGAAAGGAAAAACGGAAACGAGAGACGACACGGAGAACGTTGTCGACCTGAACGACCGTTTCAACCGCGCGCGGTACATGAACCAAGAGAATAACTGACGGGATGTACTGCGATATACGAATCAAAAAAGAGCCTGCACAGGCTCTTTTTGCATGCGCGGACCCGAAAAGCGGGCTTGACAGATTCCGTTTGCGAAACTATAATATTCCATAAGTGGAATATGGAGGAGAGCTATGCTGAAACACGGGATTCTCGGGCTGCTGAACTACGGCAGCATGACGGGGTATGACATCACGCGGACGTTTCGGGATTCGCTGCACTATTTCTGGAATGCGCAGACCAGTCAGATCTACCGCGAGCTGCAGACGCTGAAGGAAAACGGCTGGGCGACGGACGAGACGGTCGCACAGACGGGGAAGCCGGACAAAAAGGTGTTTTCCATCACCGAAAGCGGGAGACAGGAGCTGAATCGCTGGCTGATCTCGGACAGCTCGGAGCTGGTCATGCGGAACCGGCTGCTGATGAAGACCTTTTTCCGCGGGGAGCGGAGCGCTGCGGAGAACATTGCGTATTTTGACGGCATGCGCGAGGGCTGTGAGCGCTTTGCGAAACAGCTTCAGACGGCGCCGCCGGACATCGAGCGGTACGCGGCGATGGTGGAGGATCCGAAGAAGGCGCTCTATTGGCAAATGACGGTGGATTTCGGCGTGCGGTACATGCAGATGCTGCTGCAATGGATCGATCACTGCAGACAATTACTGGAGGAGGCGGCAAATGAACATCCTGTTGATTAACGGCAGCCCGCGGGGCGAACAGAGCAACACACGGAAGCTTTCCCGCGCGTTTATTGCCGGGATCGAAACGAAAACGGATGTGACGGTCGAGGAGATCCGGCTGAGCACGGCGGACATCCGCCCGTGCCTCGGCTGTTTTGCCTGCTGGAACAAGACGCCCGGCGTATGCGTCGTCCGCGACGACATGAAGGACGTTCTGGATAAGCTCCTGTGGGCGGACCTGACGGTCTGGTCCTTCGGACTGTACTATTTTTCGGTGCCGGGCAGGCTCAAAAATCTGATCGACCGCATGCTGCCGCTCTCTCTGCCGTTTATGCAGGCGGACAGCGAAATGGGCGGACATCCGGCGCGGTACGATATGTCCGGCAAGCGCAACGTCGTGATCTCCACCTGCGGATTCCATACCGCAAAGGGCAATTACGGCGCGGTGGAGACGATGTTCGATCACATATTCGGCAAGGGCGGGTATGAGATGATCTGCTGCGGGCAGGGCGAGCTGTTCCGGGTGCCGGCGCTGTCCGCGCACACGGACCGGTATCTGGGGATCATGACCGCCGCGGGCGAAGAGTATGCTGCGGGCGGGATCACGGAAAAGACGCGCGAAGCGCTGGAAACGCCGCTGTTCCCGAGAGAGCAGTTCGAGGCGATGGCGGACGCGAGCTGGGGCGTCGACAGGGAGCGCGGGGAGAAAGAGCAGGACGATCTGATCTTTACCAGACAAATGGCGGCGCTGTACCGCAAAGAATCGTATCCCGGCAGGGACGTCGTGCTGGAAATGGACTACACGGATCTCGGACGGTGCTATCAGATCCTGCTGAAAAAGGACGGCAGCGAGGTCATCACGGACGGATTTGTACCTTATACCACAAGGATCGAAACGCCGTATACCGTTTGGCGGGATATCGCCGAGGGAAAGATCTCCGGCGCGGCGGCGATGATGAAGAAGCTGTATCGCGTGGACGGCGATTTCGAGCTGATGCTCCATTGGGACCGCTACTTCGGCGCGGGCGAGACGGAGGAGAAGAAAAAAGAACTGCCGGAACAAACCGGCGAACGGAAGAGCAACATGCTCTGCATGCTGATCCCGTGGATCGCGTTCTGGATCGGCGCGCCGATCCACACCCTGTACGGAAGTCTTGCGGCGATCGCGGTCTCGGCGCTGGTCCCGGCGGTGTTCTTCCGCAGCCGCAAAACCGTATACGACGTGATCTCCTGCGCCGTCGTGACGGCATTTTCGATCCTGCTGCTGTTGTTTGAAAACAAGCAGCTGCTCGTGCCGCTCTCATATCTGGCGTTCGGGCTGATGTGGCTGGTGTCGTGCCTGACGAAGATCCCGCTGACGGCGCATTATTCCATGAACGATTACAACGGCGCGGAAGCGCTGAAAAATCCGCTGTTTGTGCGGACGAACCGGATCCTGACCGCGCTTTGGGGCGTTTTGTACGTCTTGACGTCGGTCTGGACGTTCTTCCTGATGCGCAGCAGCTTCTCGGTTTATACGGCAATCGTGAATAATATTCTTCCCGTTCTGATGGGCGTCTTTACCGCGTGGTTCCAGAAATGGTATCCCGCGTGGTATGCAAATCGAAGCTGAGCAGTCCGGACACGGCGTATGGGTTTTCCGTACGTCGTTTTGCTTTGCACGCAGGCGGCGGGCAGGTCGGAAACAGATTGACATCGATACCGTTTTTGCGTATCATTAGAACAGAAATAAAGGAAACGAGGATCAGAAATCATGCCTTGCACTACTGTATTGGTCGGAAAACATGCTTCCAACGACAATTCCACGATGATCGCCCGCACGGACGACGGTCGTTTTGACGTCAAAAAGCTTGTTGTGGTCGAGCCGAAGGATCAGAAGAAGACATATACCTCCGCGATCGGACACCTTACCGTTGAGCTGCCGGAGAACCCCATGCGCTATACTGCGTGCCCGAGCGTGGACCCGAAGGAGGGCGTTTGGGCGGCGACCGGCGTCAACGCTGCAAACGTCGGTATGACCGCGACGGAGACGATCACCTCGAACCCGCGCGTGCTTGCGGCGGATCCTCTGGTGACGTATCAGAAAGCAAAAACGAAGAAGGAAAAGGACGTTCCGGGCGGCATCGGCGAGGAGGACATCGTCGTGCTCGTGCTGCCGTACATCCGCACCGCGCACGAAGGCGTACTGCGGCTTGCGGCGCTTCTCGAACAGTACGGCACCTATGAATCCAACGGCATCGCGTTCAACGACGAGAACGAGATCTGGTGGATGGAGACGATCGGCGGACATCACTGGATGGCAAAGCGCGTGCCGGACGACGTCGTGGTCGTCATGCCCAACCAGTTCGGCATGGACAGCTTTGATTTCGACGACGCCTTCGGAAAGCAGGAGGCGCATCTCTGCTCGAAGGACCTCAAAGCGTTCATCGAGACCTATCATCTTGACTGCAATCAGAACGGCGTCTTCAACCCGCGGCTCGTGTTCGGTTCGCATTCCGACCAGGATCATGTATACAACACGCCGCGCGCGTGGTACATGGGCAGATATCTTGCACCGTATCAGTATCGCTGGGACGGCCCGAACGCCGACTTCACACCAGAAAGCGACAACATCCCGTGGAGCTTCGTGCCGGACCGCAAGATCGCAGTCGAAGAGGTCAAGGAGCTTCTGAGCTCGAACTATCAGGGCACGCCGTACAATCCGTATCTGAATCACGACACCGGCGTGCGCGGCAAGTACCGCTCGATCGGCATCAACCGCACCGGCGTCACGTCCGTGTGTCAGATCCGACCGGATGCGCCGGACTGTTGCAAGGGTCTCGAATGGATCTGCTTCGGCTCCACGACGTTCAACGCGCTGCTGCCGGTGTATCCGAATGTGCCGAAGATGCCGAAGTATCTCAGTGATGTCACGCTCGACGCTTCGACCGAGAACTTCTACTGGGGCAGCCGTTTGATCGGCGCGATGGCGGATCACAGCTATAACCAGTGCGTGCAGATCGTGACGCGCTATCAGAACACCGTTTTGACCGAGGGACGCAAACTTGTTCTCGAATACGACAGAAAGATCGCGGAGACCGGTGAAGCGGCGCTGTGTGAGATCGCAAACGAAAAGCTTGCGGCAATGGCAAAGGAAAAGACCGACAAAGCGCTGACTGCGGTGCTGCACGAATCAAGCGTCACCATGAAGAACGGCTATAACCGCGCGGACAACTGAGTGCGGTGTTCACCAACAGAGAGTATTTCGGAGGGATTATGGCTGTTTCGGAGTTTGTTTCCTTTCGCGACCGTCTGGTCGGCGCCTGCGCAAAAGCCATCGTCGGCAAGGAAAAAGAGATCACGCTCGTCGCCGTCTGCTATCTTTGCGGCGGTCATATCCTTTTGGAGGATGTGCCCGGAACCGGAAAGACGATGTTGTTCCGCGCGTTTTCGAAGGCGTGCGGCGGCAGCTTCAAACGCATCCAGTTCACACCGGACGTCATGCCGAGCGACGTCACCGGTATTCATTTCTACAACATGAAGACCGGGGACTTCGAGTTCCGCCCCGGTCCCGTCTTTGTGGACCTGGTGCTTGCCGACGAGATCAACCGCGCCACGCCGCGCACGCAGTCGAGCCTGCTCGAGGCGATGGCGGAACGGCAGGTGTCCGTGGACGGCGAAACGCGAAAGCTCGGCGACACGTTCATGGTCGCGGCGACGCAGAACCCGATCGAATCCTACGGCACGTTCCCGCTGCCGGAGGCACAGATGGACCGCTTTATGATGCGGCTGAAGCTCGGCTACATGCAGCGTGCAGAGGAAATCGGCGTGGCTTTGCGGCGCGATACCGGCAATATCATTGAATGGATCGAGCCGGTCGTTTCCACGGAGGAAACGCTGCAGCTGCGTGAACAGCTCGACACGATCGAAATCAGCGAGCCGGTGATCGGGTACATTCTCGACATCATCGAAAAGACGAGGAACGACGTGCGCTTCCACATCGGCGCGTCGCCGCGCGGCACGATCGCGCTTGTGAAGGCGTCGCGCGCGTACGCCGCGTTCCAAGGTCGGGCGTTCGTCACGCCGGACGACGTGAAATTTTTGGCGCCGTATGTGCTGGCGCACCGTCTGCATTATCGGACCGCCGTGGGCAGCGGGGAGAGCGAAGCGCTTTTCCTGGAAATGCTCGAAACGATCCCCGTCCCGACCGAGGCGTGACGGAACGCCGATGCTGGTCTTCTTTGTCATCGTCATACTGGTCGCGCTGGCGCTGCAGTGGTATTCGCTTCGCAGTGCCGGCGATTACCGGAACATACGCTATGAATGCAAGCCGTCGGTCCGCGCCTGTGAGCCGGGGGAGCCTTTCCTTGTACACAGCAATGTATCCAATCTCGGCAGACGCCCGTCGCCGTCGATCCGGATTGAAGAGCATTTTCCGAAAAATCTCATCGTGCTGGAAGCGGACCAGTTCAACGTCAAAATGATGACGAAGGAACACCGCATTTACAACAGTACGGTCCTGATCCGCGGACATCAGCAGGTGAAGCGGTACCTGCGTGCATCGATCGATCAGCGCGGGGAATACGGCTTTTCCTATGCGGACTTTTACGCCGGGGATTTTCTGGGCTTCCATGAATTTGCCTACCGCATGGAAAATGACAGCCGGATCGTGATCTACCCGCCGAAGCTCGCGCACGCAGAATTTCTGAAAGCGTTCACCGACGCCATCGACGAGCTCGCGCTGAAAAAGCAGCTCCTGGAGGACCCGATCTCCGTCTGCGGATACCGTGATTATACCGGCAGAGAGCCGATGCGCAGCATCAGCTGGACGCAGAGCGCCGCGCGCAACGCGCTCATCGTAAAGCAGTTCGATCCCGTGTGGCAGCAGTCCGTTGTGATTGCGCTCGATACGCAGCTGCACGGCGCGTTCGAGCAGCATATCGCGCGGCAGGAGCTCTGTTTTTCGATCGCGCGGACGGTCGCGGAGCAGCTGGAAGAACGCCGGATCGGCTACCGTCTCGTCACAAACGCGCTGATCGGCAGCGAGCTTTCGAGCTTTACGAGCAGCGGCGGCAAGGGCGGATCGTTTTCGAAGATTCTGTATGCGCTCGGCGCCGCGCGGAACGGCTATGTCTGTTCCATTGAAGAGCTGATGCACGAAGTCAGTTCCGGCGCAAACCGCAGCAGCATGATCGTTCTGATTTCCACGCACGGCGACGAACGCGTGGAGCGCGCGCTCGAGAAGGCAAGGGAGAACACGCGCGGGCGGATCCTGACGCTGTTTGCAGACAGGCTTCTGCCGACAACGGAGGAAGGGGGGACGGCAGCATGAACCGCTTCTTTCGAACCGCCTACGCTTCGACGCTGGTCTATCTGATCCTTGCGCTGCTTGCATCGCTGATCACCGGCGTCGCAATGCCGTTTCTCACATTCTCCTGTCTGTACTTCGGACTGCTCCTTGCATTGCTGCCTGCGGCGTCGCAGAGACTATCCGGAAAGGAGCTGCCGTTTGCGCTGCTCGGTGCGGTCGCGGCGCTGCTCGGCTTTGTGACGCTTGCGCTTTGGCGCTGCTCGCTGCTGCATTATCTTGTGCACGGCATCGGGATGCTGTCCGGCGTCGTGTTCCTGTTCCTGCTGCGGCACAGAACGACGCATGCGGATTTCAAGGCGAAGTATCAGTTCACGACCGTTCTCGTTCTGGTCGGGATCGGGTTCATCTATCTCGCGCTGCTTGCGGGCGTCGACCGGAACGGCGTGGTGCCGGTGCAGTCGGAAAACGTGCGCATCGCGGTGAACGGCGCCGTGCCGTTTGCGATCACACTGCTTGTGACCGGCGTACTGCTGCTGCGTGGGCTCCGCGCGCAGGCGGGCGTCGTCGATGAACGGGCGTTCAATCGCCGTCAGCTTCGCGATACGCTGATTTTCGCGGCGATCGTCACTGTCGTATTTTTGATCGATCCCGTTGTGTATCTCAAAGCAGCGGCAGATTTCCTGCTGAACGGCGTACTGCGACCCGCCGCGGAGTTTCTCGCGAGGATGCTGGCGGCGCTCCTTCGCCTGATGTCGTGCACAAGACCGGAGACGGAGGAACCCGTACAGACGCCGGTTCCGACGTCGGATCCACAGCCCATGCCGGCCACGGAACCGGTCGAAGTGGAGCCGGAACACTTCTATATCGAAGGCGACGACCTCACGCTCACGCTGTCCTATATCTTTATCGGGGCGGCGGCGATCGCTCTGCTGGCTATCCTTGCGTTTCAGCTTGCAAAGCTCGTCAAAAGCCTGCGCAAGCGCAATAAAAACCGCGGACGCGGCTACCCGCACGAAACGAGGGAGACGCTTGTCCCGGAAGCCGAAGCACAGGGCAACGACAAGCCGAGAAAGCGCAGCGAGGATCCGCGCGAACGCATTCGCTATCTGTACGCGGAGTTTCTGCGCTATCTTCGGAAGGTCCCGATCCGGTTTCAGAGGTCAAGCACCTGCGGCGAGATCGAACACCGCGCCGAACGCAGTCTGCACGCCGATCCATCGGACATTTCCGATCTGACCGGGCTGTATGAAAAAGCGCGCTATCAGCAGAAGGAAGCGCCCGCCGAAGCGGATGCGCACCGCATGAAAACGCTGCTGAACAGGATCAAAAACAGATAACGAATAAGACTGCCGAAATCGGCAGTCTTATTGCGTCGGGGAAGAATCTCACAATAATATATTATTCACACAATGGATTTTCCGCCTGTCCGCAGTGTAATAAATAAAAGGTGAGGAAATTCACCTTTATGCGGCGGGCATTTCATCCACACACTTTCACACCTGCATTGCCGCATAAAAGGGGCACGCGTATCCATTGCGCGTGCCCGCTTTTTCAGTATCTGCGCCTTGCACAGCGGCAGGAGGGAGCGCTGCGTCCGTTTTTAATCGCCTGCATGATCTCCAGACACTCGCCGAAACGCTGATAGTGCACAATCTCGCGTTCGCGCAAAAAGTACAGCGGTTCAATGATCTGACTGTTGCTGGTCATGTTCATCAGGTGCTCATAGGTCGCCCGCGCCTTCTGCTCGGCTGCCATGTCCTCACTTAGATCGGCGATCGGGTCGCCGGTGCACTGAATGTAGGCGGTCGTGAAGGGCACGCCGTTCGGGTCGGCGGGGAAGACACCGTTAGAGTGCATCACATAGTAGCCGTCAAGCCCTGCTGCAGTCAGCTCTTCGAGCGTTGCACCCTGCATGCACTGCGTGATCATCGTCGCGATCATCTCCCAGTGCGCGATCTCCTCGGTACCGATATCGGTCAGCGTTGCGCGGATGCGGTCGTCCGGCATCGAGTAGCGCTGGGTGAGATAGCGAAGCCCTGCGCCAAGCTCGGAATCCGGGCCGCCGTACTGCGCCATCAGAAGCTTTGCCATCCGCGGATCGGGTTTGGTGATGCGGACGGGATATTCGAGTCGTTTTTCATAGATCCACATATCTTTGCCCTCCTTAATTCTGCCACGGCCATTTCTGGTAGACCCAGCTTCCGGCGTCGTGTGTGGAGTTGCCGTAATTCTCCAGCGGACCGAAGCGCTCGGTATACTCACTGCAAAGGCGGTCGAGCGTTACGGCGTAGCTGTTGAAATCGTTCGTTGCTTCGAGATCCTCGGGATGCGTGTCGAGATAGAGCTGCAGCTCGACGAGCGCAAAGCGGACCTCACCGATTCTTGCCAAAAGAGCCTGTTCCGTATATTCCGGCATATTCACACCTCCCGATTTCTGCAGGTCGGATATTCGGAGACGAGCTCCGGGAAAAGTGTTCCGCGCGATAAAGCTTCACACGGACAGAAGCCTGCACGGTACACCTGATTCGGGAAATAAACGGTCGCGAGCGCGCAGCCGCCGTTGCCCGGCATGCCGCAGGCACTGCCGGATGAGACGGATCCGGCAGGCACGACGTTATCGACCGCGGTTGGATCGACGGCAGGAATGCGGTCCGTAAAGCAGCACCCGCCGTTTGCATAGGATTGTTGCATGGTCTTTCCTCCTTGGTTCTTTACTGCTATGGTATGAAATCTGTCGAAAAGTGTGCATGGGAGCATCGCTGTTCCGGAGCGCGCCATTGCCCCCTACGGTACATGATGTCTTTGCCGTCAATGCATGTTCCGAAGGACCATTCATGCGCGCAAGCGCAATTCTTGCCGCATGCAATTCACGGCGAAGCCAATTCATGCGCGCGGCGCGTAAACATCACAGCCGCTTTGCCCCTGTGTGCAGCAGTGTAAATCCTGTAAATATTTTGAATCCTGTAAATGCATCTTTTTATCTCTGACAAATGATACACTCTTTACAATATATATATTGTTTATATACCATGCATTGCGGGAGAATTGTCGCTTCTGTACGGTATAACCCCACTCTTTGGACTCATGTCCTCCGACCGTTCGGTTTTCGGATTCTCCGGAAACACCACGGTCACACTCCTTTTCGCAAGCTTCGCAAAACCGGTCTAAAGACGGCGGAATGCGCGTAATCTATGGAAACGGAACGGAGGTCGGTATGAACGGATCGACGGAGCTGATCGTGATCGGGGAGGGGAGAAGGATGCGTATGTTGTTTTCGGAGCTGAAATGCAGAGAGGTCATCAACGTCTGTACGGGCGAGCGCTACGGCAATGTGTGCGATCTCGAATTTGATCCGTGTGCAGGCGAGGTGCTGGCGATCGTCGTGCCGGGCGCGCCGCGGCTGTTCGGGCTCTTAAAAGGCAAGGACGGAACGGTGATCCCGTTTTCGAAGATCAAGAAGCTGGGCGAGGACGTGATTTTGGTGGAACTGTAGTAGAAGCACAGCAAAGCGGTGCACATCCGAAGTGATGCGTACCGCTTCATATTTTACTGCCGCGGTTCTGAAGATTCTTCGGCTGCGTTTCGGAATGACACAAGGCGGGACAGTATGCTGCTTTGTTCTGCGCGCATATGCTTGTTGTGTCATTTTGAGCGAAGTGAAGGATCTTTTGATCCGTTTGTCGACTGTTTCAGTGTAAAAGGATTACGGTTTTTTTTCCGTAAATTCTGAACAATCCGTAAATTCGGCTTGGGAAGGCGCCGGCTTTTGTGCCTGTGTGCTATACTATGTTATTATGTATGGCATAGATATAAGGAGGTTAAACCCATATGAAATGCCGGTTTTGCGGAGGGACGGACAGCAAGGTCATCGACTCCCGTCCGAATGAGGATTACAGCGCGATCCGCCGCCGCAGAGAGTGCATCGGCTGCGGACGCAGGTTTACTACCTGGGAGCGGATCGAAGAGAACCCGGTCATGGTCGTGAAACGCGACGGCCGGCGCGAGCCGTTTGAGCGGGAAAAGGTCGCGGTCGGCATCCGCAAGGCGTGTGAGAAGCGCCCGATCCCCGCGGACGTGCAGAATCGTCTGGTCGACGAGATCTGCCGTGAGATCAATAACTCGCTCGAATCCGAGGTCTCGACGGAAGCGATCGGCGAGCTGGTCATGAAGAAGCTCCGCGACGTGGACGAGGTCGCTTATGTGCGCTTTGCGTCCGTGTACCGCGAGTTCAAGGATTCGCAGACGTTCCTTCAGGAACTGCAGCGGCTTTTGAGCGAGAAATGACGCGCGAAGAGTTCCTCACTGCTTATCGCTCGATCGTTCCGGAACACGCGTATCGGGAAAAGAACGGCGTCGGTATCTATACGATCCCGGCGTTTTCGGCGTACCCGGGGATCGATCACGGCTTTTCGGCGCGGACGGGCGGCATTTCGACCGGCTGTTTTTCCTCACTGAATCTGAGCTTCACACGCCCCGAACAGCGCGAGAACGTCATGGAAAACTACCGCATCTTCTGCGACGCGGCGGACATTCCTTTGGACAGCATGGTCATGGACACCTATGAACACGGGACGACGGTGCTCTGCGTAAACCGTTTCGACTGCCGCAGAGGTTACGACCGGCCTAGCCTGCCGTTTTGCGACGGGCTTGTGACCGACGATCCGGAGGTCACGCTGATCACCGGGCATGCAGACTGCATGGCGTTCTATTTCTACGATCCCGTGAAAAAGGGGATCGGGCTGTGCCACGCCGGCTGGCGCGGCGCGCTGGACCGCATCGGTTCGCAGGTCATCAGAACGATGCAGTCCGCCTGCGGCTCGGATCCGAAGGATATCGTCTGCGGCGTAGGCCCTTCGATCTGCCCGAAGTGCTTCGAGGTCGGCGACGACGTTGCGGAAAGCTTTGTGATCGCATTCCCGCAATGCGATCTGCTCGGTGAGAACGCGAAAGGCAAGGCAACGGTCGATCTCTGGCAGGTCGCGACAGCACAATTTCTGGAATGCGGGATCGTTCCCGAACACATCCATCTGATGGGCGTCTGCACGTTCGAGGACGGGCGGCTCTTCTCTCATCGGCGCGACAAGGGAAAGACCGGCGGCATGGCTGCCTACTTAAGACTGCTTCCGGAAAAAGGAAATGGTTGACAAGCGGCGGGGAAAAGAGTACAATTCATAGGATTTCATTCCGAAATATGAGGAGAAACAAAATGGCAAAGAATGTTTACGGTAAGAAAAAAACGACACGCAACATCCTGATTGCGGTCATCGCGGCGCTCGTGATCGCGGCAGCAATCTTTCTGGCCGTTGCGCTGCAGAAGGACAGCGCCGGTCTGAACTGCTTCCAGAGAAGCGCAACCGCGGTGAGCGCGGACGGCGTGAAGGCGAGCATCGGGGAATACAAGGTCATGTTCGACGCGGTCAGCTCCAATTACGGCAATACGACGCTGAACGACGAACAGATCAAGAACCTGCAGGAATACTGCGCAAACGAGATCATCAAGCAGAAGATCTATCAGAAGGAAGCAAAGGCGCTCGGTCTTTCGCTGACCGAGGAACAGATCGCGGCTTGCGAAAAGAGCGCGGACAACCATATCGCCTCCATCGAGAAAAGCTATGCGGACAGCCTGATCCAGAACGGCACCTACTCGAAGACGGCGTTTGACAAGCAAATGGACAGCTTCTTCCAGCGTCTCGGCATGAGCAGGAGCGCGTACCGCGCGTTCCTCAGGGAGAACGCGGAAAGCGAGTATTACCGCCATGAGATCCTCGACTACTATGCGGAGAACAGCAGCATCGACGAGAACATGCTTGTTGACTTCTACCGCAAGACCGTGGAAGAGGGCATGACAACTAAGGATGCGGACGGTCATGAAACGTCGACATACGCTGACGGCGCGTTCTGGAACTACATGACGATGTACCAGATCGGCTACATGGAAAGCCCGATGCTGTATGTGCCGGAAGGCTTCATCTACATCGACTTCATCCAGCTCGAAAAGGACAATGCAAAGGACCTGGAAGAGATCATCGAAAAGGTTAAATCCGGCGAGATGACGTTCGACGAGCTCATGGAATCCGAGGAGAACAAGGATCCGTTCAAAGGCTTTTTGCCCGCTCCGTATCCGATCGCGGAGAACGACCATTCCGCGCTGTTCAAAGAGAACGAGGTATTTTTGAAAGCGTCCTTGCTGAACGTCGGCGAGATCGATTCGTATGTCTGTGAAGCGGTTGAAAACGAGGACGGCACGACGACCGTGACCGCGTACCTGTTCCGCCGCGCCGAAGGCACGATGTGTTACGACGGCGATCACGGCGTGATCAAGATGGACTGGTTCCCGGGCGTCCATGAATCCGTGCTGGAGCAGTACAATCTCGAACAGTGGCTTGCCGATCTCAAGATCGAGGATGCGGTCTATGCATATAAAGGAGCGATCGGATGAAACAACGCACGGTTCGCATCATCTGCTGGGTCATGGCGGGTCTGATGCTGTTCGGCGTCGTCGCCGCGATCTTCGGCATATTCGGTTAAACACAAAGCGCCTTCTTTCGAAGGCGCTTTTCTCGTTTTGACATGCGCTTCCGCTTGCGTCGGGTACGGTTTTGTGCTATACTATATTTATATATGGCATGACGCAGCGAACGAACGGAGGAGATCATCATGAAGAGAACCATTGTGGCGATCCTGGCGGTGATTCTGCTGCTTGCCGTGCTGCCGGCGGCGCAGGCGGCAGGGATCGATTACACGGTCGTGATCCACGGCGGGGAGACGAGCGATTTTATGACCGAGATCGACGGCGAATCCGCACTGCGCGTCGACGTGTTTTTCGAGGGCGTCAATGACGACCGACTGCTGACGGCGCTGTCGTTCGACCTCGGCTTTGAAGCGGAAAAGCTTCAGTATGTGACCGATTCGCAATCGCTCGGCGTCAATTCGATCTACGCGGTGGACGCAGACGGCTGGACCGTTGCCGACCGAACGCTCATCGTCAACGCAAATAACGCGCTTAAGGGCAGCCTGCGCTTTGTGCTCGCTTCCGACTACGGCTGTCGAATCCGGGAAAATGAGCCGCTCATCTCGCTGTACTTCTATCCGATGGCGGGGCTGGAGGCGGGGACAACGCTCACATTCAGGCTCGGCGGTGAGACCGAAGCGGAATCCGTTCGCATGAGCGATCAGACCGGCGGTGCGGATTATACGAAACGCTCGGTCGGGGCGGACCTGAAACCCTACACGCTTTCCGAAGGCACGATCGGTGAAGAGATCGACGCGGAGATTGCGTTTGTACCCGGCGCGGTCAGCTACCTCGGCAGCACGCCGTACGTCATTCGTACGGGCAAACCGCAGATGCCGTCCGTGACGGTCCGAAACAAAGAGACGGGCGAGACGGTCGACCCGTGGTATTACCGCCTGAGCTATCAGAACAACACTGAGGCGGGCACGGCATATGTGA
>JAFOQN010000208.1 GCA_017393775.1 Clostridia bacterium
GGATCCGCGGAGAATTCTCCCTTCGGAATCACGCCGTCGGCCTTGTAACCGATGTTGACGAATACTTCGCCGTCCACGATCTGGAGCACGGTGCCCGTGATCATCTGGCCCGGACGGATCCGCTTCACGGTCTTTTCAAAGGCCTGTTCAAAAGTCTCCGGCTCGGCTTCCGCCTCTGCCTCGACAGCAACGGGTTCCGCTGCTTCTTCAACTGCTTCAACCGCTTCTTCCACGGCTGCGGGTGCTTCTGCGACCGCTTCTTCTACGGCTGCAGCTGCTTCTTCTGCAACGGTTTCAGTGGTCTCGGCGACAACCTCAGCGGGAGCTTCCGCTTCGATGGTTTCAACTGTCGTCTTTTCGAGTTCGCTCATTACTTGTTTAACCTCCCTAATCATCGCTGTTGGCGTCGATGCGCCTGCGATAATCCCTATTATATCATCGTCTATTATTTTTGCAAGAGGAATTTTATCGATATTGTCGATAATTTCAACGTTTTTGCAACTATTTTTACACAAATCCCGCAGCGCGCAGGTGTTCGCGCTGATTTCCGAGCCGAGAACGAAGATCCGCGTACAGCGTTTTGCAAGCATTTCCGCCTCGGTCTGCCTTAACCGCGTGGTATCGCAGATTGTGCAGTGCGCATGCAGCAACGGAATCCGTTCCGAAAGAACAGACAGCACCGCGTCATAATCCTTCGCCTTTGCCGTCGTCTGCGAAACGAACGTCAGCGCGCCGCTGTGATCAAGCGCTTCCGCGTCCTCTTCGCACGTCAGCACAACGGCTTCCTTCCCCGCCCGGCTTTTGATCCCGATCACCTCGGGATGCGTGGGCTTGCCGAGGATCGCAACGCGCTCGCCTCCGGCGTTCGCGCGTTCCACGATCTTATGGATACGCTTCACGAACGGACAGGTCGCATCGACCACGCGAACGCCCTTTTCTTCGCATGCCGAGAACACCTCCGGCGGCGCGCCGTGCGCACGGATGACGAGCGTGTCGCCCGCCCTGAGATCGTCGACCGATTCGACCGCAAAGATCCCGCAATCCTCCAGTTCCCGCACAACGCCTTCGTTATGGATGATCTTACCGAAGGTGCAGACGCGCCCGTCGTTTTCTGCCGCGCGGTACACAAGCTCGATCGCCCGCGAAACGCCGAAGCAGAAGCCGCTGTGTTTGGCAAGCAATACCCGCATCAGAGCGCCTCCGCGATCGTTTTCAGGGTCAGCATGGAATCGGTGATCGCCGCGTTCACGGCGTCGACCGGCTTCTTGCCCGGACAATGTGCTTTGACCTCTGCGGGATAGATCGGATCGCCGACCGCGACCTTCAGTCTCTGTCCGAACTTTCTGCCGTGATGCACGATGTACAGCGGCACGATCGGCGCGTCGGCACGGAGCGCAATAAACGCGCAGCCCTTGTCGAACGCGTCCATGTCGCTGCCCGTCGCCGAACGGTGCCCCTCCGGGAACACGCCGAACGCCTTGCCCTTTTCGAGCAGTTCGCACGCATGCCGGATGGATTTCGTGTCCGCGGTGCGCTGATTGACCGGGAACGCCAGCAGCAGCCGGAACGCCGTTGACATGAACTTCGACGTAAACAGCGTGGACTTTGCCATGAAGTGGATGCACCGCCATACGATTGCCGCGATCCAGACCGGATCGCTCATCTTGACATGATTGGAGACGTAGATCACCTTGCCCTTGCTTTTCAGCGCGGCACTGTTATGGATCTTCGGTCTGCCGTACAGCCAGAGGATCGGCTTCAGGATGATGCATGCGATGATATAGAGCATATCACACCTCCGAAAGAATTGCGTTGACTGCCTCTTCGATCGTCATATGGGTCGTGTCGATGCGCTTGGTGTCCTCCCCGCAGTACAGCGGCTTATAGGCGCGCTCGCTGTCCTGTTTGTCGCGTCGGATGATGTCGGAAAGAATCGTATCGTAATCGGCTTCCTGTCCGTTTTCCAGAAGCTGCTTATACCGGCGGTTCGCACGTTCCTCCGCGGACGCCGTCACAAAAAACTTATACGGCGTGTCCGGAAGAACATTGGTGCAGATGTCGCGCCCGTCCATGACCACGCGGGTTTCATGCGCCACCTCGCGCTGAAGCTCCGTCATCCGGTCGCGCACGGCGGGCACGCGGCTGACGAGAGACGCGCCCTGGCTGATCTCCTCCGTGCGAAGTTCGCCCGTGACGTCCTCGCCGTCGACCAGGATGTGCTGTTCTCCGGTCTCTGTGTAGCGCACTCTGAGATCGATCGCTTCGACCAGCGCCGCGATCGCTTCCTCATCGGTGAAGCCGACGCCATGCCGTTTCGCCGCGACCGCAACGCCGCGGTACATCGCGCCTGTGTCGAGATACGGGATGTTCAGGATCTTTGCAATCCGCTTTGCAACCGTGCTCTTGCCCGCGCCAGCGGGTCCGTCTATGCCGATGCTTTGCTTCATATTTTTATACCTCCGTGGGAATACTGCTGCCCGCAAGCGCGCCCGTCGACCAGGCGATCTGCAGGTTAAATCCGCCCGTAAAGGCGTCCGTATCGAGTAGTTCTCCCGCAAAATACAGGTTTTTCACCTTTTTGGATTCCATAGTGGAAGGATTGACCTCCCTGACCGAAACGCCGCCGCGGGTCACGATCGCTTCCGCAATGGGCCGCGCGCCGGTCACATGAAGCTTCAATCCTTTCAACGTTTCGACAAGCGTTCTGCGCTGTGCCCTCGTACAGTTGCCCGCCTGCGCCGCCCCGTCGATCCCTGCGCGATCAAGTACGACGCCCAAAAGCTTTTGCGGGAGCAAGCCGTATAAAGCGCCGGAAAACGTCTTTTTCGCATTCGCTGCAAGATCGCGCAAAAGCCTTGCGTCAAGCTGTTCCTCCGAAAGACCGGGCTTCAGATCGATCGAAAGGAGTGCGCCTTCCGGCTCCTCCGCAAGGAGCGCCGACGCCGACAGCACCAGCGGTCCGCTGACGCCGAAGTGCGTGAACAGCATCTCGCCGAGCTCGGAATATACTTCCTTTCCTTTTTTGTTATAGGCGGTCAGCGTGACGTTTTTAAGTGTCAGCCCGGAAAGATCCGCGCACCACGCTTCCTCCGTTTCGAACGGGACAAGCGAACCCTTCGGCGGTACGACCGTATGACCGAGCGCCTGCGCAAACCGGTATCCGTCGCCGGTGCTGCCGGTGGAAGGATAGCTCAGACCGCCGGTAGCCAGGATTGCCGCGTCGAACGGTTCGACCGTTTCGCCGACACGCACGCCGGAGATCGCGCCGCCGTTTTCGAGGATCGCGGAAACGCGGGTGTTCAGCCGCACGTCGACCCCGCGCGCACGCACGGTCTTTTCGAGCGCTTTTAAGATGTCGCTCGAATGATCGGACGCCGGGAACACGCGCTGCCCGCGCTCGACCTTTAAAGGCACGCCCGCCGCTTCCAGGAGCGCCATGATCGCCGCGCTGTCATAATGCGCGTAGGCGCTGTACAGAAACCGCGGGTTTCTTACGACATGCCGGAAGAAGCCCTCGCGGTCCGTCGCGTTCGTTACATTGCAGCGTCCCTTGCCGGTGATGAAGAGTTTCTTGCCTAACTTTTCGTTCTGCTCAAAGATCGTCACCCGATGTCCGTTTTCCGCCGCCTTGATCGCGGCAATCTGTCCAGCGGCGCCGCCGCCGATTACCGCAACTCTCATGCTTCGCCTCCGAACTCTCCCGAAAGGTCGACCGCGTTCAACGCCTCGCTGTGGAACCCCATCGGCGTGACCGTGACATAGCCCTTGCGCATCCAAGCGTCGTCGGTGTCGTCGTTGAGATCGCACATCAGCCTGCCGCGCGGCGCCCAGTAATACGGGCGGCCGAGCGGGTCCTCGCGGTATTCATAGGTCTTTTTATAGCGCACGAGCGAAAGCCCGGTGACACGGTATCCCTTCAATTCTTCAACCGGCAGGTCGGGCACATTGACATTATAGAACATGCCGGACGGCAGCGGATGCCGCATGCAGACGCCGATCATCCGTTCGGTTACGGCGCATGCCGTTTCGAAATGCACTGGGTTCCGCTTGTCGAGCGACATAGCGATCGTCGGAATGCCCATAAGCGCTGACTCCTGCGCGGCGGCGCAGGTGCCGGAATAGAGCGTGTCGCTGCCGAGGTTCGGCCCGTGATTGATTCCGGAGATCACAAGATCCGGCTGTTCGGGAACGAGGTTCCCGAGCCCGAGCCGCGCGCAGTCTACCGGCATGCCGTCGACTGCGTACGCAAGCGCAACGCCCTCGATCTCTTTCGGCACGGCGCGAAGCGGCATATTCAGTGTCATCGCCTTGCTGACCGCGCTTCTCTGCCGATCCGGCGCAACGACCCAGACCGTATGTTCTTTCGAAAGCGTCCGCATCAAGCTCCGGATGCCGAACGCGTCGATGCCGTCGTCGTTGATCAAAAGGATCTTCATTCCATATGCCCCCAGTTTGTGATAGTTTATTATACCAAATCCCGCACCGTTTCGCAAGGATTTCACGCACGAAAAAAGCCCCGCGGGAATGCGGGGCGTTCGCGTTACAGATTTTCGTTTTTCAGGGCGTCGATCGGGTTGTCCTTCTTAAGCTTCGAGCGCGCGTAGAGCATAGTAGCGAATACGACGAGGAACACCGAGCCGACCGCAATCAAGATGCTGTGCCACGGCATATAGAAGCCGCGTTCAAGCTCCGCCGCGACGATCTTATGAATCAGGAACGTCACGCCGATCGAGACCGGAAGACCCAGAAGCAGCGCGCGCAGTCCGTAGATGACGCACTCGTAGCTCAGCATCTTCCGCATGCCCTTCTCCGTCATGCCGATCGATTTCAGCATTGCGAACTCCCTGCGACGGAGCATGATCGCTGTGCTGATCGTATTGAACACGTTCGCCGCCGCGATGAGCGAGATCAGGATGATGAAGCCGTAGGCGAACACGTTGACGACGCCGACGATCATGCGGCTCTGTTCGCGCCCCTCCGCAAGATCGCCCGCATAGGCGTTGTAACGGAATTCCGATTCCGAAAAGAGCTTCAGAAGCGCCTCGGTCAACGCTTTGTGATCGGTCGTTTGAAAGTACAGCTGCGCCTGCGATTCGCTCCGAAAC
>JAFOQN010000209.1 GCA_017393775.1 Clostridia bacterium
CGCTGTACGGACGGCGGGAAGCCCATCCAGTTGTACGGTCCCATCGGGACTTCGTAATATTCGCCTGTCTTGATCGCGGTGATCCCGCTCCACAGTGGATCGGTGCCGACCGTCGCGTAGATACTGCCCGGCGCAAACAGGATCACGTCCGGGTTCCAGAGCATGATCTGCTCCATATCGACCTCGTTGCCGGTACCCTTGCTCGAAGGATTGTCCACGACCGCAAGGTTGTTGGAAAGAAGGTCGATGATCTCCGCGTGATAGCTGTCCTTTGCGATCACGTTCAGCCCCTTTTCGCCGGTGATGTACAAAAGGTTCACCTTGTCAACGCTGTCCGCGATCCCCGTGATCAGCTCGTATTTCGCGTCGCAGTATGCCGCCAGAGCCTCGGCTTCCTCCGGCATGTTGAGAAGCTCGCCGAGCTTGCGGTACGCGTCGCCCATCGAACCGATCGTCGCGGTGATGTGCACGAACGGAATGCCCGTCTGTTCGGTCAGCGCGTCAAGGTCCTCCGCGATCGTGCCCTTCGGTTCGCCGACATCGATCACGACCTGCGCGCCGGAAGCAAGCAGCGTTTCAAGGTTCAGCTCGCCCTTGCCGCCGTAAAGCTGTCCGAGCTCCGGAAGCTGATAATACTCCGTTGCAAGGAATTGCTCGGCAGTCTTATCCCACTTGGATGCGACACCGACAAGCCGATCCGGGCACAGCGCAAACACAACGATCTGCGCCAGCGGTCCGGAAATCGCGACGCGCTCAATGTTCATCGGAAGCTCCACCTCCCGTCCGACAGAATCCGTGAACAGGAAGGATTCCGGCTCTGCGGGCGCAGGTTCCTCAGTCGGTTCCGGCTCCGGTGCTTCGGTCGGTTCCGGTTCTGCGACCGGTTCGGGTTCCGGCGCGGCGGTCGTTGCGGCGGCTTCCGACTCTTTTTCCGGTTCGGATTCGTTCGTCTTTGCGCATCCGACGAGCGCAAACAGCATGCAAAGTGCGAGAAGCGATGCGATCAGTTTTTTCATTTTGCTTTTCCTCCTGTCGTATTGTTTGAAACGGGCAGGATCACCGATCCTGCCGGCGTTTCATAAAGATCTACGCGTGTGCCGTACAGCGTGTTCAAAAGCGTGGGCGTCAGGGCCGGTTCAACCGGTCCCTGTGCCGCGACGCTTCCGTCAGAGAGCGCAAGCACACGGTCCGCGTACCACAGCGCATGCTGCGGGTTGTGGGTTGAGAGCAGCACCGTATAGCCGTCTCTTACAAGGTCGCTCACCGTCGACAGCACGCGAAGCTGATTGCCGTAGTCGAGTGAGGACGTCGGCTCGTCCATCAAAAGGATCTTCGCCTGCTGCGCAAGCGCGCGGGCGATGTACACAAGCTGCTGTTCGCCGCCGGAAAGGGTATCAAAACCGCGGTCGGCTAAGCCTGCGATCCCGAGCCGGTCGAGCGCTTCCGCGGCGATCCGCTCCTGCGCCTTTCCCGGCAAGCCGAGTGGAGACAGCGTGTGCGACGTGCCCATCAGCACCATGTCTCGCACGAAAAAGCGGAACGTCATTGCATGCGTCTGCGGGATGTACGCGATGCGGTGCGCCGTCTCACGCGCGGAAAGCGTTCGCACATCGGCGCCGTCAACGGCAATCAAGCCTGTGTAGCGCTTCTGTTCGCCTAAGATACAGCGGAACAGGGTCGTTTTTCCGACGCCGTTCGCACCGAGGATCGCCAAAAGCTCTCCCGCTGCCGCGTCGAAGCTGACGTCATTCAGCACCGGTGTTTTCCTGTATGCAAAGGTCAAATCACGAACGGAAAGACTCATAGCGTCTTCTCCTTTCGCAGCAGAAGATAAACAAAAAACGGCGCGCCGATGACGGCGGTGAGGATGCCGATCGGGATCTCTGTTTGAAGCAGGCTTCTTGAAACGTCGTCGACAAGCAGCAGAAATGCGCCGCCGGTGAGCATGGAGCAAGGCAGAAGCCCGCGGTTGTCGCTGCCGATGAGCTTTCTCGAAAGGTGCGGAATGACGAGCCCGACCCAGCCGATCACGCCCGAAACAGAGATCGCCGCGGCGGTGATGAGCGTTGCGCAGAGGATCAGCACCGCGCGCAAAAAGTCGGTGTTGATGCCGAGCGCGCGCGCTTCGCTGTCGCCGAGGCTCAAAAGGTTCAGCCGCCACCGAAGGAGCAGCAGCGGAACAAGCCCGACCCCCATCGGGATCGCAGCAGGCAGAAGCATCGAAAGCCGCGTGCCGGACAGAGAACCAAGCAGCCAATAGGTGATGGCGGGAAGCTGATTGGAGGGATCCGCGACAAGCTTCAGATACGACGTCCCCGCCGAGAACAGCGAGCCGACCATGATGCCCGCGAGGATCAGATTGACGGTCCTCTGCCCCGGTGCGCGCTGTGCAATGAGGAATACAAGTACGACCGTGATGATCGCCCCTATGAACGCAAACACGGTGATAAAGTGTGAAGAACACCCTAAAAGTATCGCAAGCGCCGCCCCGAACGCCGCGCCGTTGGACGCGCCGAGGATGTCCGGGCTTGCCATGGGGTTACGGAACACACCCTGAAATGTCGCGCCCGCCGCCGAAAGCGAGCAGCCCACAAGCATCGCTATGAGGACCCGCGGAAGCCGGATGTCGATCACTGCTTTCTTCATTGCGTCCGTCCACGTCACCGTCATCGGCAGGACACGGTCGAGCCCGACACCCGCCCAAAGCTTATGAAACAGAATGCGGATTACATCCAGGATCGGCACGCGGTACCGTCCGAACGTCAGCGAAACAAGGAACAGCGCAAACAGGACCCCGCCCGAAATGAGCAGCACCGCTGTTCTCCTCTTCCGTTCCCGATCCTCTTTCATTCCGTTTCCTTCCGCTTCGTTCTTCTATGAAAAGTATAACACGTCGGTCGGCTTTCCTGCAAGCAAATCCAATATTATACGGTAATGCCGCACATTGTTCTGCATGTTCGCAGCAAAAAAGCCCCGCGATCTGCGAGGCTTTGAGGGTTTCAGCTTGCTTATTCGACGGTCACGGAGCCGGAGACCACATCGATCTCCATATCGATGAGGCCCTGTCCGATCGTATAGACGCTGCCTTCCTTTTCGAACGGAAGCTGTGTGCCGAAACTGCCGGAAACGGCGTCGAACTTGATCTTTGCGCCCGCGTCCTTGTCGGCAAGGGTGATCTTCACGCCGCCCGAAGTGCTGTCGATGTTGACCTTCGAAACGCTTTGAATGCCGAGCGTGACACCGCCGGATGCATTGTCGATGTCAAGCTTCTCCGCCGTGATTTTGCCGAGCGTGATCCCGCCGGACGCACTGTTCACATCGACCTCGTTTGCGTTGACCTCCTCGACGGTCAGTCCGCCGGATGCCGTATCGACCTCAAATTCACCGGAAACCGAAACCTTGCCGAACACCGTCTTGCCGGACGCCGCTTCGACCTTGACTTCTTTTGCGGAGAGGAACTTGATGTC
>JAFOQN010000210.1 GCA_017393775.1 Clostridia bacterium
GCGGACCTCTTGCAGTCCGCATTCGATTTTGACGAGGTGCTGGCGTACGAGGTCATCACGCCGCGCGTCGATCTTGTGGCAATCGATTTGGACGATCCGCGCGAGCAGCAGATGAAGATCGCGTTCGCATCGCCGTTTACGCGCATTCCGGTCTATCGCGGCACGCCGGACCATATGGTCGGCATTCTGCATCTGAATCATTTCTATAAAGCGTTGGTCGAGGACCCGGACGTGCCGATCAAGAAGCTTCTCATGCCGATCGTGTATGTGCACAAGACCATGCCGCTGCCGGACGTGCTCGATACGATGCGCCGCAAAAAGAGCCATATGGTTGTGGTCACCGACGAATACGGCGGCACGATGGGCATCCTCACGATGGAGGATGTTCTGGAACAGCTTGTCGGCGAGATATGGGATGAATCCGACGTGATCGAGGAGGAATTTACGGAAGTCGGCGAAAACCGCTACGAGGTCGACGGCGATATGCGCCTTTCCGATTTCCTCGACGAATTCGATAAAGAGGAAGAGGATCTTGACGACGACAACGCAACGGTCGGCGGCTGGGCTGTTGAACAGCTCGGCGGTTATCCGAAGCTTTACGACAGCTTCGTCTATGAGGATCTGACCGTGACCGTGCTGAAAAAGGAGCGCATGCGCATCCTAAGGCTGCTTGTTGAACAGGATCCGGATTGGGTCGACGAGGAAGAAGACGAGGATGAGGAGGAGTGAAAACCTGCGATGCAGGTTTTCAACGATATAAACTCCCCGCGGGAGGATACCTGATATGAAACGCATCATGGTGATCGGCTGCCCGGGCAGCGGGAAAAGCGTCTTTTCCATCAGACTGCATGAAAAGACGGGACTGTCGCTTTACCATCTCGACAACATCTGGTGGAAGCCGGACCGCACGCACGTGACGCGCGAGGAATTTGACGCCGCACTCGCTTCGATCCTTGAGAAGGATGAATGGATCATCGACGGCAGCTACAGCCGCACGTTCGAGCCACGAATCAAAGCTTCGGACACGGTGATCCTGCTCGATTACGACACGGACGTGTGCATGCAGGGAATCATCGAGCGCGTGGGGCAGACGCGGCCGGACATCCCCTGGACGGAACAGACGCTCGATCCGGAGCTTATGGAACTTGTCAGAACCTACAAGGAACGCAACAATCCCGTACTCCATGAACTCTTCCGCCGGTATCCGGACAAGGAGGTCCGAATCTTTAGCACCCGCGAAGAGGCGGACAGGTGGCTCAAAGAAATCTGATGAACAGCGCTCCCTCTGGAGCGCTGTTTTCATGTAAAGATTTGTCGAAAGTTTGTCGGACGCTTGACTTTTTCGGACCGACTGTATAAAATTATTATGAACATGTTCATCATGGAGGAATTATCATGCGCAGAGACGGACGGAGAAGGAAACGGATCCTTTGGATTGTGATCCCGGTCGCGGTTTTTGCGCTGCTTTTGTGTGCAAGTCTCATCTATCTGGAAAGCTATTATCATGCGGACGATGATGCGATTGCGGCGTTTTCCGCAGATCGGGCTGTGGCTGAATGGACGCTGGCGGGCGGGGAGATGGTATTTGACCCCGGCAGCGCAAAGATCGGGCTGATCTTCTATCCCGGCGGCAAGGTGGATGCGACCGCATATGTGCCGCTGATGCGTGCGCTTTCGTCGAACGGTTTTCTGTGCGTGCTGTGCAAAATGCCGTTTCGACTTGCAGTTTTCGATACGCACGCAGCGGACGGCGTGCGGGAAGCGTTTCCGGAAATCGAACACTGGTATATCGGAGGACATTCCCTCGGCGGTGCGGTCGCCTCGATCGAGGTCAAGGCGCATCCCGGTTCTTACGAGGGGATGATCCTGCTTGCATCGTTTTCCAACGAAGATCTTTCCGGGGAATCCGTTCGCGTTCTTTCGATCTACGGCAGCGAAGATCAGGTGCTGAACCGCGACAAGTATGAGGCAGCAAAAGCGAAGCTGCCGAACACTGTGACGGAAAAGATCATTGCGGGCGGATGCCACGCGGGATTCGGTATGTACGGCGCGCAGGACGGCGACGGAACGCCGGCGATCACGAGCGAGGAACAAATCCTTTTCACGGCGCAGATGATCGCAGACTGGATCGAAGAAGGAGGCGCATATGCCGAAGATTCTTGACAGCATGCGGGAGCAACTTTTGGCGGCGGCAAGAAGGCAGGTCGAAAGCAACGGGTATGCGAAAACAACGATCCGTTCCATTGCTGCGGAGTGCGGGATCGCGGTCGGTACGGTCTATAACTATTTTCCGTCGAAGGATATGCTGATCGCTACGTTCGTTTCCGAGGACTGGCGCGCGTGCATCGCGCCGATCGCGTCGCGTCGCTTTCATGACGCGCAAACACGTCTGCGGGCGGTGTACGACGCGATCCGCACGTTTACCGATTCCTACCGCGTACTGTTTTCGGACGACGACGCAAAAAACGCGTATTACGCCGCCTTTTCGCAGCGGCACGGACAGCTCAGAGAACAGCTTGCGGCGCTGATCCTGCCCGCCTGCGGTGACGAACCGGATTGCGCGTTTCTTTCGGAATTCATTGCGGAATCTCTCCTCACATGGACATTGGAGGGAAGGCCGTTTGAAGATATCTATCAATTGATTCAAAGA
>JAFOQN010000211.1 GCA_017393775.1 Clostridia bacterium
GATCGAATCCTTTTTGTTGTCGTACGCATTCAAAAAGCCGGAATTGATCATTCTGCCGTCGCCGGTGTAGGCTTCCTTTTCGATATCGCCGCCCTCGATGACCGGAATGATCTCGACGCCGAATTTATGCGCAAACTCCCAGTCGCGCTGATCGTGCGCCGGCACCGCCATGATCGCGCCGGTGCCGTAGCCCATCATGACGTAGTCCGCGATAAAGACCGGGATCTCGCGGCCGCTCACCGGATTGATCGCCGTAAAGCCCGAAAGCTTCACGCCCGTCTTTTCCTTACTGAGCTGCGTGCGCTCGAACTCGGTCTTTTTCGCGCACGCCGCGCGGTACGAAATGACCTCGTCCCAGTTTTCGATGCGGTCGCGGTATTTGTCCAGCATCGGATGCTCCGGCGCAACGACCATGAACGTTACGCCATAGAGCGTGTCGCAGCGGGTGGTGTAGATCTCGAGCGCTTCGGGAACATCCTTCACCTTGAAATTGACGAACGCGCCGACGGACTTGCCGATCCAGTCGACCTCCTGCTGCTTGATCGAGTCGGGATAATCGACATCGTTCAATCCGTTCAGAAGTTTATCCGCATACGCCGTGATCTTCAGATACCACACGTCCTTCGGAAGCTGCACGACGTCGCTGTGGCACACGTCGCACTTGCCGCCCTGCGAATCCTCGTTGCTGAGCACGACTTTGCAGTTCGGGCAGTAGTTTACGAGCGTCTTTGCGCGGAAGACCAGACCGTGATCGAATAGTTTCCGGAAGATCCACTGCGTCCACTTGTAGTATTCGGGAACGGACGTGGCGATCTCGCGCGTCCAGTCGAACGAATAGCCGACGCGCTTCATCTGATCCTTGAAATGCTCGATGTTCGCGGTCGTGATGACGTGCGGATGCGTGTTGGTCTTGATCGCGTAGTTCTCCGCGGGCAGACCGAACGAGTCGAAGCCCATCGGGAACAGCACGTTGTAGCCCTGCATACGGCGCTTGCGCGAAAGGACCTCAAGGCTTGTGTACGCCTTGATGTGCCCGACATGCATGCCCGCGCCGGACGGGTACGGAAACTCCACGAGCGCGTAGAATTTCGGTTTTGTGTGGTCCGCCTCCGCTTCAAAGCAGCGATGCGCGTCCCAATACGCCTGCCACTTCTGTTCGACGGCATTAAA
This sequence comes from Clostridia bacterium, assembly GCA_017393775.1. Classification (GTDB taxonomy): domain Bacteria; phylum Bacillota; class Clostridia; order Christensenellales; family CAG-138; genus UBA3792. The sequence goes on from JAFOQN010000211.1 coordinate 1,171, forward strand.
ATCGTAAATATCTGCCATGAAAAGCTCCTTTCACCGGTTGCCCGATAGATATAATAGGATATAACTTTTTACCGTGCTTTGTCAACTGCTTTACAAGATTTTCGGGATATGATATACTAAACAAACATCGGATTGCGGCTGATTTGCCGCGAAAGGAGATACTATGCTCGGTACTTATTTGTTCAGGATCGGCAGCTTCGGCGTACCGGCGATGGGCATGTGCGTGCTCGTCGGCGCGATCCTTGCCGTGCTTTTGAGTTGGATTCTCAGAAAACGGACCGCTTTGGATTGGAACGGCGAGTTTGTCGATGCGATCATTTCGGCGGTGCTTCTGGGCTTTGTCGGCATGAAGATCCTCTACTGGATCGTCACGCCGAACGTCTTCCGTGATGCGTTTGCAAACGGCTTTTTCCAGGGCATTTTGAGCCTTTTGATGGAGGGCATGGTCTTTTACGGCGGGTTGATCGGCGGCATCCTCGGGATCTTCCTTACCGCGCGGAAAAAGAAAAAGAACATCCTTGAGTTTACGGACCTTATGGCGCCGTGCTTCTGCGTGGCGCACGCGTTCGGCCGCATCGGCTGCCTTTTGGCGGGCTGCTGCTATGGGCTTCAGGTCGGTGAAACGGCGCAGTTCGGGCTTTTGACCTACAAAGGCGCGCTTGCCGTGAAGTATCTGGACGGCGCAATGCGTTTGCCTGTGCCGCTGATGGAAGCCGTTTTTCTGCTCGTGCTTTGCGAAGTGCTCGTGCTCATCTACTGCACCGAAAAGCGTCTCGGCACGACGACCGGCTGGTACCTCATCTCCTATTCGGTATGGCGGTTTATCATCGAAATGTTCCGCGGCGACGCGGCGCGCGGCAAGTTCGGTCCGCTCTATACCTCGCAGTGGATCAGCATTCTGATCCTTGCGGCAGGCGTTGCGCTCCTGCTCCTTGCAAAGAAGATGCAGTGGAAAAAGGGCAAGCCGTTTAAGGTGTTCCGCGAATCCGAAATGACGGTGCCGGAGCCCGAACCGGATGTGATCGCCGAAACCGAAGAACCTGCGGAAGAGACGGCGGAAGCAGTTGAAGAGATCGTCGAAGAAACGGAAGAAACGGTCGAAGAAGCTGAAGAAGCGATCGAGGAAACCGCGAAAGAAACGGCAGAAGAAGTGGCGGAGGAAGCAATCGGGGAAGCGGAAGAAGCCGTAGAGACCGCAGCCGATGCAAACGAAGAAGCAGCCGAAGAGGCGGTTCCGGACGAGATCAGAAACTGGGTGAAAGAAGCGCTTGGCGACAAGGAATCATGACATGACAAAAAGCGGCGGATCGTCCCGCCGCTTTCGCGTTTTTGGAATCTTATCCCAACCGGACGTACTTTGCGGGATCCTTGACGGCGCCGTCGACGGTGATCGCAAAGTGCAGATGCGGCGGGAGGGCGCATTCGGAGATCGCGCTCGTGCCGACCGTGCCGATCACGTCGCCCGCGTTCA
>JAFOQN010000212.1 GCA_017393775.1 Clostridia bacterium
ACTGTTCTTCCTCATGGGCCAGAAGAACATGATCGTTGCTCCGTCCAAGGCGGTCAACGCGGGCGGCGTCTCCGTCTCCGGTCTCGAAATGAGCCAGAACTCCGAGCGTCTCTCCTGGACGGCGGAAGAGGTCGATTCGAAGCTCCACACCATCATGTACAACATCCACAAGGCATCCGTCGAAGCGGCGGAGGAGTGCGGCCTCGGCTACAACCTCGTTGCAGGCGCGAACATCGCGGGCTTCAAGAAGGTTGCGGACGCCATGATGGCGCAGGGCATCGTCTGATCCCGATCCGATAATCTCCCAAATCGAAAAGGACTCCTTCGGGAGTCCTTTTTCATTTATTGACGATGCCCGCATAACGTGGTATATTGTTCCTATCTGTAGAAATTTGCCGTTCGATACATGGGGGAGACCGGACTTGCGCTTAAAGGACTGGATCAAGACGCATTACAGGATTGTTCTTTTCGGGACCGCCGCTGCGGTGATCCTCTTTTTTGCGATCTTCGGAGCGATCCGGTTTGCGGGGAAAAAGCCCGCAAATCAGGCGGCAGGCTTTTCGGTCCGGATCAACGAGGTCATGACCTCCAACGACGCTTATCCGAATGCCGACGGCGCCCGCTGCGACTATATCGAGCTGTACAACGATTCGGACCGCAAAGTGGGTCTCGGCGGATATCAGCTCGGGGACAAGAAAAGCGGAGACCGCTATATATTCCCGGAGGAGACGGAAATCGACCCGCGCGGGTATCTGGTCGTCAGCTGCAGCAAGGAGGCGGAGGGACCGTTTTACGCGCCGTTCGGGCTTTCCAAAAACGGCGGGGAAGACCTCTATTTTCTGGATCCGCAATCCGTTGTGATTGAAACCGTGCGGACGCTTGCGGCGGACAAGAACATTGCGCAGGGACGGAACGAATCAGGCAGCTGGGAGCTGCTGCCGTTCGGTACGCCGGGATATCCGAACACGCGCGAAGGGTACCGGACGTGGGAGACGTACCATACGGTGACATATTCCTCCGACGTGGTGATCAACGAGATCATGACGTCCAATTCGATCTACAAGGTGTCCGGCGACAACTGCACGGACTGGATCGAGCTTTATAACAGATCCGACGCGCCGATCCGGCTCGACGGCTACGGACTTTCCGACAACGACAGCGAAGCGATCGGGTTTTTCCCGGAGGATACGGTGCTGGAAGCCGGCGCGTATCTGGTCGTGCCGTGCGCGCAGACGGAGGAGAACGGGATGCGCTTCGGGCTGAGCAGGCTTGGCGGAGAGCATGTGACGCTGTTCCATGCGGACGGGACCGTCGCCGATCTGGTGCGGACCGTGCCTGCGGAGCAGAACCAGTCCTACGCGCGCATGGAGGACGGGAGCTGGAAGCTCTCGTTCGACGCGACGCCGGGCTTTGCGAACACCGCCGAAGGGCGCGAAACCTACGTCCGGTCGGCGGAGCCGATGAACGCCGAGATCCGCATCACGGAGATCATGGCGGACAACAAGTCGGTCTATGCGGACGCGACGGGGCTGTTCCACGACTGGATCGAGCTGACCAATGTGGGGAACAGCGCATGCAGCCTGTCCGGCTGGTTCCTTTCGGACGACGAAAACGATCTGACGCAGTGGAAGATCCCCGAATACACGCTCAAGGCGGGGGAATCCGCGGTCGTGTTCTTTGCCGGCAACCGCGACGGCGTGATCGGCGGCGAGCTGTTCGCGCCGATGTCGCTGTCGGCGGCGGGTGAAACCGTGTATCTCACGGACCCGATCGGCGGGCTCCGTGAATCGATCGCCTTTGAACCCATGGAAGAAAACCGCTCCCTTACGATTGACCCCGCGACCGGCGAACAGAGCATATGCGCCTATCCGACGCCGGGCTTTCCGAATACGACGGAGGGTTACGCCGCGTTTTCGAAGCGGCTGAAGCCGAAAGGCGCGCTCGCGATCTGGGAGGTCATGACCGCAAACGACGCGTACCTGAGTCAGTCCGGCGAATACTATGACTGGCTGGAGCTCAAAAACGTGTCGGACGCGCCGGTCAACCTTTCCGCATACAGCATTTCGGACGATTCGAAACGCCCCGATCGTTTTGTGCTTCCGGACGTAACGCTCGAACCCGGCGCGTTCTATGTGCTGATTCTGTCCGGACATCCGGCGTATTCGACCGGGCAGTACACGCACGCAAGCTTTGCTTTGAACGCGCAGGAGGACGACCTGTTCCTGTTTGAAAACGGAACGCTGACCGACTATGTGCATCTCTGCGGGCTTCCGTATCACGAAACCTGCGGACGCGCGGCGGACGAAGGCGGATTCTTCTATATGAAGCCGACGCCCGGAAAGGAGAATGAAACGGGCGTGCGGATGGTCAGCGGGGAACCGAAAGCATCGATGGCATCCGGGATCTATCACGGCGCGACCGGCATCGACGTGACGCTTGAAGCCGAAGGCACGATCTATTACACAACGGACTGCAGCGATCCGGATCGGAACGCGAACGTATATACGGGACCGATCCACCTTGACAAAACGACCGTGCTGCGGTCCGTTTCGTATGAGCCGGAAAAGGAAAAGAGCCGCATTCTGACCTGCAGCTATCTGATCAACGAGACGCACGACCTGCCCGTTGTGAGCCTTGTGACCGATCCCGATCATCTCTGGAACAGCGCGACCGGCATCTATATCGACGGGCTCCAGCGGAAGGAGATCGAATACCCGGCGGACGCGGCGTATTTCGGCCCGGACGGCAGCTGGGAAACGGCATGCGGGATCAAGATGCACGGGCTCACGTCGCTGATCGGGCAGAGCAAGAAATCCTTTACGCTGAAGTTCAGCGGCGTTTACGACGGTTCGCTGCATTATGATATCTACGGCGACGGCGCGGTCACGGTGTTCAAGTCCGTCATCCTGCGCGCCGACAGCGAAAGCGTCTATGCGTCTTTTTTGCGGGACAATCTGCTGCACCGGCTCGCAAAGCAATACAGTCCGACCATGCTTTCCCAGAATTCCAAGTTTGCCGTTCTGTATCTGAACGGACGGTATTGGGGGATCTACGCGATCCGCGAGCAGTATACGCCGTTTTTTTATGCGTCCGTCATGGGGTTTCCCGAGGATACCGTGACGATGTCCAAGAACTTCATCCGCGGCGGCACAACGCTTGCCGAGGCGCAAAGCTATCTGATGAACCGGCGAATGACCTCCGCTGAGGATTACGCCTACGTCACCGAACGGCTCGACGCATCCAGTCTGATCGACTGGGCGATCTTTCAGGCGTACTGCAGCAATTTTGACATCGACGGGAACATGCGGTATCTTTTCAGCTCCGTCGACGGCAAATGGCGCTTCGGGCTGGTGGACGTTGATCTCGGCTTTTTCAGCCGGAACACCTTCACCCCCGTGTTCAAAGCGGGGCAGATCGGTCCCATGCTGCGCGCGCTGCTGAAGAACGAGACGTTCCGAAAGCAGTTTCTGACCCGCATGGCGGAGCTTCTGTCCACCGGACTTTCGGCGGAGAACGTCACGCGGACGATCGACGAAATGGCTGCCGAGATCCGCAGTGAGATCCCGAACGAGGTCAGACGCTGGGGCGGACCGAAAAACTGGGAGAGTATGGTCGACGCGATCAAGGACTATGCCCGCGACATCATTCCGCTGATGATCAGGAGCATCCAAAGCGAGCTCGGTCTGACCGACAAGGAGGTCGCTTCCTACTTCGGCACGCCGCAGAGCTGACGCGCCGCGGCCGGAACGTGCCGCCTACGGCGATTTCTCTGTCATATAAAGAAAAACGGTTCTCCGGGGTAGAGAACCGTTTATTTTATCAAATAATCTGTCGACAGACCGCGGCGTTAAGCCTGTCCGGCTTCCGCGATGTTCAGCGCGTGGTCGGAGATACGTTCGAGGTCGGTCAGCGCTTCGACATAGAGCATGCCGATCTCCGCCGAGCATTCGCCTGCGGAAAGACGCTTGATGTGGTTATTTTCATACAGATCGACGAGGTCGTCAACCTCCTGCTCGCGTTCCGCAATGTTCGAAAGCGGCATCACTTTGGGGTCCAGCATGCAGGTATGCGCATCCTCGACAATGTTCAGCACCTTCAAGAACAGCGGCGCGATCTCATCCATTGCAGCTTCGGAGAACTTCAGCTTTTTCTCACGCATATGCTCGATATAGCCCGCGATGTTATCCGCGTGGTCGCCGATGCGCTCGTAGTCCACGATGACGTGATGCATGCGATCGACCGATCGCGCATCGGATTCGCCGAGACCGTTGCGGTTGATCTCGACGAGGTACTTCGAGATCTCGGAATTCAGCCAGTCGAGTGTGTCCTCGTTTTCGCTGATGCCGTCAAGGTCGCCCTTTCTCGGCGCGGTCATGGCGGCATAGGTCTTTTGGAGGTTTTCATGCGCAATGTCGAACATGCGCTCGGTCTCCTTTTCGACCGAAGCGACCGCCGTCACGGAGGAGCCGAAGTCCTTGCCGCCGACGATGTGCAGGAGCCGCCGTCCTTCGAGCTTATCCTCGCCGCGGATGATAAGCTTCGAGAGCTTGATGAGCAGCGACGAAAGCGGGAACATGAGGATCGTCGCCGCAATCTTCAGGAACGAGTTGGCGTTCGCGAGCTGCTGCGCATAGTTCGGACTGCCGTTGACGGTGCCGGAGATGCGCGCGATGAAGTCGAGCACGCCGGGGAAGATCTGCAGAAGAATGACGCAGGCGATACAGGCGAATACGTTGAACAGCACATGAATGCACGCGGTGCGCTTCGCGTCCTTCGTGCCGCCGATCGAGGCGAGCACGGAAACGGTCGTGCAGCCGATGTTCTGTCCGCAGATGAGGTACACCGCAATGCCCAGCGGATTCGAACCGAGCGCGCCGGACATCGCCATCGCCTGCAGCACGCCGACCGAAGCGGACACGCTCTGCAGAGCCATCGTCATGACCGTGCCGACGAGCACCGCAAGCAGCGGCGCGCCGTCGAGACTGCGGATCATTTTCGTGAACCATTCGACCTGCGCGAGCACCTTCATATGATCCTTCATGAGCGTCATGCCCATGAACAGAAGCCCGAGACCGGTCAGCGTGTACAGAATGTCGCTCCACGGCCGCTTTTTCAAGAACGTCATTGCCATGACGCCGATAAAAGCGATGATCGGCGCATAGGCGTCGACGTTGAACGCAATGAGCTGTCCGGTGATGGTCGTACCGACGTTGGCGCCCATGATGACGCCGACCGCGTTTTCAAGCGGCATCAGCCCCGCGTTGACAAAGCCGACGGTCATGACCGAAACGGCGTTCGAGCTTTGAATGATACCCGTGATCACCGTGCCGACGAGCAGACCCAGAAAGCGGTTTTTCGTCAGCTTTTCGAGGATCGACTTGAGCTTTGCGCCCGCAAGCCGCTCGATGCCGCTGCCCATGATCTTGATGCCGAACAGGAAGATCGCGATACCGCCGATGATCCCGAGCAGGTTTGCGATCGGTATATGCTGAAGCGATACATTCTCCAATAGCATGATGCCCTATCCTCCCAATCATACTTCTGTTCATATCGTAATTATATCGTAACAGAAACGCCGGGCGTTTTCAACATGGAAACGAAGCGATTTACGGTAAAATTCGCGTAAAAGCGGTTTTGCTCCCGCCGGCGCGCCTTTGTGCCGGCTTGACTTGCTCGTCGGGAAAATGCTACAATGACCTACACAACTGATTTGAAAGGAAGAAAACCCCTTGAGCAGAGCAGAAGCGGTGGAAGCATTTCGCGCCGCCCATAAAAAAGCGGTAAAGACCTATCACGAGGACATGGAGCACGGGCGCTGGCCGTACCCGCAGGTGCTGGACGATATTCTGGAGGGCAAAAATGTTGCCGGACGCATCGAGCTCGGCGTGATGAATATCCCGACAGATCGCGTCGTCGGCACGGTCAGCGCGGGACGGCGTTCCGTCTTTTCGCGCGACTTCATGCCGCTTGCGGAAAGCAATACGGAGTTCGGGGCGAAGTGGATCTCGCTGTGCGAAGCGCATCTGAGTGACGAGGGCATCCGCGATCCGATCCGCTGCTATGAATATTTCGGCGACTTCTATGTGCAGGAGGGCAACAAACGGCTTTCGGTGCTGCGCGCCTTTGACGCGCCCAGCGTGCCCGCCTCTGTGCTGCGCGTTGTTCCGGCATATGCGGACGATCCGAAGACGCGGATCTATTACGAATTTCTTGCGTTCTATCATGTGAGCCGCACCTACGCGTTCCGCTTTACAAAGCCCGGAAGCTATCAAAAGCTTGTCGCCGCGCTCGGTTTTGAGCCGGACGAGATCTGGTCCGAACAGCAGCAGCGGCGCGTGCTGTCGGCGTTTACGCTGTTTTCGGAAGCCGCGGCGCGCGTGAAGTTCCCGGAGGGCGTCAGCCTTTCCGACGCATTCCTTGCCTGGGTCTCGGTTTATTCGATCGACGATCTCAACAAGCTCTCGCCCGAAACGCTGCTTGCGTCGCTGAATGCAAGCGTGACCGACGCCGACGCGGACGTGACCGTTGCGACCGAAGCGGAGCCTGCGGGAAAGAGCCTGCTTTCGCGCATCTATGACGCGATGTTCCTGCCGACGCACCTTAACGCGGCATTTTTGCACGAATACGCGCCCGAGACGTCGAGCTGGGTCCGCGGGCACGAGCAGGGGCGGCTTTTTGCCGAACAGGCGCTTTCGGAAAAGGTTAAGACGCAGGCATACATCATCGACGATCTGAACGACGCCGACTCGCTGTTTCTGAAAGCCGTGAAGGACGGCGCGCAGGTGATTTTTGCCACGACGCCGTCTTTGATCGACGCCTGCCGCCGCGCGGCCGCCGCGTATCCGAACGTGAAGATCTTAAACTGTTCGGTTGCCATGCCGTACCCCGGCGTGCGCACCTATTACAGCCGCATCTATGAGACCAAGTTCCTTGCCGGCGTCATTGCGGGCGCGTGCTCGCACAGCGACCGGATCGGTTACGTCGCGTCCGCGCCGATCTTCGGCGTGCCCGCCAGCATCAACGCGTTCGCGCTCGGCGCAAGGCTTGTGAACCCGCGCGCTGTGGTGAAGCTTCGCTGGACCTGCACGGAAAGCGATCCCTTTGCGTCGCTTCTCAAAGACGGCGTTGACGTCGTTTCCAATCAGGAATGGTTCGCGCCGGAAGCGCCGCAGGCGCCCTACGGACTGATCCGCGTCAAAAGCGACGGCACACTCGAGCCGCTTGCCGCGACCTTCTGGAACTGGGGCGCGTTTTATGAAAAGCTTTTCCGCGAGCTGCTTCTGGGACATTGGGAGGATGAAAGCGCGAACCGCAGCGCCGCCGCCATCAACTACTGGTGGGGCATGCAGAGCGGCGTGATCGGCATCACGCCCGCCGAAAAACTGCCCGAAGGCGTGAAAGCGCTCGTCGAGACGCTGAAGAGTTCGATCATCGAGGGACGGCTCGATCCGTTCCGCCGCGTGATGTGCGATCAGGAGGGCATCGTGAAAAGCGAAGGCGACCGCTGGCTGTCGCCGAACGAGATCCTGCATATGGATTGGCTCAGCGACGCGATTGAAGGCAGCATCCCCGCGTTTTCCGAGATCCTGCCGATGGCGCAGGGCACGGTACGGCTTTTGGGCGTGTACCGCGAAGCCATCCCTCCGGTGAAGGACGGTCCGATCCTATGAATATCCTGTTGATCTCCGACGTGGAGGATCCCGCGCTTTGGGACTATTTTCAAAAAGACCGTGTGAAAGGCTATGATCTCATCCTGTCGGCGGGCGATCTCAAGGCGGAATACCTCTCCTTTCTCGTCACCATGGCGAATATCCCCGTGCTGTATGTGCACGGCAACCACAACGACAGCTACGACCGTTTTCCGCCGGAGGGGTGCGAGTGCATCGAGGACCGAATCGTGAACGTGAACGGCGTACGTATCCTGGGACTCGGCGGCAGCGCCGTCTACAGCGGCGGCAAATACCAGTATACCGAACGGCAGATGAAGCGGCGCATCGCAAGGCTAAAGGGCAAGGTACGGCGCATGGGCGGCGTGGACATCGTGCTCACGCACTGCCCGCCGAAGGGCATCGGCGACGCGGACGACTATGCGCACCGCGGGTTCGAAGCATTTCTGCCGATGCTGGACAAATGGAAGCCGAAGGCGCTGGTCCACGGGCATGTGCACATGACGTACGGCATTTCGCGCGAACTCCGTTACGGCGATACACGCATCATCAACGCCTCCGGGCGATATGTACTGGAGATGGAACCGGAAAGCGCAAAATGAAAAGGGCTCTTCGCAGGCGTTCTGTCAAGGTGGATTTTCAAAAGCACGGTCGATTTCGGTCGTCTGTACTTTTTCGTTGTATCCTATTGGAAATCATGATAGAATCAATACGACAAATCGGAATTTGTGAGGAACAGATATGAAAACAATATATCTGATCGGCGGTACAATGGGCGTCGGTAAAACGACGGTAAGTCAGCAGCTGAAAAAGGAGTTGCCGAACAGTGTTTTTCTTGACGGCGATTGGTGTTGGGATGCCGATC
>JAFOQN010000213.1 GCA_017393775.1 Clostridia bacterium
CCATCCAGCCCAGCGCGTTGCCCTCCGGGTCGATCTCCGCCTTGTCGAAGCCGAGCGCTTCCATCTCGGCGATCGTGCGGCGAATAACGCCTTCCTCCTCGCAGCTTTCGCTGGGGATCGCAATGAGATCGCGCAGAAACTTTGTCATTTGCGGGAGATACCCTCCTGCCGCCCGTTTGATTGCTTCAAAATCCATACCGTTTTCCTTTCTTCAATTCTGAATGGAGTCTTTTGCGTCGATGTACGAATACAGGGTATATTTGCTGATGCCGAAATACTTCGACACCTTGTCGCCGCTGCGGGTGATGAGGAACGCGCCTGCTCGGTTCAGAAACGCGATCGCTCTGATTTTGTCCTCCTTGTTCATCATGGCGACCGGCTTTCCGACAAGCGCCACCGACTGCCCGATGAGATCGTCCAATAGCTCGTTCACCGACTGCGGAATGCGGTTTTCCGCCTTCTTCTCTTCCTCTTTGCGGGGCAGAAGCGAGCTGACCGCGCGCTCCGCCATCAACAGTTCCGTAATGTCGTAATTGATGGAGAACACGCCCTCCGGCACGCCGTTTTCATCCCGGATATAGACGGTCGCGCACTTTAAGATACGTCCGTCGCTCGTGCGCATCAGATACCCGGACCGGTCCTCGAGCGCTTTCGGGTCCTCCGCCTTCAGCGCTTCCAGCACAATGCGGCTCGGTCCGTCGCCGACCTTGCGGTGCGTGACGTGTCCGTTTTCGATGACTGCAACCGTGTGTTCCATGTCGCCGCTCAAAAGATCGTGCACGGCGACCTCGCAGTGATCGCCGAACTCCGCCGCAATCGTCTTTGCCAGCCGTCCCAAAAAGTCCAGATCCATACCGCTAAACTCCGATCTTCCATATTCCTTTATATATAAGTATAAACGATGCGTTCCCGATACACAAGAGGGAATCTAAATCATTTTCAGAAATACAAAAAATATTTTCGTGCACCGGTTTATGCTTGCAATGCTGTGCGGAATGCGGTACAATGAATTGCAATAAACGAAAGGAGAACCGCTATGGAAGACGAAAGAGATCTTGTCACCTTTACCGATGAGGAAGGCAACGAGTTTGACCTTGAGGTCATTGATTATTTTGAGCACGAGGGCAAGGAATACGCCGTGCTGGTGGACGCTGAGCTGCCCGAGGATCCCGAAGAGGACTTCGAAGTCTGCATCATGGAGATCATCGTGAACGAAGAAGAGGACATGGAAGAGTTCGTGCCCGTTCCCGACGACAAGCTGGACGAGCTGTTCGCGATCGCGGAAAAGCGCATGGAATGCTGGGACTGCGACGCGTCCGACTGCGAAGGCTGCGAAAAGCTCGAGGACTGAACAAGCGCATGAAAAGAGCTTCCCGGACGCGGGAAGCTCTTTTTTGTTATTCATTCGGCATCCTGATGTCGGTCCAGTCGAACGTGTCGCGCTGACCCGTTCTGTGGAACCCGGCGGTTTCGACTGTGCCGTCCGACCGGAGTCCTACCGTATGCACGGCGCCTGCAAAAATCGCTACGATATCGGTCCAGTCGGACACGTCGCATTGTCCGTACTCGTTGTCGCCGACCGCAACGACCGTGCCGTCCGATTTTAGCCCGACCGTGTGATAGTCGCCGGCGGCGACGGCAATGATGTCCGTCCAGCCGGACACATCGGATTGTCCGAAGTCATTCTGATCGTCGTATTTATCATGCACCGCCAGAACGGTGCCGTCCCATCGGAGCGCGACAAAATGATGCAGACCGGCTGCGATCGCCGTCACCCTCGTCCATTCGGTTGCGGCCTTGAAACCATCGTACCGTTCCGTGATGACGGTGCCGTTCGAACGCAGACCGAACGCAAAATAGGAACCGTCGATCGCAACGATATCCTTCCATTCCGACGGTTCGGAATCGTCGGTTACGACGACCGTTCCGTCCGATCTGAGACCCATCGTGTAGCTGTAGCACGCTCTGACGGAGACGATCCGGGACCATTTCGAAACGTCGCATTGTCCGTATTCGTTGTTCCCGGTTGCAACAACCCTCCCGTTCTTTTTCAGCCCGACCGTATGTGCCCATCCCGCCGAGATCTCAACAAGATCCGTCCAGTCGGTTACATCGCCCTGCCCGTAATCGTAATCCGGCAATCCGTAGTATGGCGTCACAAGCACCGTTCCGTCTGTTTTGATCGCAAACGTGTGGAGATCGCCGGCGGCGATCGTTTTGCAGCCGTAGAGCTTGTCCCGGCAGCCTTTCAGATAGGCATAGCTTTGCCGGAAGTCGCCCAAAGGACGCAGCAGCGCGATCGCCTCCTTGTACTGTCCCGCCTCATACAGCGACACAGCTTCGACGTATGCCCGGTTCGGGATCACGACCCGGGTTGCAATGAAGTGTCCCGCGATCAGCAGGACGATGAACGAAAGCGCGAGGATGATTCTAAGACGCGTCTTTTTCGCTCTTGCGTTGACCCGGTCGAGGTATCGCGCCCGATCCGCTGCGTCCCGATCCGCGTCCGCCCGCTCCCTGGCAAGGCGCACGCCCGTTGCGTCGGCCAGCTTGAAAAGATCGAAGGCAAGCAGCTCTTCCTTCGAATTGCGGCAGGCATGGCAAACATCCGTGCGGTTCCATTCGCCGCAGGTGCAGCACCACAGATCGTCCCGCTTTATGGGGAAAACCTTTGCGTTCTTTCCATAGGTCAGACGATACTGCCTGACAAGCTCGTCGTCGTTCAGATGTGCTTCCAGCGTTTCCGGCTCCGGAAGCGGTTCAAAAGACGTTCCGAGCGTCGTCCATTCGCTGCCGTTCTCAAACACGACGCGGATCACCGAAGCGGTCATGGCGACGGCGTACGGTTCCGCAAACGTGACCGCGGGCACCTTTCCGAAGGATTGTCCGTATTGCACGTTTAAATTCGAATACGTCCTTTCGACCGCTTCGCCGATCGGTCTCAACCCGGCGTCAAGGGGCGTTACCGAGATCACGGCGGAAAGGATCGGCTTTTCGGAAAGATTCCGGATCGAAAACTGCGCCAATGTCATCCCCGTCACGGTATCCCTGAAAAGATCGCCGCCTGCGATCAAAACCGGCGCGCCGTACGCATACAGGCACTGCGGCAGAGAATATACCGTAGAAAACCGTTCCGTCATCGCTTTCTCCTTCGACAATGATCGTTATTATGTTATTATATATGTCTTTCATCTGTTCGTCAATGGGCGGCAGCATGCGCGAAGGATCGTGCGGCGCTGCAGTAAACGGGCATACACCGAAAAAAACGTATTGCGGGGACAGCGGTTTATGCTATAATGAAATCGTATACAAAACAGGAGGTGCATAACTTGGTCAAAAGCAGTATCGTAAACGCCGTTCTGGACGAAGCGTTGAGAACCGGCGGGGATTATTCGGAGCTGTATCTTCAGGATACCGAAGCCAACACCGTATCCATGGTCGACGGCAAGGTCGAAAACGCGAACTACCAGCGCAAGGTCGGCGCGGGCGTCCGCGTGCTGAAGGGCACGAGAAGCGCGTATGCGTATTCTGCCGACACGAGCGAAGAAGCGCTGATCGCCTGCGCAAGAGCGGCGGCTTCCGCGCTGAAGGGAACGAAGGAATGTGAGGCAAAGACGGTCGCAGTCGATCGGATCGGAGCCTCGTGGGCAAAGATCCCGTTCTCCGAGATCGACAACGCAAAGCGCATCGCGCTTTTAAAGCGCGCAACAAACGCGGCGAAAGCGTACTCGGACGAGATCACGCAGGTCGTCGCAAACTACATGGACAACGACCACCGCACCTGGGTCTATACGAGCGAGGGCGTGCATGCCGAGGACCGGCGTCCGCGCACGCGCATTGCGATCCAGTCCGTTGCGATGGCGAACGGCGAAGCGCAGACCGGCTCCTGCTCGCCCGGATACGGTCTCGGTTTTGAAGCGTACGAAGAAAAGATTGACGCGGAAAGCGTCGGAAAAGACGCCGCAAAGACGGCGGTCACCATGCTCCACGCGCCGGAATGCCCCGCGGGCAAGGTTCCGGTCGTGATCGACGGCGGCTTCGGCGGCGTCATTCTGCACGAAGCCTGCGTGCACGGGCTCGAAGCAACCAGCGTCGGACGCGGCAATTCCGTGTTCTGCGGAAAGCTCAATCAGCAGATCGCAAGCCCGATCGTGAACGCGGTCGACGACGGCACGCTCCCCGGCGAATGGGGCTCGATGCACTATGACGACGAAGGCAATCCCGCGCAGCGGAACCTTCTGATCGAAAACGGCATCCTGAAATCGTATCTCGTCGACGTGCTGGGCTCCAGGCTCATGAATCATCCGGTCACCGGCAGCGGCAGACGGCAGGACTACACCTTTGCCCCGACCTCCCGCATGACGAACACGTTCTTTGCCCCGGGCAAGGACGACGAGGAGGAAATGATCCGCACGATGGGCGAAGGTCTCTTCGCTAAGAAGATGGGCGGCGGCTCCGTGAACCCGCTGACCGGCGAGTTCAACTTCGCCGTCGGCGAAGCGTACTGGGTCAGGGACGGCAAGATCCTCTGTCCGGTCCGCGGCGCAACGCTGATCGGCAAAGGCGCCGAGGTTTTGATGAAGATCGACCGCATCGCAAAGAACATGTGGATGGCGCCGGGCATGTGCGGCTCTCTGTCCGGCAGCATTCCGACCAACGTCGGTCAGCCGCGCATCCGCGTAGCCGAGATCGTGGTCGGCGGCAAAGGAGGTGCATTATGATGACATTCGAACAGTTTAAGGACGCATGCTTCAGGCTTGCGCTTGAAAAGGGATGTGAAAGCGCCGAGGTCTATGCCACCTCGTCCGACGGTTTCTCCGTAAACGTCTTGAACGCCGAGATCATCAAATACGCAGTCGAGCGCAACAAGGGGCTGAACCTGCGCGTGCTCTTTGCGGGCAAGAGCGGCTATGCCTATACCGAAGTCTACGAGGACCCGGAACGGCTCGTCGACCGCGCGATCGACAACGCAAAGGTGATCGAGAACACGGACGCGAACCCGATGCAGGGCGCGTGCGCGTATCCGGAGATCACCGAAAAGCCCAATCCCGTCGTGGATCTCAGTGAAGAGGAAAAGATCGACCTCGCACTGCGGATGGAACAGGATGCGCTCGCCTATGACGCGCGCGTCAACCGCATGGGCTACTGCTCCGTGGATACAGGCGTTGCCGAAACACACATCAGCAACACGCTCGGCTTGAACGCGAACAGCACGGAACGGTATTCCTACGCCGTGCTCGAACCGATCCTGAAGCAGGGCGAAGAGGAACAGTCCGCGTTCTCGTTCAAGTTCGGTCCCGAAATGACGGACTACCATTCCATCATTCAGGAGAGTGTCGGAAACGCGCTGATGCAGTTCAACGCGTCTCCCGTCGACTCCGGCGAATACCGGATCCTGCTGCGTAACGACGCGGCTTCTGATCTGCTGGCCGCGTTCTCCTCCATGTTCTTTGCGGAGCGCGTGCAAAAAGGACTGTCGCTTCTTTCCGGCAAGCTGAACGAATCGATCGCCTCCCCCGCGGTCACGATCGTGGACGACCCGTTCGAAGCGGACAATCCGCGCGCGTTCGACGCGGAGGGCGTGCCGTCCGTGCTGACGACGGTTGTGGAAAACGGCGTGCTGAAAAGCTACCTCTATAACCTCAAATCCGCGCTGAAGGACGGCGTTGCGTCCACCTCCAACGCGGGACGCATGGGCGCCGCGGGCGCCGTCACCACCGCGCCGAGCAATTTCTACCTGAAAAAGGGCGAAAAGAGCTTCGATGCGCTGAAGGCGGCTTTGGGCAACGGTCTGATCATCACGGAGGTTTCGGGTCTGCATGCGGGTCTGAACCCGATCAGCGGCGACTTCTCGCTGATCGCAAAGGGACAGCTCGTGGAAAACGGCGCGATCGTCCGCTCGGTCGATCAGATCACCGTCGCGGGCAACTTCCTCGCCATGATGCAGGGCATCGAAGACGTCGGAAGCGATCTGCGCTTCGGCCCTCCGGGCGCAGGACGCATCGGCTGCCCGAGCCTTCTCATCACCAAGCTGGTTGTCTCCGGCAAATGATCCGAACAAAGCAAAAGGACTTCCCTTCGCGGGAAGCCCTTTTTTTCGTACCGTCAGGAATCGCGCAGGGATTTGCAGAGCGATTCGAAATCGGACTGCGTCGCAGGGGACACGAAAGAAAACTCCTGTATGTCGCCCTTATCGCCTTTCCAATAGAGATAGAGCCACGGACCGTCGTCGCCGGAATCAAGATGCTCCTGCCGCGCGATCACCCTGCCGCCCACAAGAAGCACGAGGAAATCGGACCATTGATCGCCGGAGAGCGTCACCGTGCCGGTAATCGTCGCGTCCGCTTCCGTCAGCGGAAAGTGATCGCCCTCGCGCGTTTCGTGGAAGAATTTGTACGCGCCGTCCTCTTTATAAAAGCGATAGCGCTGATAATGCGGCGGGAAGGTCGAGGTCGAAACGGTGTAGTAAAACTCCGTCACGTCCTCCGGCGCGATATCGACGCCCATAACGTACACGCCGTTTTTCGGCCGATCGCAGCCGAGGATCGGCAGCAGCGCAAGGCACAGAATGAGAATCGCAAGCTTTTTCATGGGTGCTCTCCTTTATTCGTCAAAATAGAACAGGTCCTCGAACTTTTTGTCCAGCGCGATGCACAGGATCAAAGCGAGCTTTGCCGTCGGGTTGAACTGCCCCGTCTCGATCGAGCTGATCGTATTGCGCGAGACGCCGACCGCCTCCGCCAGCTGCCCCTGGCTCATGCCGGCTTCCGTGCGCGCCTCCTTCAGGCGGTTTTTCAGGATCAATGCGTCGTTCATCAGAGGACCTCCATCATCTTCAGCGCGACCCATACCAATGCCGCAAGCGCGATCGTCAGAAGCGTGATTGCAAGAAACAGTTCATGCTTCTGTTTCAGCTTGATGTATTTGTACAGAAACAGCGAGCCCAGCATCGACAGATAGATGCTCCACAGCATGGTGTTCAGTTTCGGATCGAACCGTGTCCCTCCATGATCCACCATGGACAAAATGCTGTTGAACAGGGCAATCAGCATACACATGACGCCGCCCACCGTAAACGCGATCTGTCCGGCTTTGATCAAAACCTGCTTTTCCCGCTCGTCCTGTCCTTTGTTTTCCGCCCTGCTCTTTGCAAGGATCTTCTCTTTGTTCATTTCCTGTTCCTCCTGCCAAGTTTTATTGGCATTATGATACTACTGCCAAGTTTACTTGTCAATACCTTTTGCAAAGTTTTCTTAGCAGTTTGACAGAGTACAAAAAACGGAGGCCGAAGCCTCCGTCGGAAATGACGATATGCTTGCCTCCCCTGAGCAAAGGGGCCGCGATCCGAGCGCCCGCTGTGCGGACAATCCCCCAGTCACCTATCGGTGACAGCCCCCTTTACACAAGGGGGCCACCCAAAAGCCCTCCCTGTGTAAGGGAGGGTGGATGCCGCAGGCAGACGGGAGGGTTGTACCCCCTTACAGACCCGCTTCGATCAGCGCCTTGAACGCCGGAAGGCTCTTTAAGATCATCTCGTGACTGACGCAGGTGGACAGCCGGAGATATCCCGGGCAGCCGAACGGCTCGCAAGGCGGCACGAGGATGTTGAACTCCTTCGCCTTTTCGGAGAACTCCAGCGCG
>JAFOQN010000025.1 GCA_017393775.1 Clostridia bacterium
CCTCGTTCCTATACTGGTCCGAGAAGCTGGTATCCAGCCCGTAATACGGTCCGAACACCGCGACCTCGGAGCTGTTCGGACTGCCGCCCCTTGCCGCATAGGACACGGTTTCGATCCCGCTGACCTCCGCGGGATCCGCGCCGGTCAGGGCTTCGGAACGCAGTTTGGCGCGAAGCCGCGGCGAATAGCCGTAGCCCGTGCCGTCGGCGCCGTCCCAGAAGAAGAAATCGCCGTGCCGTTCGATCGAACCGGGAACGAACCCGCTCCAGTTTTCTACGATCGCGATCACACCGTCGGTCATTGCGGAAAAATCCGATTCGGTCACGGAAGCAGCTTTTATACCCTGCTCCGAGAGCCGCTTATTTTCATAGCGCTCGATCTGTTCCCAAATGTCCCGCTCCGCGTCGGCTTTCGATGCTTCGGGCAGATGCATCAATCCCAACGGCAGCAGCAAAAGCGCCGTAAGCAGCAACGCAAGCAGTCGTTTCATCTTCATTTCGGTTCTCCTTTCGGGAATTACATTCAACATATTATTTTATCATACATTTATGCTGTTTTCAATTGTTTTTTTGGAACCGCTGCGGCCGGTTCGGCATATCTGAAATATGTCAGAATTCCCGGAAAATTGTGCGAAGTTTTCGTGCTATGCTGTTTTCAGCGAAAGGCAGGGAGGCAAATATGAACAAGCGGACGGAACGAATGAACAGCGCGATCGGGGCGTATTTTGCGGCTTGCGACGCAACGCGCGAGCGTCGAGAGCTGAAAAACGGCGGAATGGAAGAGAGACAGATCCCCTACACTCTGTTCGGTCTTGCGAGGGCGGTGCGGCTGACGCCGGAGGAGGTGCTTTCGGCGTTTCACACCGGGCGGTGCTCCAGGGAGGACGCGATCCTTCGCGACGCTGTGTTAAAGGTTGCCGCCTATACGCTCGAGCGTGCGCTGCTCGGCGAGCTCAGTTACCAGCCGGCGCTGGAGGCGCTGCACGGGATGGGGCTTTCCGGGACAGCGGTACAAACGGACGGCACATTGGAGATCGTTCTGGACGACGCGGCGGGGAGGTATGCGAAATGATCCTGCATTTAGAGGGCACGCCGAACCCGAAACAGGAACAGTTCTTCCTTGCGGATGCGCGGCACATTGCCTACGGCGGGGCGCGCGGCGGCGGCAAATCGTGGGCGATGCGTCGGAAATTCGTGCTCCTTGCCTTTCGCTATGCGGGCTTGCGGCTTCTGCTCCTTCGCCGGACGCTGCCGGAGCTCAACGAGAACCATGTGCTGCCGCTGCAAAGGGAGCTGAACGGCTTGGTCGCCTATCAGGCGACGCAGCGTGCGTTCCAGTTTCCGAACGGCAGCCGCATCAAGCTCGGCTACTGCGACCGCGAGGCGGACGTGTTCCAGTATCAGGGGCAGGAGTATGACGTGATCGGACTTGAGGAGGCGACGCACTTTACCGAGACGCAGATGCAGTTTTTAACCACATGCAACCGCTCGGTGCGGACCGACTTCTCGCCGCGCATGTACTATACCTGCAACCCCGGTGGCGTGGGGCATGCGTGGGTCAAGCGCCTGTTCATCGACCGAAACTACCGCAACAGCGAGAAGGCGGAGGATTATGTGTTCATTCCGGCACGCGTGACCGACAATCCGGTGCTGCTCCGATCGAATCCGCAGTACCTCGAAACGCTTGAAAACCTGCCGGAACATCTCCGGAAAGCATACCTGGACGGCAACTGGGACGTACTGGAAGGACAGTTTTTCCAGGAGTTCGACCGCAGCCTGCACGTCGTGGATCCGACGAGGCTCCCGATGGAGTGGAAGCGCTTCCGCGCAATGGATTGGGGATACAACGACCCGTGCTGTGTGCTGTGGTTTGCCGTCGCGCCGGAGGGCAGGCTCTATGTCTACCGCGAGCTGTACCTAAGGAAGACGCTTTCGAGCGAGATCGCAAGGCGCGTCAAAGCGCTTTCCGAGGGCGAACGCATCGCCTACACCGTCGCTTCGCCCGACGCATGGCAGCAGCGCGGGTTGAAGGGCTCGGAGGGCGAGAGCATTGCGGAGGTGTTTTCGAAAAACGGCGTGCCGCTTCTGCCGGCGGACAACGCCCGCGTGCCCGGCTGGCAGCGCGTTCGCGAAGCGCTTGCCAAAAGGGAGGACGGAACACCGGAGCTTCTGATCTTCGCAACGTGCAGGAATCTCATCCGTACGCTGCCGACGCTGACGTTTGACGTGCACGACTGCGAGGATGTGTCGGACAATTGTGAGGACCACGCGCCGGAAGCGCTGCGCTACGGGCTGATGAGCCGTCCGCGCCCCGCCGCGCCGGAAAAGCAGAAGCGTGCTTACCGCTATGATCCGCTTGCGAACACGCCGGATACGAGCCCGGGCTTTCGCGGACTGTGACACCTCATCACCGCCTGCGGCGAAGCTTCTCCTCAAGGAGAAGCCTTGAAACAAGCCTTCCCCTTTGAGGGGAAGGTGCCGAAGCGTGAGCGAGGCGGATGAGGTGGGCACGCTGAAAAGCGTAAGCTTTTGCGGATGGATGAATTGCGGCAGCGCCGCATGAATTGTCCCTGCGGGACGTGAATCCACTTCGTTACAGAGGTAGATCGCGCGACTTTGCCTCCCTTGTGTAAAGGGAGGTGGATCTGCCGTCAGGCAAAGACGGAGGGATTGTCTGCGTTGTCTGCCGCGTACCATGCCTTCGGACATGCATTGCGCCTCCGGCGCATGAAAAAATGAAAATGAAAAAGGAGTCCAAATGAAACCAAGACAATCCGAAACCAAACGGCGGTTAGCCGAAGAAGCGACTGCGCTGTTCAATGAATTTCGCAACGCTTATGCGAACGAATGGCGGCGGCAGGAGCACAATGAGCGGATGTATCGCGGGGAGCATTGGTACGACGTGCCCGTGACCGATCCGAACGAGCCGCGCCCGGTCACGCCGATTCTGCAGTCCACGATCGAGAATGTGTCGGCGGACCTTGCGGATCAGGCGCCCGAGGCGGTCATCGAACCGGAGAGCGCGGCGGACGCTTACGCGGCGCAGGTCATAGACGCCGTGATCCGCCGAAACCACGACGCCGCCGCGTATCCGGTCGAGTACCGCCGCATGATCCACGACCTTCTGGTCGGCGGCTACTGCGTACAGGAAATCGGCTATGACAGCACCGAAAACGGCGGCTTAGGCGGTGCGTTTATCCGCCATGTCGACATCCGGAGCATCCTCATCGATCCGCTGGTCACCGATCTCCAGGACGGGCGTGCCGTCTTTAAGCTCGCGCTGCGTCCGAAAGCGTGGATCGAAGCACACTATCCCGACGTATATCCTTTGATCGAATCCCGCCCGGTCGACACGGCGGAGCTGATCACCGACGAGATTCTTTCGCCGGATCCGAAGAACGCCTGTCTTCTGATCGAATACTGGCGGCGCGAATACGACGCGAAAGAGGATGCGTACCGCGTACACATGGCGCTCATGTGCAACGGCGTCGTGCTTGAGGACAGCCGCGATGTGAAACCCGAGGGCTATTTTGCACACGGTCGGTACCCGTTCGTACTGACAACGCTCTACCCGCGAAAGGGAAGCGCCCTGGGCTTCGGCATCGTCGACCTCTTCGGCACCCAACAGCTCTACGCGGACAAGCTCGACCAGCTGGTGCTGAAAAACGCTTTTTTAGCGTCCAGAAACAAGCTGCTCGTTACCGACGCGTCCGGCTTCGATCCGGACGACCTTCGTGACTGGTCCAAGGACGTGCACACCGGCGAGAGCCTGAACGGCGTGACCTGGATGTCCACGGCGCCGCTGCCGGACTATCTGCTCTCCTATATCCGTGCGATCCGCGAGGACATCAAGGAGGAGAGCGGCGCGAACGATTCCTCCCGCGGGGCGGCGCCGGGCGGCGTGACCGCGGCGCGTGCGATCGAAGCGCTGCAGGAGATGAGCACAAAGCGCGCACGGCAGGCATCCGATCAGCTGCACGAGGCATTCCGCGAGGCGGTCCGGCTCGAAATCGAAACCGAGCGCGAGTTCAACTGTTTCCTGCGTCCGGTGACGATCACCGTGGACGGAGAGCCCAAAGAGGTGCTCTTTGACAGCGAAGTGCTTTTGAAGAGCGCGCCGGGCGGCATTGCGCTTCCGGTCGAGTTTCTGATCTCGATCAAGGCGGTGAAACGCAGCCGCTTTGCAAGCGCGGCGCAGAACGAACTCATGATGAACCTTCTGTCCATGGGGGCGATCACCAAGGAACAGGCGATCTCGCAGATGGTCTTTGAAGGCAAGGAACAGGTGCTGAAGCACATCAGGGAAGCGGCGGAGGAGGAACCGCTGTTTCCCGAACGAATGAAAAAGAAACGATTCGGAGGTAATCTATGATCTTCAAGAAGAAACAGACGCCCGCCGTCACGGAACCGGCGGAGAACGAAGCGGAAAATCCGTTCATCGAGGCGGCGAACGCGCTGGTCGAGATGGAACGGAACGGCGAGCTGCCCGAGGGCTTCGACCTTTCGGCGGCGGTTAAGGACCGTGCGTTTGCCGAACTTCTGAACGAGTTCGAGCCGAAGGCGGCAGTCCGCATCTATACGGCGGAAAAGCGCGCCGACGAGGCGGAAAACAACGTGAAGACGCGCATGAGCGAGCAGGCAAGAAGCTTGAAGGCGCTTCCAAAGTCCCAGCGCACCGACCGCGCCGTCGCGGCGTCTCCGGACTACATGTCCATGTCGAGAGAAGCGTTTTCCACGCTTGAAAAACAGTACAAAAATGCCGCGCAGAACGGCAAACGAGTCCATATCTAAAAGGAGGAACTTATGGCTGTCAATACCACTCTGAACACTGCAAACAGTGCTTATTTCAACAAACAGTTCTATGACAAAAAGCTTCTGGAGACCGCAAAGACGCGCCTTGTGCACGCGAGCTTCGGTCAGAAGCGCAGCATTCCGCGCCACGGCGGCAAGCGTGTGGAGTTTCGCAAGTATGATCTCTTCACGCCCGACGTTGACACACTGAAGCTCATCGAGGGCGTTACGCCGGACGGGCAGTCGCTTTCGCAGTCCAAGGTCGAAGCGGAGGTCAGTCAGTACGGCGCATACGTCGAGGTGAGCGATCTTCTGGATCTCACCGCCTACGACGAGGTGCTTGCGGATTCCGCGGAGCTCCTCGGCGAGCAGCTCGGGACCGTGGTCGAATGGGTCACCCGCGACGCGATGTGCGCAACGACCAACGTGCAGTACGCGAACGGCAAGCAGGATCGCCGCCAGCTGGACGGGGACTGTGTTCTGACCGTCGACGAGATCCGCAAGGCGGTCCGCACGCTGAAGAAGAACAAGGCGCGCATGTTCACGACCGCGACCGACGGCTCCGTGCGCCGTCCGCACTTCGTCTGCATCTGCTCGCCGGATGCGACCTATGATCTGCAGAACGACGCGCTGTGGCAGGACGTTTCGAAGTACAGCAATGCGGAGCAGATCTATTCCGGCGAGATCGGCAGACTCTTCGGCGTCGTGTTCGTCGAATCGACCGAAGCGAAGGTTTACCGCCAGTCCGTCTGGAATCAGATCCGTTCGACGGCTTCTTCCGGGACGCATTTGATTCCGCTGCGCAACGCGCCGGGCAAGGAGCAGGCCGCGTATCTGTCGGTTCCGGGCAATTCGCTCTTCATGGGCGAATCGGAGCTGACGATCGAGAGCTACGACAGCGCGACGAATACGGTCAAGGTCGAAGAAACGGTCACCTATAACTCAGGCACGGTGGTCTATTCGGACGATGCGGGCGCGATGACGACGAACAATCATCAACTCGACGTGCATGCGACGCTGGTCTTCGGCGCAGACGCATACGGCGTCATCGATATCGACGGCTCCGGCACGATGGAAACGATCATCAAGCCGCACGGCAGCGAAGGCAGCGGCGATCCTTTGAACCAGCGTGCGACCGTCGGCGCAAAGGTTGCCGCGTACGCTGCGAAGGTACTGAATCCGCTGTGGATCGTGCGCATCGAGCACACGGTCTCCGCGTAACGAAACCGGTCCGGGGGAGGCGCGTTCCTCCCCCGATTCAGAAAGGAGCAATCATGAATACGAAGATAAATGCCGAAACAGCTGCAAAGGAAATCAAGACCGAAGAAACCGTTTCCGTCTATGTCCCCTCCGAAGGCGTCGGACCGTTTTTAGAAGGCGCGCTGAACGGCGTGAGCTTCCGGATCCCCACCGATACGGTCGTGGAGGTGCCCCGGCGCATCGCGCGGATCCTTTCGGAGAGCCGCAGAGAGCTCGTGACGGGCGCGCGCGCCGCGCAGGCGTATACGGCGACCGGCGGCAGAAAGATCGGGTGATCGCTGTGACCGTTCGTGAACTCATAAACAGCGCGCTCGGAGAGCTCGAACACCCCGAAGACACCGCGGCGCTTCCGCTTTGGCAGGAAAAGCTCAGACGATTCGCGAACGAAGCGCTGGTCGATCTCTATGAGACCTTTCGTCCCTGGCGGCGCGATACGCTGCCGCTTCAAAACGGCGTGATCGATCTTTCGCAGCTGCCGTATACGGCGGGGAAAGTGCTTGGTGTGGAGCGGAGCGGCATGCGGGTCCCGTTTGTTTTCAGCGCGGACACGAATACGCTCAAGGTGCCCGGCGTGCCGGACGGCGCAATGACCGTCGTTTACCGGTACCTGCCGAACCCGCTCACGGAGGACAACGACGAGCCCGAGCTGCCCGCAGCATGCCATCCGCTGATCGTTCTTTACATGGTCGGACGGTTTACGCTCGTCAACGACGCGCAGGGGCTGAACCATGCGTCCGCCGCGATGTCTCTGTACGAAGCGCGAAAGCGCCGGTTAAAGCTCGATCTCGACGAGCCGACCGATTATCGGATCACCTGCCGGTGGTAGAAAGGAGGCGCCTATGGCATATCAAACCGTTTCGCTTCCATCGTTCGGCAGCGTGCGTATGGATCTTGCGGACGGGCTTTTAAAACCCGACATGAGCCCGGACGCCTGCAACATCGACACGCGCTCCGGCGCGCTTTGCACCGCAAAAGGGTTTTCCCGCGTGATGCCGGAGCTTGTCGAGACCGAAACGCCGTTTGAACGGATGTACGTCTATGCGACCGAGCGCGGCAGCCGGTACCTTGCCGTCGCGCAGGATATGATGTATCTCTATGACGCCGTTTCCGGCATCTGGCGTCCGCTGTATCAGTTCGAGCGCGGCGTAACCGGCGAATGCATGGATTTTCTGAAGGTGCGCATCGGCACCGCGGATCGGCTCCTGATTGCCTGCGGAACCGAACCCATGCTGACGTTCGACGCGGAGACGAACCTCATCGCCGTGTTCGGCACGTCGGAAAAGGAGTCGTATAAGACTGTGAGCTTCGCCGAGCTGTACTTCGGCAGGCTGTTCGCAGCAGGCGATCCGCAGGCGCCGAGCAGGCTGTATTGGAGCAAGGCGCCGGGCGGCGGCAGAACGATCGATGACTGGCGCAGCGACGAGACGAGCGAGAACGTCTCCGGCGGCTACGTCGACGTCGGCGTGGACGACGACCCGATCACGGGGCTTTTCGCCATGTCGAACCAGCTTCTGATCTTCAAGCGCGATTCGCTCTACCGTCTTCTGGGCGACCGGCCTTCGAATTACCGCATCATCGCGGTCGACGCGGCGTTTCGTCAGCCGCTGCATACCGCCTGTGTACGCTATGCCGACCGGCTCTTTTTCCTCACCGAGGGCGGGCTGTGCTTCTATGACGGACAAACCGTTCGCAAGAGCGCTGCGTTTCGCGCGCTTGAACCGATCCTGAAGGGCGCGAATCTTTCCGGCATTCGCGCCGCGGCATGCGATGACACTCTGTACTTTGCGATCCGCGCACGCTACGGCGTGCCGTACAACGACACGCTGATTGAATACGACGTTCTGCGCGACCGGTTCATGCTCCGGAAGGGCTTTACGACTGTCGATCTCTGCACCGTTCACGGCGCGCTGCATCTGCTGACCGGCGCGGGCAAGCTGGTCGTGTTCGACGACAATGTGAGCTACGACGGCGATCCGATCGATGCGTGGTGGTGTACGCCCGCGCTGGATCTCGGAAGAAAGGATACGAACAAAACGCTGCTGCGGCTTACGGTGACCGGCGAAGGAAACATCGGCGTACGCGCTGTGTCCGACGGCGGAACGTATGATACGGTCATTCGGCTGTCAAGCGTCCCGCTCGGCGTCACCGAGATCCCGCTGCGCGGCGTCGGACGCGTATTCCGGCTGCGGTTTTCATCCGTCAACGGAAAGCCCTTTACGCTCGACGCGCCCGTGTCGCTGCTGTTCGATCAGCAGAAGCGTCCGTAAGGGGGTGGGGGTATGGCTTTCATTCCCACCGGCATGCAGGCGCTGTTCCCGGTCTATCTCGGACGTATGCCGTCCGCTTCGGTCGACCGGGACGCCTATGACGCAAGCGTCGCGCAGAACGAGAACAATCTGAACCAGAATCTGGAGCTTTTATACAACAAGCTTATGGAGCTTGAATCGGCACTGGCCGAACAAACGGAAGGAGAATAACTGTATGATCAAACTACCCATCAAACCATGGACGCCGCCGATCCCCGTCATCGATCCGAAACCGCCGAAGCCGCAGGAGCCGGAAAAACCGTCGTCCGGCGGTTCCCATTCGGGCGGCGGCACATCCCCGGGCACAGGCGTCAGCGTGCCCGATATTCCCTCGCTTGAATCGCTGTTTGAGGCGATGCTGAGCCACTATCTCCCCGAGACGGTTGAGTTCACACCGCTTGACGAGGACGTTCTTTCCGAAACGATCCGAAACTGGCTGCGTCCGGCGTATGAACAGGCGATTCAGAATCGCCGCGAGCAAACGGACCGGATCAACGCCGAACTGGACGCGGACGCGTGGTCGCGCGGAATGGGACAAAGCACCTATCTTTCCGATGTCAAGGAGCGGCAGTACCGCGGCGAACAGCGCGACGTCGATGCGCTCGAAAGCGGCTATGCATCGGAGCTTGCCGGACATCTGTATGACGCGATGAAGGAACAGCAGAAGATGCAGATCGACGTCGACCGCTTCAACGCCGAGCAGATCAACCATGCCCGCGAGCAGGCGATGGACGCCGCACAGGCGCTCTATAAGGCGTTTCTCTCCGGCGCCGGCGGCGGAGGCGGCGGCTCGCACGGCGGCGGATCCGCGAACGCCGACGAATCGGAGGACACCGAGGAATCCCTGCTTTCTCTGCTGCTTGCAGGAAGCGAAAACGCACACAAATCGGATTATCGTACGATCGCCAACATGGTCGCCAGAATGGCGCCCGCGGAGCGCGCAAGGCTGTATAACCGCGACGACCCGAAGTATCTTGCGCTGCGCAGCGAGATTCTCTGGAGCATCGGCGCAGGCGCCTTCTCCGAGCTCATGGGCAGGTACCCAGGCGCATAACCGACAGCAAACAGAAAAGCCGCTCAATCGGGCGGCTTTTTGCTGTTTGATGCTGTATGCAGAAAAAAGCTTACGCGGCTTTACGACGGTTCAGCCTGTTTTCGATCGCAAAGCCGATCCGCTCGATGCGCGTGACGCGCCCGATTTGCAGTGCGCCTTCGGTGACGACGACCGCAGCGCCGATGTCCGCAACGAAGTGCTGCTTCACATGCAGGATACTGAAGCAGACGAGGATCAGGAAGAACAGGTTGAACCACTGATACCACTTGGGGATCTTTTTACAGCCCATCACGCCGCGCCAGCAGATGTAGCTGATGACGACGTGCAGCGACGGGCAAAGGTTCGTCGGTGAATCGACCGCGTAGAGAAACCGCATCCAGTCGTTGAAAAAGCCGCTTTCCGTGATTTCGGGACGCCGGATCGTGACCGGATACCCGAGGAAGCAGATGAGGCATACGATCATGATGATCGTATAGACGCCTGCAAGCCGGTAGGCATGCTGTTTGCTTTCCGCAAGCATCCAGATGAGCGTAATGAGCCATGACAAAAACGACAGGAAATAGATTGTGACCCATTCGGGACGCAGGGGGATCAGCTCGTCCAGCGGCGTCGAGAGGCTGTGCGCGGGAAGATACGGCAAAATCGGTCGCGTCGCGTAGAACGTGAGCAGATCGATCGCCACAAGATAGAGGAAGGTGACCCACATATACCGCGGGAAACGCTCTTTGAAGGAACACCGTTCGGTCTGCATCGGTTCCTGTCGATCCGCAAGGAAACCGGCTTGCCGGTTCAAGGCAAACAGCAGCAGCATGCCGAGGATCCCGCAGCAGACGAACTCGCCGACAAACACGGTCAGCGCAAGGTACCACCATGCGTCCGCAAATCCGTACGCGTAGCGCAGAACGAACGGCACGATGAGGGTGTTCGCAAGGATCGGCGGAATCGGCGCAAGCCATTTATACCGGCGCAGCGCATAGGTAAGAATTGCGCCGATCAGCGTGGCGAGCGTGCCGAACACGATGTCCCAAACAACGGCGCCGGTCAAAAGGTTGGAAAAAAAGCAGCCGATCACGAGACCGGGAATCGCCGCGCTTGTAAAGAACGGCAGGATGGTCAGCGCTTCGGAAATGCGGAACTGAATCACGTTCGTTCCGGACAGTCCGAACTGCGCGGAAAGCTCGGTCAGCACGACATAAAGCGCCGCGATTGCAGCCGCTTTGGTGATATAGACGATTGTATGCCGATAGGATTTTGACATTGTTTTGATTTCCCTCATAATCTTTTTACGGATGCAGCGTTACGTGATACGCTGCAATCTGCGGCGAATGATGTACCGCACAAGCCAGCAGCCGAGCCGGATGAGCCCGTCCAGGGCGACGCATGCGGCAAGCGTGAGCGTAAACGGCCGCACGATGCTCTGCGGGATCAGCAGAAATCCGAGCCCGAACAGCCCGATCACGGCGCCTTCGATGAAGGCGAGCACATGCAGGAAGGAGCGCTTCTCCTTCTGCTTGCTGCCGGTCCAGATCGCGTAGAAGGAAAGCGCGAGACAGACAATGCCGTACAGCCCGCTGCCGATCAAAAACATGGCCTGCTCCTTGAAGAACAGGATCACCGCAAGCGCGAGCATGGCGATCAGGACAAAAAACCGTCCGCGCATCTCACCGGACATGCCGCGCTGCTTGACGAGCTTGCGGATTGTCAGCACCATCTGCAGCGCGGCGACCGCCGTGACGATGATGATCGTGGTCAGCTCGAACAGGATCCCGGACATGAGCGCCAGAATGAGACCTGTGAGCAGCAATCCCGCGCCTTGGATCCGGAGATCGGAAAAGAGCCGGCGGATCCTGTCGAATTTTGACTTCGGGATCTTCGGGAGATCATCGTCGCGAAACAGCTGTTTCGGGAGCTGCTTCAGCGTTCTTCGGGTCGTTTTGCTGACGCCGGTGAGCTTGATCAGAACCGTTTGCAGCCGGTCGAGATCGAGGTCCTCCAAGGATTCGCTGCCCTCCGCGGCAAGCGCGTCGAACAGCTCGTTGATAAACACCGGACGGTCCTTCTGCGGAATGCTTTCGATCCAGTCGTTCATCAGCCGGTTGAGCCAAATGCTGCCCGGATCGTTATGATCCATTGTCGCCAGCTCTCCGTATTCTATCATCCATGTGACCAGAGAGTGCTGCACGATCCCGTACCGGCTCGACCGCACGATCTTCGTGTTCGTGATCTTCGGCTCGAACAGCATGCCGACGACATCGTATTCCGGAATGATGCGCGTCGTTTTCGGGTCGATCCTTTGGTCCATCGCGGGATCCAGCACCTCCGGACAGAAGCCCGGACCGTCCAGAAGCCAGACGTGTTCGACCTTTTCCCACTTGGCATCGCTTAAGTGACAGGCGGCATACTGCGCATGGTTCGCGCCCTTTGAATGTCCGCCGAGATACCACACGCCGTCGTCGATCATACGCTCGGCATAGGCGAGGGAAAGCTTCTGCGCTTCCGTCTCCGTAAACGAGATCATGCAGTTCTCGCGCCAGCCCGCAATCGACGCGTCCGTGCCGCGGTAGGCGATAAACGAGAAATCCGGCGCGCGAAAGGTCGTGGCGGAAAACTGCAGCGGCGGATCGGCGCGGACGATGTTATCATAGTTGCAGATGCGAAGCGTGCCGAAGCGTCTGGAGCGCGCCGCCGCCTCCAGCACCTCGCCATTGCCGAGATCGCCGCCCGTGATCATGAGCTTTGCTTCGCCCGCTTCGATCATAGGAATGCAGTCGGAAACCGTGTGATCCGGCTTTTCATTCCGCATGACGGGATCCAGATCGTAATAGGCAATGTTGCACAAGACCAGTGCGTCCGCATCCCGGAACGGATAGGCGCGAAAATCAAGGTCGCCGATCCAGCGGATGTAATCAGCAAGCGTTTCCATAGCAGCCCTCCTTTACGCGTATTCCGATCCAACACCAGTTTCTATTATACGGCGAACCGGAATCAATATCAAGTATACAAAAATACGGCACAGCCGAAAAATGCAACTGTGCCGAGATTGTGTACCGCAACGAAGCGGGACTGCGTTTTATTCTTTTTTCTCCTCGGAATCGATGACGACGTCCGCCTTCGGCGCGTCCTGCTTCTCGTCCTCGTCTTCCTTGTTTGCCCAATCCGACACGGCCTTTGCGCCCTGCTTCACGGTCTTTACGATGCTCTTTTCAAGGTCCTTGCCGATCGTTTCGATATCGTCGCCGACCTTCTTCCAGGCGTCCTTCAATGTCGACATATCCGAAAATCTCCTTTTTTCTTCAGTATATCATATTTTTCGGGAAAGGCAAGTGTTCAGCTCCAAATGCGGTACGCCATCAAAAAGTGCTCCTTCCAGTAGCTGCTCGAAAGGATGCTGTCGGTGATGCGGACCTTGCCCTTTGAGGAGGACGCGTCGATCATCCTGCCGCCTCCGAGGTAGATCCCGACGTGCCCGGTTTTCATCGATTTGCCCTTGAACACCAGCACGTCGCCGCGCTTGAGATCGCTCATGGACTTGATGCGCCTATACTTGGAGCAACTTCTCCACGCGATGCTCGTCATATAGCTCTGCTTGACGCCCGCGTGGTTTAAGCACCAGTACACAAAGCCGGAACAGTCAAACCGGTCGGGTCCTTTCGCGCCGCGGACATATTTGCAGCCGAGCTTCGACTCGGCAACCTTGATGAATGCTTCGACGCCGTCACCGTAGTCGATCGTGCTGCCGCTGTCACCGCTGTCGCCGTCGTCGGGCGGCGCGGTGGGCTTTTTGGTGGGCTTCGGCGTTGTGCCGGGCTTTTCCGTTTTGGACGGCTTCTTCGTCGGCTTCGGCGTTGCGGGCTTCGGCGTTGCCGGGGCTTTCTTGGCGTCCTCGCCGAGAAGCAGCTGCATCGTTTCGTGGTTCACGGTGCCGTCGGTTTTGAGATTGTTGCGCTTCTGGAACGATTTCACCGCTGCCTGCGTCTTGTCGCCGTAATAGCCGGTGACCTGCGAATCGGAGAGGTATCCGAAATGCTTGAGCCGTTCCTGAATGCGGTGCACGTCGGCGCCTTCCGTGCCGACGGTAAAGGTAAACGGCACCGCATCACCGCTCTTTAACAGGTCGACGGTGCTCTTTGTAAGACAGCCGTCCACGACGAGACCGTTCTCCTCCTGAAAGCGTCGGACCGCGCTCTGCGTCTGCTTGCCGAACACGCCGTCCGGCAGATAGGTGAGGTATCCGAGTTCATAAAGCCCCTTCTGGTACGTTTCGATGATCGGATCCTTTTCGCCGATGCCGTAGAAATTGGAGACGGTGTCCTCACCGAGCAGGACCTCGAATGCGTCGTTGTCGATGATGACGTCGTCCGAAAGACTGTTCTTCTTGCGGAACCGCCTTACCGCCGCCTCGGTCTCCTCGTCGTATTCGCCGAACGGCACGCCTTCGAGGTAGCCGAGCTCAATCAACCGCTCCTTTGCAAGCTCCACGTCGTCGCCGGTCGAGCCCTTTACCATGGCATAGGTCAGCGCGTCGTCTGCAAACAGTTTTTCAAACGTCGCCGCGTCGCAGATGCCGTTTCCGTGCATGCCGTTGCGCACCTGGAACGCACGGATCGCGTCCGCGGTACCGTCGGAGTATTCGGCATCCGGCTGTTCAAAGTCGAGATAGTTTAGCTCCATCAAACGGATCTGAATGTCCAGAACGATCGGCTCCTCGTCGCCGGGAAGCAGCGTGTCGCCGTTTAACGGATGCCGGGAGGGCGTCGGCGTGGGCGAAGGCGTCGGCGTGGGCGAGGGGGTCGGCGTCGGATCGAGCGACGGCACCGGCGTCATCAAAGCAGGGTCGGGTGTTACCATTGCCTGCTCGGGCGTCGGCGGCTCCTGAAAGATCACGGCGTCCGCCGGAATATCCGCCTCCGGAACATACGAACCCGTCGTCGCCGCACAGCCGATCAAAAGTAAGGCAAACACACCTGCCGCGAAACATGCGGCGCGCATGCGCTTCGATTCTGTTCCGTTCCGGTGTTTCATAGGAAAAAGCTCCTTTGCTGTATATTCTCGGATACTATCAATATATCACCGGAATGCAAGCAAAGTGTGCCGTATTTATGAACAAAACGCAACAGTTGCATGAAAATCGCCGAAAAATACGAAAACGACGGGCAACAGCCCGCCGATGATCTGTCATATCCGTCAGCTGTGCAGCAGAACGTTTTTGAAATAGGTTTTCAGGCTTTCGACCGTTTCCGCCAAGTCCGCGGGCGTTTTCGCGCTGCCCTGCGCGAGCGTGCCGCGTCCGCCGCCGTTGCCGTTCAGCGCCGTGTTGACCGCCGCGATGAGAACGCCCATGTCCGCTTTGATCCCGTTCGAGGCGAGCAGGTACGAGACGCGTTCGCCCGCGTCCGAAAACAGCACGGAGAGCGCCTTGTCCGTCATCGTCGCGCCCGCAAGATTGCGGAGCCGCTTTGCGTCGACGCCGCCGAGCGTCTTTACGATCAGCTTCGTACCCTTCACGTCCTCGGCTGCCGCCTTCAGCGCCGCTGCAAGATATTCGTCCAGCGCGGCGTATGCCTGCCGGAGCGCCTTTTTCGCTTCGGAAAGCTCGTCCGCCTGCTTCGCGACAGCGGCTTCCGCCTGATCGCGGGCGGTCGAGAAGCGAAGCGCGATTGAACTCACCGTGTCCTGCATCGTCTGCGCATGCCGGAGCGCGCGCATGCCGCACAAAAACGTGCAGCGTGTGCCGCCCTTATACGGGATCGCCTCGACGATCTTCAGCTGTCCGATCTCACCGGTGCGTCTCACATGCGGCGCGCAGCAGGTGCAGGCGTCGCTGCCCTCAATCGTGACGATGCGGATCGGCGCAGTCAGCCCCTCCGCGTGCTTGCGGAGCGGAATGCC
>JAFOQN010000026.1 GCA_017393775.1 Clostridia bacterium
ATCCAGAAGGAAGTCGGCAAGCCCAAGATGGAAGTCAACATCCATGTTCCGGACGAGGATCTCAATCGCCGCGTCCGCGAATACGCGATGGACAAGGTCGTCTGGCAGATGGACACCTTCGACCGCCACGAGCGCGAAATGCGCACCGAGCAGGTCAAGGAAGAGACCAAGGCCGCGTTTGCGGAGTCCGATCCCGGCATGGAGAAGGACGTCGACGCGATCCTGTATCAGATGCAGAAGGAAGTCATGCGCGATAAGATCATCAACAAGAAGATCCGTCCCGACGGACGCGCGCAGGACGAGATCCGTCCGATCTGGAGTGAAGTCCACATGCTCGAGCGTCCGCACGGCAGCGCGGTGTTCACCCGCGGCCAGACGCAGGTCATGACGATCGCGACCCTCGGCACCATTGCGGAAGCGCAGATCCTCGACGGGCTCACCCTCGAAGACAGTAAGCGCTATATGCATCAGTACAACATGCCGCCGTATTCGACCGGTGAAACGCGCCCCGTGCGCAGCCCCGGCCGCCGCGAGATCGGTCACGGCGCACTCGCGGAGCGCGCGCTTTTGCCTGTGCTTCCGAGCGAAGAGGAATTCCCGTACTGCATGCGTCTTGTGAGCGAAGTCATCAGCTCGAACGGCTCCACGTCGCAGGCTTCGATCTGCGCGAGCACGCTGGCGCTGATGGATGCGGGCGTTCCGATCAAAAAGCCCGTCGCAGGCGTTGCGATGGGTCTCATCAAGGACGTCGAATCCGGCAACATCGCGATCCTCACCGACATCCAGGGTCTTGAGGACTTCCTGGGCGATATGGACTTTAAGGTCGCGGGTACGCGTGACGGTATCACTGCGATTCAGATGGATATCAAGATCAAGGGCATCGACCGCGAGATCCTGACCCGTGCGCTCGAACAGGCACGCAGAGGCCGTCTGTTCATCCTGGATAAGATGGCGGAGACGATCGCAGAGCCGCGCGCTGAGCTTTCGCCCTATGCGCCGCGCATCCTCTCCTTCAAGATCAATCCGGACAAGATCCGTGACGTCATCGGCAGCGGCGGCAAGACCATCAACGGCATCATTGCGAAGACCGGCGTCAAGATCGACATCGAGGACGACGGCAGCGTGTTCATTGCATCGCCCGACCAGGCGGCTGCAGAGGAAGCGAAGCGCATCATCGACGGTATCGTCGAGGACATCGAAGTCGGCAAGGTCTATCTCGGCACCGTCGTCGGCATCAAGGAGTTCGGCGCGTTCGTGAACCTGAAGCCCGGCACCGATGGGCTTCTGCACATTTCCCGCATCGCGAAAGAGCGCGTGAACAAGGTTGAGGACGTTCTGAACATCGGCGACCAGGTGCTCGTGCGCGTATTCGAGATCGACCCGAAGACCGGTAAAATCGGTCTGACCCGCAAGGATCTTCTGCCCGATGCGTGATCGGGAATAACCGGGAAGCAAACGAACAGAATAGAGAGGGGCAGAGAAACGTCTGCCCTTCTTTTAGCATCGGAGGTGGCTTCATGATCGAACAGATTCGGCTTCAAAACGGCATTCGGGTGCTCGCGGAGCACATGGATTCCGTACGCTCGGTGGCAATCGGCGTGTGGGTGAACGCGGGTTCGGTGTTTGAATCGGACGAGAACGCAGGCATTTCGCACTTCATCGAACACATGCTCTTTAAGGGCACGGAAAAAAGGAGTGCTTCGGACATTGCCGCGGAGACGGATGCGATCGGCGCAAACCTCAACGCGTTCACGGCGAAGGAGTGCACCTGCTTCCACATCAAGGCGCTGGACGAGGACCTGGAGACGGCGGTCGAAATGCTGTCCGATATCGTGCTCAAAAGCACGCTCGATCCCGAGCAGATGGACCGCGAACGCAGCGTTGTGCTCGAAGAGATCGCCATGACCGAGGACAGCCCGGAGGACATCGTATTCGATCGCGCAAGCGCGCAGCTCTTTCTGGGCACACCGATTGAGTCCGAGATCCTCGGCACGGAGAAGACCGTGCGGGCGTTATCGCGCGAGGATCTCATCCGCTACATGCAGCGGCATTACACGGCGGAAAACATTGTGATCGCCGTTGCCGGAAGCTTTGACCGCGAAGCGCTGATTGCGCTTCTCAACCGGTATTTTAGCGACGTCGCATCCGGCGAACGCCATACAGCGCCGGCAGTTTCGATTCGAAGCGGCTTTCGGACCGCGCTCGTCAAAAAGGACGTCGAGCAGATCAATCTGTGCCTTGCGCTGCCGGGCGCAGCGCTCGGGACCGACGAATACTTCGCGCAGGCGGTGCTGTCGAACGCTTTGGGCGGCAGCATGAGCTCACGGCTCTTCCAGCACATCCGCGAGGAACGCGGACTTGCGTACTCCGTATACTCCTATCCGATGGCGTACCGCGGCGCAGGCAGTCTCTGCTTCTACGCAGGCTGCACGGAGGGGCAGGCGAAGGAGGTGCTTTCGCTGATGCTGAAGGAACTTTCGGACGTCAAGCAAGACAGTATCTCGGAAGAGGAGTTTGTCCGCGCAAGACAGCAGCTGAAGGGAAGTTATCTTCTCGGCATGGAGTCCACGATGGCGCATATGAGCGCGCTCGGAAAGACGGCGTTGCTTTTGGACAAAGAATATGATCTTTTGGGTACCCTGAACCGCATCGAATGTGTTACAATGGAAGCGGTGAAGCGTGCCGCGGATTTGCTTTTCACGCCGGACGCGGCCGTGTTCTGCGCGGTGGGTCGGCTGGATAAGCTCGGGGAAACGTTGAAAACAACGGCGGAGGATTGGTGGCAACGGAATGGAAGACAGGCTTGAGATGATTTTCCGGCTGCAGAAAGCGCTGGACGAGGACATCATAGAACGGAGAAAGCTCGATTTTCCGTACGAGGTCTGGATGCAGAAGGACATCCTTGCCTGTACGGACGAGCTCATGGAGCTTTTTAACGAGCTGAACTGGAAGTGGTGGAAAAACGAGAAGCCGCTGGATCCGGAGGCGATCAAAGGCGAGCTCGTCGACGTGCTGCACTTTTTTGTGAGCATGTGCATCCGAAGCGGCATGTCCGCAGAGGATCTTTTTGAAGGGTACATCGCCAAAAACCGGGAGAACTTCGACCGTCAGTACGGTCGGTCCCAAAAGGCGGGCTATGAGGTAAAAACGGATGGAACGGGGCTTTCGGGCGACTAAACGGTTTTATATCCTGTTCATCGCCAGCGCGGTGCTGCTGGTCGTCTTTGTCGTGGGCGCGATCTGGCTGATGAAGAAGGTCACGGGAAACATCCG
>JAFOQN010000214.1 GCA_017393775.1 Clostridia bacterium
AATAGTTTTTGAGTTCCAGATGGCTCCAGTGGTACAGAGGGTTGCCGACCGCAAGCGACAGCGTTTCCGCCCACTTTTGGAACTTCTCACGGTCGTTTGCATCGCCGGTGATAAACCGCTCATCGATACCGAAGGAACGCATCAGCCGCCACTTATAGTGATCGCCGGAAAGCCACAGCTCCGTGATGTTCGAAAAACGCTTGTCCTCCGCAATTTCCTTCGGCGACAGATGGCAATGGTAATCGATGATCGGCAGGTCTTCCGCAATCTCGTGATACAGCCGCTTTGCCGTCTCGGTACCGAGCAGAAAATCCTTGTCCATAAACGGTTTCATGCCTGAAATCTCTCCCTGTCGATCCACAGTCCCAGCGCGGGATTGGGGATGTAATAAATCTCTTCACCGTCCACGGTGTTATAGCCGTACGTTAGCTTTGACGGGTCATATCGCCTGATCATGTCGTCATAGTCCGCGGCTTCAAAGCCGACGCTTTCGATCTCTTCCTTTGAGATGCGTTTGACCGCATAGGTGATCTGAAACCTGCCGTCTGAAGAACCGTGAATGAGATGCGCCGCCGCGCCCATGTTCGTGCGAAGGTCGCTGTTTTCAGACTGTCCGAACGCCGCAAGCGTATTGAGCCGTCCGCGATAGCCGTATTTACGGATCAGCCGGTCACACTCCGCATCCTCGCCGAACTTCTCCACGCCCGGCGCAAGAATGATAAGCCGCCCGCCGTCCGCCATCGCCATGCGTGTGCGGTAGATGGCCTTGTTGCCGAGCCAAGTGCTTTTGAACTCCTGCGGATCGAGATAAACCACGCATTTCTTTACACCGTGCGGGACAAAGTCGATGTTCTTCCGCTGTGCAAGCTTCACGGCTTCGGTCAGGCATTCGCGCCCCTCGCCGATGAACAGCCCGTGCATTTTGACATCCCCCTGCGGCGCGGTCGCGACCGTCAGCACCCACAGGATCGGACGATCCTTCAGAAAATGTTCGGCGCTGTAATCAAAAAGCTTCCGCACCGGCGTATGGTCACGCCCCATCATGCGTTCCATGCCGAACACCGCGCCGATCATGTGGCTTTGGTTGATCATCCCGCTGCCGCCCGCGCCGACGAAAATGTTCTTCGCATGGTTCGACATGCCGATCACCTCATGCGGGACGACCTGCCCCGGACTGATGATGAGATCATAGCCCTCGTCCATGATGCGCCGGTTGACCTCGACCGAAACCTGCTCGTTCCAAAGTCCCTCCGTGATTTTCGAAACATAGGATGCCGGAACCTCGCCCAGCTTCACCACGTCATGCCGCCAGTCGTGCACAAAGAACCGGTCGTGCGGGATGTCGCCGAACATGGCGGAAAGCTCCGCGTCTGTCATCGGGGCGTGCGTGCCGAGCGTCGGAAGAATATCGACCGAAACACCGCGTTCTTTGAGCGCGTGGTAATACACATTCGTAATGAATCCCGCACCGGAATGGAATCGCGTAAAGTCCGGAGGCAAAATCAGAACGCGCCGTAACGTCCGCCCTTCGAGTGAACGCAGCAGGGCGTTTCTGATCTCGGATGCGGAAAGCCCGTTTCCGGTCTGATCGATGCAATAGATATCGTTCATACGCCGCAGTACGCGTGGAAGCCGCCGTCGACCGGCAGCACCATGCCGGTGATAAAGCCGGAGCTCGCGTCGTCGCACAGGAACAGCAGCGCGCCGATCAGCTCGGAGGTTTCGCCGAACCGTCCCATCGGCGTTGCCGCAAGGATTTTTTTCGTGCGGTCCGTGGGGCTTCCGTCCGGGTTGAACAGCAGCGAATGGTTCTGCTTGCCCGCAAAAAAGCCGGGCGCGATCGCGTTGCAGCGGATGTGCGACTTTGCAAAGTGCACCGCGAGCCATTCGGTGAAGTTGGACACGCCGGACTTTGCCGCGCTGTATGCGGGGATCTTGGTGAGCGGCGTGAACGCGTTCATGGAACTGATGTTGAGAATGCAGCCCGTCTCGCGCGCAACCATGTCTTTGACAAACGCCTGCGTGGGCAGCACCACGCCGAGGATATTCAGCGAGAACACCTTGGAAAACGCCTCACCCGAAAGGTCGAAGAAGCTCTTCTTCTCCGGATCGAGCATGGTGTCCATCGAGAAAAACTCGTCGTCCGCGGTCGCCGACGCGTCGTTGCCGCCCGCGCCGTTGATCAGAATATCGCAGGGACCATAGGCGGACAGCACCGCCTTGTGCGCCTGTTCGACGCTTTCGGCGTCGGTGACGTCCACCTGCACGGCAAGCGCTTCAAAGCCGTCCGCCCTGATCGCATCGGCAAGCGCTTCCGCTTTGGACAGCGTGCGATTCAGGATCGCAACCTTCGCGCCGCATGCTGCAAGCGCCTTGCAGAACTCTGAGCAGAGCACGCCTGCGCCGCCGGTGACGACGGCAACCTTCCCGGAAAAGTCCGGATTCATCGGAAGAACCATGTTTGCCTCCTTATGCGTTGTAGGTCGATGCGCTCGTTGAGCCGCCGTGACCGGTCCAGTTGGTATGGAAGAACGTGCCGCGCGGCGCGTCGATGCGTTCATAGGTGTGCGCGCCGAAATAGTCGCGCTGCGCCTGCAATAGATTTGCGGGCAGGCGTTCGGTCGTGTAGCCGTCGAACCACGCAAGTGCCGAAGAAAACGCGGGCATCGGAATGCCGACCTTGACTGCATACGCAACGACCTCGCGCCATGCCGGGATCAGCGTCTGCATAACCGACGCAAAGTAGTCGTCCATCAGCAGATTTTCAAGCGCAGGATTCTTGTCGAACGCATCCTTGATCTTGCCGAGAAACACCGAACGGATGATGCAGCCGCCGCGCCACATCAGCGCGATGCCGCCGTAATTGAGGTTCCAGCCGTACGTCTTTGCCGCCGCGCGCATCAGCGTGTAGCCCTGCGCATAGGAAACGATCTTGCTCGCGTACAGCGCCTTGCGTATCGCCTCGATAAACGCTGTTCTGTCGCCGGTAAACGCCGGAATCTCATGCGGATAGAGCTTTGCCGCTTCCACACGCTCGTCCTTCTCGGCGGACAGGCAGCGGGCAAAGACTGCCTCACTGATCAGTGTCAGCGGAACCGCCTCGTCGAGCGCCGCGATGCCGGTCCACTTGCCGGTGCCCTTCTGCCCCGCCTTATCGAGAATATGCTCGACCGTCGTTTCTCCGTTTTCGTCACGGTAGCCGAAGATGTCGCGCGTGATCTCAATGAGGTAGCTGTCGAGTTCGGTCTTGTTCCAGTCCGCAAAGACTTCGTGCAGCTCGGAGCTGTTGAGCCCCAGCCCGTCGTGCAGCAGCTGATACGCCTCGCAGATCAGCTGCATGTCGCCGTATTCGATGCCGTTGTGCACCATCTTCACGAAATGGCCGGCACCGTTTTCACCGACCCAGTCGCAGCAGGCAGAACCGTCTTCCACTTTGGCGCAGATCGCCTGAAAGATCGGCTTGACGGATTCCCAGGCGGCAGGAGATCCGCCGGGCATC
>JAFOQN010000027.1 GCA_017393775.1 Clostridia bacterium
AACGCATTATGTTGTTCAGATCTGTTATCCCCTCAAATAATCGACAAATAGGCGCCTTTTGGGTCGAACGAGCCCTCTCTCCCGAACAAAAACGGGAAGAACTCGTCTGCGTATTTGATAAAAATCTCCCCTGCAACCACCAAAAAAGTCAGTAAAATAGGCACTTTTGGCGATTTCTGGAGAAAATTTGCTGTCCCATTTAATGGACTCATAACCCGGAGGCCGCAGGTTCAAGTCCTGCCCCCGCAACCATTTCCACGCAGACAGACTTCAGATTCGATTCGATTTTGAAGTCTGTATAGATGTTTACCGTTGTGCTCGGTTTCGCATGGCCTAACCTTCTCGATACCCCGACAATATCCATCCCATTTGCGAGGAGCGTTGTTGCCATCGAATGGCGGAACGCATGAGGATTGATTTTCGGAAGTTCCGGATGCCGGGCATTCAGTTTATCAAGCCACGAATTCACCGAATCGGGATGCATCGCCTTCCCATCATCTTGAGCGAAAAGGAATCCCTCGTTGTGATAGAAATCGCCTTTTGAGAGAATATCCTCCGCTTGCCATACTCGAAGTTCCTTCAGGAGTTTCATCGACTCGGATGGAACGATGATGTATCGATCGGACTTCGAAGTTTTGGGAGTATCGAGATAGATGCCTCTGTCGGGAGTGTACTGAACATTCCTGCAAATATGGATTCGACTCCGCTCGAAGTCCACCGCATCCCACTTGAGGCCGAGAATCTCCCCTCTCCTGCATCCGGTATCCATCATCAGGTTGACGAGCGCTCTCCATTTGATGGGAGCGTCCTCCTCCCGCATCGCCTTCTTGATTGCTCGAATCTCATCGATCCGGAAGAAATGTGCATCCTTATCCTCAACCTTCAGCCGCTCAACCCTATCGGCGGGATTGAAGGAAATCATGCCCTCCCGAACGGCTTGCTCAAGAACCGTATGAATGAGGCGATGATGCTCAAGTATCGTCTTATTCGAGAGCACTCCGCCATTCTTTGCTACTCCCTTTTCCCCGAGCGAGAGATACAAATCGTTGAGCATATCCGGGCGAATCTCCTTCAGTTGAAGATGGCCGATGATATCTGCGTCAATACCACTCCGATCTTGCGCGGCAGCACACGATAACACAACAAAGCCCGACCGTCACGGTCGGGCTTTTCATTCTTGCGAACATTTCACATCGTATTCCGATAATCCTCGCCAATCCCGGTTATTTACCCCGCAGCGCATCTTCCGCCCCGTTTCCCCCGGGTTCGGGCTTCCGTTCACCGGTATTTTCACAGAGAATCCCCGGTTTCATCGTGCATAAGCCTTATTCCGCCGGTTCACACCATTCGGTGAAAGTTTCTTCACCTGCAACTTCCAGGGCAAGATGCGAAAACCACGCATCCGGCGCTGCGCCGTGCCAGTGCTTGACGTTCGCGGGGATATTGACGATATCGCCGGGATGCAGTTCTTGCGGCGCCTTTCCCCATTCCTGATAGTATCCTCTGCCGCCGACGCAGATCAGCATCTGTCCGCCGCCGTTTTTTGCATGATGGATATGCCAGTTGTTGCGGCACCCCGGCTCGAAGGTCACGTTATAAAGCGGCACCTGCGCCGTAGAAAGCGGTGCAAGATAGCTTTGTCCGACGAAGAACTGTCCATACGGATTCGGCTCGCCGATCGGGAAGAAAATCGTGCTCTGAAAACGATCCTTCTCCGTCGGCTCCTCGATCGGATCGTTATAAACCTCCTTTGCAAGGCTGAACGTCGCCCATGCTTTGGGCCAGCCCGCATAGAACGCTGCGTGCGTGACCGCCGCAGCCATTTCCCTTTGGCTGACGCCATGATTCCTGGCATTTTGAATGTGGTACTTGAGGCTGCTGTCTGTGATGCCCTGTGCCATCAGCGCGATGACGGTGATCAAGCTCCTCGTCTTGAGATCAATATCTTTGTTATTCCAGTTTTCACCGAACAGCACGTCGTCGTTATAGTGGGCAAATTCCGGTGCAAATTCGCCGAGCGCGTTTCTGCCCGCCGTTTGTACGATCTTTTCGCTCATGACAGAATCCTCTCTTTCGCTTTTTTCTCCGTGCAGCTCCGTCAATATCCGAAAATCTCCACGGCTTTTTTCATATTTTTGCGGATCGCGACGCCGAAGGGACAGCGATGTTCGCATGCGCCGCATTGGATGCAGTCCGAACCGTGCGCTTCCAGGACTTTATAGTGTTCCCGCACCGTTTCGGGAACGGCGCCGGACGACACGGCAAGGTTCAAAAACTTCGTCACGTCCGCAACGCTGATCTTCATGGGGCACGGTGCGCAATGAGAGCAGTACATGCAGTGCCCGCTCCAGCTGATCTTCGGGAACGACGCGAATGCCGAAGCATAATCGCGCTCCGCATCCGATGCGGTTTCGTAGGCAATGCATTCCCTGAGCTGTCCCGTTGTATGCGCGCCGCAAAGAACGGTGGCGACGGCGGGACGGGTCAGGCAATAATGAATGCACTGCGCGGGTGTCAGCGCGGCGCCCGCCGGGGAAAGCTCCGCATTCAGAAGATCGCCGCCCGCAAAGCACTTCATCACGGTGATGCCGACGCCCCTGCTTTGACAGACCTCATACAGACGCTGCCGATCGGGATCCATATTCATATAGGTCTTCTTGTAAACGTCGTCCGCCCACAGATCGTCCACGTTTTCGGTCGGCGGCTGCAGATCGTAAACCGGATTCACGCTGAACATCAGCACCTCGATGTTGCCGCTTTCGACCGCCTTCCGCGCAACGATCGGATTATGCGAACTCAAACCGATATGACGGATCAGCCCTTTCGCTTTCAATTCCCTCGCGTAATCCAGGATACCGTTGTCGAGAATCTCCTGCCAGTCCTTTTCCGCGTCGCAATAGTGGATCATTCCAACGTCGATGTAATCTGTCTTCAAAAGGGAGAGCATTTCTGAAAAGCCCTCTTTGACCTCCGCAAGGTTTCGCGTCCGAAGATACTGTCCGTTTTTCCAAACAGAGCAGATATGGGACTGGATCATGATCTTCTCCCGTCTGCCCTCGAGCGCGTTTCCTACTGCGCTGCGCAGTTTCGGATCGGAAGCATACAGATCGAAGTAATTGATCCCCTCCCGCTCCGCAAGATCGAACAGTTCCTTTGTCATAGCACAGTTGTTCTCGGAAAACCCCTCGCAGCCCATGCCGATCTCGCTGACGAGCAGTCCCGTGTTGCCCAATTCCCTGTAACGCATTTATTTACCCCTCTCAATTCCTTCCAAACGAATTCGCCTTGAGATCGATCACAACGATCTCCGAATGACATCCGGTCTTGAATCGGAACGTCCAGTTGCTGACGCCGCTCGATACGATAAAATCGGTGTTTTGCCGCTTTTCGTGTCCATAACGCAGGGCGTTTTCGCCGATCCATTCGCCGATATGGTTGATCGGGATGAACTGACCGCCGTGCGTATGCCCGCACAGCACAAGATCCGCGCCCGCCGCCGCTTCGGCATCGAAATCATACGGCTGGTGATCCAGAAGAATAACGTATCGATCCATATCAACAGACGACAGCAGTTCTTCCGCCGTCATGCGTCCGCCGCTTCTCTGCTCCTCGGATCGATCCTTCCTCCCAACGATGCAAAGACTGTCCCCGACCGAAACCGATGCGTCCTCCAATACGATCACGCCGTTCTGCTCCAGTCTGTTTCTGAGTTCCGCGCTGCTCCAGCCGCGGTTCGATTCGCTGAAATATCCTTTGTCGTGATTGCCGTAGACAAAGAATACGCCTTGCGGTGCGGTGAGCTTTCCCAAGGCGTCGCAGGCGGAAAGCATATCCTGCCGCGAGGTATCGTCGTCCACGAAATCGCCGGTGATCACAACCGCGTCCGGGTGCAGATTGTTGATCCGCTCGATGTGCCGGGTAAACCCCTCTGCATCGAAGGTCGCGCCGATATGCGAATCTGTCATTTGTACGATCCGCAGATCCCGATCCAGTTTATTCGATGCGAAGGAATAGTTCGTTACCCATACATGATGCTCGGCGATCCATCCTCCCGCAAGCCATAATACACAAAGGGCGATCGCTGCGGCACCCGCAAGATACCGTTTCGGGCGTTTCTTTCCGATCTTTTCGACGAGAAATGCCGCAAAATCGCAGATCAGCCAGAAAAGGACGAGATGGATCATGCAGGCGACGGCGTTCATCATGTTCCATGCAAGCCATAAAACCGCAGTCAAAAGAACGAAAAATCCGAAGCACAGCAGGCGCGCAAGCCATTTCCTGCCATGCGCGACCCGCTGCACCGCCGCAAAGTGCGCTGCCCGGAAGGAGATGTACAATAGTCCGCCTGCAAACGCCGCAAGCATCAGCCCGATGATGATCAGCCACATATAGGTTTCCCCGTTGATTCGTGCGTGTTCCATTTTGCTTTCCGATACGACCGAGTATACCGGAAGTCACCATGCCGACGACTTCAAGCAACACGAGTACGGCGAGATCGTCCGGGAAGAAGAACACTCGCAGTTCGCTGCGAAGAACACAAACATCTTCGTACCCGCCATATAGCCCGGAAAACCGCGCTTGATAAACGCATACACGCCGCAGATCCGGATTGCACCCGCAAAGATGCAGGCAGCGATACTGTGCCTCGTCAGCAGCGTGACGCCGATCACACGCGCCTGCGCTTTCTCGCTGCCCTCCGGCGAGAGATTTTTCTGTCTTTCAGCGCTTCGCTGCTGTCAATCGGCAACGTCCACATCCGGCACGATCACGATTTCGTAGTCCGGATACATTCCGCAGATTTCTTTGAACATCGTTTCAAGAGCTTCTTTCCGGTCGACGTCG
Organism: Clostridia bacterium; assembly: GCA_017393775.1. Taxonomy (GTDB): domain Bacteria; phylum Bacillota; class Clostridia; order Christensenellales; family CAG-138; genus UBA3792. The sequence continues at coordinate 4,843 of JAFOQN010000027.1, forward strand.
AAGCTCATGACGACGTCGAAACGAGCCGTTTTCTTTTCCGTGTCCGCATAGAAGCCGTGCATCTGCAATGCCCATTCGTGCGACAGGACGGTTTCCTGAACCTTGTTGCGCATTTGCGCTGCTTCGTCGTTCGACGTGTTGTAGGAATACACACCGATACCGGTCAGGATCACGCCGGTCTTTTGATAAACGTCAACCTGAATTTTACGCGTAATACGGTCGACGTCGTCAACGGTCAGCGTGTCCGGCAGTTCCACATGCACGGAGCCGTAGTTCCTGTTCGGTCCGTAATTGAACAGCGTCACGTCATACGCGCCGAGAACGGATTCTTCCTCACAGATAATCTGTTTCAGCTTCTTCGTGGTCTCCGCATCCTCGCGCTTGCCGATGATGTCGTTCAGCGTTTCAATCATCATTTCGACGCCCGCCTTGATGATGAATCCGGCAATCACGACGCCGACGTATGCTTCCAGTGAGACGCCCCAGATCAGATAAACGATCGCCGAAGCAAGCACCGAAGCGGACAGGATCGCATCAAACATGGCGTCCGAGCCGGAGGCAACGAGCGCACCGGAGTTGACCTTTTTACCCTGTTTTTTCACGTACAGACCGAGAATCAGTTTGACAACGATCGCCACCGAGATGATGACGAGCGTTACGGTACCGTATTCGGCGGCTTCCGGGCGGATGATCTTTTTGATCGATTCCACCAATGACGTGATGCCTGCGTAAAGCACGAGCGCGGCGACGATCATGGAACTCAGATATTCGATCCTGCCGTAGCCCAGCGGATGCTTTTTGTCAGGCTGCTTTGCACCGAGCTTCGCGCCGATGATCGTCACGACAGACGAAAGTGCATCGGACAGATTGTTGACCGCATCCAGAATGATCGCGATGGAGTTGGACATCAGCCCGACGAACGCTTTGAATCCGACGAGCAGCACGTTCGTCAGGATACCGATGATGCTGGTTTTAACGATCGTTTTCTCTCTGTTTGCCGCAAGGACGTCAATATCATTGTTTTGTTCTTTCATACTGTACTCCGATTTGTCCTGTTGCCGAATTGTGTTGTCCTGTATTCAGTTTCAGCAATCTATGCTTCGTTGACGATCTTCCCTGTGATATGTTCCGGGATCAATGCAAACATCAATGTGCCCGGTCCGGAACGCTCGATCTCGCTTCTGATGTACGCTTCGTCATCCGTAAATTTCCGGCTGAGCGCTTCGGCCATCCGAATCATGACATCTTGATCCTCAATAAACTCGATTCTGCCGAAAACGATGACCGACCGAATGTTCAGCGCCCATTCCCCATCTTTACGGAAGCCCTTATCATAGACGCAGAAGGATGCTTTTTGATGCCGCTTTAAGGCGTCGATCTTATGCCCCGTCCTGCCGCCGTGGAAATAGATCTTTCCGTCCGTTTCGCAATAGCAGTGGTTGATCGGTACGCCGTACGGATAGTCGTCGTCGCCCAGAACGCACAGCACGCCGCGCAGTTCGGTTTTGAGCAGGCGGATGCATTCCTCCTCCGAAAGCTTCTGTTTCTTTCTCTGCATTTCTCTGAATACTGTCATTTGCCTTTTCGTACCATCCGAAATAAATGCTATCAAGTGCAGATCCGGTTCGGTTTTTTCCTACAGAATTTCTTCGACGGCCTTTTTGACATCCGCCATATCGACGGTCGGCTCGAAGCGCGCAACGACTCTGCCTTCGCGGTCGATCAAGAATTTTGTGAAGTTCCACTTGATGTACGCCTTGTCACCGAACTGCTTGTTGTTCATCTTGGCGAACTTTTCGAGCATGGCGTTTTTGATGCCCTTTCCGAAGCCCTCGAACGGCTTTTCCGCCGCAAGGTATGCAAACAGCGGATCGGCAGTCTCGCCGTTGACGTCGATCTTCTTAAACTGCGGGAAGTCCGTGCCGAATTTCAGCGTGCAGAATTCGTGGATCTCATCCTCGCTGCCGGGCGCCTGATTGGCAAACTGATTGCAGGGGAAGTCCAGAATCTCAAAGCCCTTGTCCTTCAGTTCTTTGTACATTGCTTCGAGCGGATCGTAATGCGGCGTAAAGCCGCAGCCGGTCGCTGTGTTGACGATCAAAAGCACCTTGCCCCTGTATTCGGAAAGGCTGACGTCGTTTCCTGTTCTGTCCTTTACCGTGAAATCATAGACCGTTTTCATTGTTCTGCTCCTTTCTATGGTTCTTCCGGTTGTCCAACAGTTCATACAGCAGCGCATAAAGCGCCTGCGCTTTCTCCGGCGGCAACGCTATGCAGCTTGCCGCCTTCGCGGGAATATCCTTTGCCTGCTCCTGCAGCGCTCTTCCCGCTTCCGTCAGCGAGATCACGACCACACGGTCATCCTTTTCGCTTCTTGTTCGCTTAATATACCCCGCCTGCTGCATCTTTTTCAGCAGGGGAGAAATCGTCCCGTTATCCAGCATCAGCGTTTCGCAAAGTTCACCGACCGTGACCCCGTCCTTCTCCCACAGCGTCAGAAAGACGATATACTGCGTATATGTCAGACCGAGCGGACTGAGATACGGCGTATAGAGACCGATTACGTTCCTTGACGCCGCATACAGCGGAAAGCACAGCTGATTTTTGAGCTTCATTGCCTCATGATAATCATGATCCATTGTGCCATGCTCCTCATCTTGTTTGAATCAATTATATTTCATCAAATATAAATTGTCAAGCAGTTTTTTCCGCTGATTCTGCAAAGGGACGGTATTGTGTTTTCCCGATCACATTGTTCCGTCAGAAAGAAGCCGGGCGAAGGCCTTGGCGGTTCGCTTATCCGGATCTTGAAAATGATTGCCCGGATTCCATTCGAACACGCAGTCAACGCCCTGCGCGCGCAGCAGACCGTGCGCTTCGGTGATCCTCGTGCCGACCGTTGCCAGGACGGGATTGCGCGTTCGTTCTTCCCGATCGCCCAGGCTCAGATACACGCGTCTCAAGCGGATCGGATATTTCCGCATGTAGTCCGTAAAGCGCGGAAACCAAATCGAAGGAGACGCCGCCGCGACGCCCGCGAACGTATCCGTCTGATATGCCGCCCACAGTGCGAACAGTCCCGCAAGCGAGTATCCGCCGATGAAATATATTTTGCTTCTGTCCGTGCAAAGCGGAAGAATCTCTTTGAGAAAGCCGTCTGCCCCGTTACCGAAGCGTTCCGAACCGAACACCGGCGGCGCGTCCCACGGGGACAGATCTTTGTTCCAGTCGTTGACTTTCACCGCAATCAAACGGAAGTCGTCCGTTGTTTCGCGGATCGCGGCGACCTCGCTTTCGATCAGCGCAAGGTCGTGATCGTCAACCGGTTGTATGAGGACTGTTTTTGACGCTTGATTTCCGTATTCTTGCATGTTCATATTGTTATCTCATCGAAACGCCCACGCGCAGGATAAAGTTTTACCTGTCTTTTTTCGCAGATTTCTTGACTTCCTCGTGGTAAAAGTAATTGACGATCACCGGCGGCGCGTCAAACGGTTGCTGCATGCTGTCGTCGTCACGCACATAGAGAAGCCCCGCGCTTTCCGCATATCCCCGCAGTCCGGCATCGAGCGTCTCCCAATACCGGCGGCTGCCGGTTGTGTAGATTTCCCGGTACAGGGGAACCAGTTCCGGATGCTTCTCGCGGATATAGTCGAGGATCACGCCCTTGTAGCTTCCGCGCAGATTGAGGTTTTCAAGCCAGATGAGCTGGCACTGTGTCTTTACCCGCTCAATGATCGCAGCGACGTCCGTGATGCCGGGAAAAATCGGCGAGATAAAGCAGGTGGTGCGGATACCCGCTTCATGCAGCGTTTTCATGGCGGCAAGACGGCGCTCGACAGAAACCGCACTGTCCATGTCTGCACGGAACCCCTCATCCAGCGTGTTGATCGAAAAGCCGACGCGCAGACCGGGAAAGGTCTTCAAAAGATCAAGATCACGCAGCACCAGATCGGACTTGGTCTGGATGCTGATCTTGACGCCGCTCCCTTTGAGCTGTTCCAAAAGCGCGCGCGTGCGCCGAAAAGTACCTTCCTGCGGGTTATAAGGATCGGTGACCGTTCCGAAGAACAGTTCTTTTCCGGCGTATTTCTCCGGATGCTTGATTTCCGGCCAATATTTCACATCCAGAAACGCGCCCCACTCCTCCGGATGGTTGGTAAACCGCTTCATAAAACAGGCATAACAGTATTTGCAGCCGTGTGTACAGCCGACATAAGGATTCACGGCATAATCGCAGACGGGAACGTCCGTCTTTGTGATCACGCTCTTTGTCTCGATCTGATGAATGACCGGTTCCATCGTTTTACCTCCTTCTGCCCAAAAGCAGCTGTTCGTCAGCGTCCGGATCGCTTTGCGCCGATGCCGATAAGCGCCGGGATCCTGTGCCGTGCCGTCTTTGGCTGCTTGCGGATCCCGATTTCATGCAGCCTCGGATGATCGTATGGATTATACCACGGAATACCGTGCGCTGTCATCCGTAAATCGGAAGCAAACCGTTTTTTCTTGAAAACGGACCGTTCGGCTGATATAATACGAGTAATCAAAAATCAGGAGGAATCATTATGAAACATCCGATCAAAACCACCGAAGCCATCTTCCCGATGCCGGTTCTGCTCGTCTCGACTTTCAATCCGGACGGCACCGTCGACGTCATGAACGCGGCGTGGGGCACCATGCTCGACCGCGACATGGTCGCGCTGAATCTGACCGAAACGCACCGGACCGTACAGAACATCAAGGCGCGCAAGGGATTTGTCGTGCACATTGCCGACGCAAAGCACGTTGTCGAGGCGGACTGGTTCGGCGTCGTCAGCGGAAACAAAGAACCGGAAAAGTTTGCAAAATCCGGTATGACCTATGTGAAATCCGATCTCGTGGACGCGCCGGTCATCAACGAACTGCCCATCGCGCTCGAATGTGAATTCATCGAGTATCAGAACGATTCCACAGGTCTCGGCGTCATCGGCAAGGTGCTGCGCACGTCTGTCGAGGAAGCGCACATGAAGGACGGCAAGGTCGATATCGATTCGCTCGAAGCGATCGCGTTCGATCCCTATACGCACGGCTATTACAAAGTGGGCGGCAGAGTCGGCGACGCGTTCAAGGACGGCTTGAAGCTGAAGTAAACCGATTCGAAAGCGACTGCTTATCGTGAAATAGCGGGCATTGAACGATGCCCGCTTTTTTGATCGGTCACGAATTTCCCGACAGCGAAGCCCCTGCCGTTTCCCGCAGGATATGACCGGTGTACGGTGCAGGCAAGCATCGCAGGCATCGGTCAATTGTCTATGTTTTTCGCGTGTTTTCGCTTGCTTTTTTCGGCAAGCCGTCCTATCATAGGCGTATCGGAATATTTCGGAGACAAACGGTATGACAAAAACGGAACTAAGGGAAAACCAAACGGTCGGCGCAATCCTGTTGAATATGCTGATTGCCGCAGTCAGTCTGTTTGTTAACGGTTTCGGACTGTATCTGACGATCCGTGCCAACATCGGCGCCGCGCCGTGGGATGTGCTGAATCTCGGGATTTCGAAGACGTTCGGCATTCTGTACGGCACCGCATCCATCGCCGTTTCGGTCACGATCCTGATCATTGATATCCTCATGAAAGAGCCGATCGGAATCGCCATGTTCATCGACGCAGTTGTTGTCGGGAAAGCAGTCGACTTTTTTAACTGGATCGATCCCATTGCTCCGTGCAAGTCTGTTTTCACCGGAATCCCTTTGATGGTCGCCGGTCTGTTCGTTCTTGCATATACGCAGTATACCTATATGATCGCGTCGCTTGGCTGCGGTCCGCGTGACACGCTGATGGTCGGACTTGCAAAGCGTGTCAAGCGTATTCCGATCGGCGTCGTCAGCATCGCGATCCTGACTGCCGTCACCTTGATCGGCTGGCTGTTGGGCGGCCCCGTCGGCATCGGAACGCTCATCTGTGCGTTCGGGGCGGGACCGATCATGCAGCTTGCCTTCCGTACCGTTCGCTTTGACGCCACGGCGATCCGGCATCAGCGTCTCAGAGATTCCCTCAAAGTGGTTTTCTCAAAACGGAACAGCACATCTTCATAACGCCCCGAGCGGAACGTGTGCAGGCGGTATAAAACCGATCCCGGCTGCATCGCCGGAGCATCATATACGCACACCCTGCCGGTACGGCAAAATACGAAAACAGGAAGCGCTCCGAACGGAGCGCTTCTCTGTGAATCAGTTCTGTTGCTTTTGCCGAACCCGATCAGTCGATGACGGTGGTACAGACCGTGGACTCGGTGACTGCGCCTTCAGCGTGATGTCCGCGGTCGCCGCATAGCTGCCGGTCAGTACTGCGGGCTGCTCGGCGACGTTGTTGTATTCCTCTGTGACCCAGCCGAGGAAGGTGTATCCGGCGGGCGCGTTCGCTGTCGGCAGCGTGACGGTCTCATTTGCCTTGCAGTGCATGGCGGCGGGTGCCTGCGCCGCCGGATGATCCTGTTACTTGCCGTCCGGAAAGCTGGTAAACGAGCCGCGTTCCAAAGCCGGCAAGCCGTGAGTCTGCTTTGCGTCCGCAATTGCTTTGATCAAAAACGCCATGCTGCGCGCCAGATTGCGCATTGTTTGCAGGCCCTCAAGGTCCTTTTTGACGTCCTCCGCCGTGAAACCATGCACCTGATTCCAGTATGTGGACGAAGCGACCGGCATGCTGCTGATTGTGAAATACTTGTTCAGTACGTCGAACGACGCTGTGTTGCCGCCCCTGCGGCAGGAAACAACCGACGCGCCGACTTTCATATGCTTCGGAAACGGTGTGCTGTAAAACAATCGATCCAGAAAGGACAGCAGCGTACCGTTCGGCGAACCGTAATAGACCGGGCTGCCAACGACCAGCCCGTCCGCCGCCTCAAATTTCGGCGCGACCTCGTTGACAAGATCGTCGAATACGCACTTTCCGCGTTCTGCGCATCGATTGCAGGCAATGCAGCCGCGTATGTTCCGATTCCCGACATGGATCAGTTCTGTTTCCATGCCCTCCTTCTCAAACGTGCGGATCATCTCCGTCAAAGCAGCCGCCGTACAGCCGTCCTTTCGCGGACTCCCGTTGAGCAACAAAATACCAGCCATCGTTATGCCTCCTGTCTTTGATATCTTGAATTATAGCGAAAAAGCTCTGCTTCATCAAGAAAAAAAACAAAAAGGATCAAGAAAAACATGACACGGATCGCAACACTATGATACATCAATATACAACTGCAGATAAAATATGATCGAATTATACTGGTTTGGCTCGATATTTGATCAACTATGAGCAGAAAATTAGCACGATGCTGTCGTGCTAATTTTATTTTTCGAGGAAATCATAGGAATAACCGCACTTCCCTGCCCAGCAGCAGCGGGAAGTGCTCTTCTGTGTAACGGACGAAAATCTCCCCCGCAACCACTGCGAGTGTTCATAACGGACGTTATGAACACTCGCTTTTTATCAAATCCGTTATCGCCACCGGCACCACAAAAAGTCCCTGAATCAGGGACTTTTTCACAATATTGCCCTTCAGTGTCTTTCCTGACGGTTATTAGATGTGTTCGGGTTGGTGAAGGAAAGATCCAGCGCGTCGGCGACGGCTTCCAGAATCCCGTTCGAGGAGAACGTCGCGCCGCTGACGGTGTTGACGCGCAGGGACTGGTTGTTGAGGATCGCTTCGATCATCGAATCCGCTGCGCGGGAAAAGTAGCGTTCATCATCCCGATAGGAAAGGATCGTGATGTCGGTGATCCTGCCGCTTTCGACGGTGACGGAAACCTCCGTTTCGCCGCGGAGGCCGCTGCCCTTTCCGGTATAGGTACCGTCTGCGACGGTGATCGGCTGTTCCGTCGTTTCGGTCGTTTCCTGCGGAAGCGTTTCCGGGTCAATCGTCAGAGTCCCCTGCTCCGGTTCTCCGCTTTGATCCCGGTCTCTTCCGCCGTTTCGATTTTGATCCGCATTTCCGGGATTGCCGCCGTTTTTTGTCCTGTGCTTATGCCCGCCACGACCGCCTGTTCCGTTTTCAGAGGCGCTGCGATCGCCGTGCTGTCTTTCTCCGTTCTGCGAATCGCCGTTCGGCTGCATGGTCCAAGGATTATTATAAGAGGTTGATATCTTCGAAAGCATCTAACTCTAGACTTATCTCTACTAAAACAATCTTATCTTTAGGGAGATTATCATACTCAAAATAGTGTCTTCGATCATCTTCCACGT
>JAFOQN010000215.1 GCA_017393775.1 Clostridia bacterium
CATATCCAGTTCGAGGGTCACAAGCGAAGCCTTTTTGTCGATCTCCGCCGCAATTTCCGGATGCACGGTACTGATCGTGCCGATCGTTCTGCCGTCGAGCAGGATCGCCGCGGTGTTTGCCGGATGCTCCCAGGCGTTGATCGGCTGCACGCGCTCGAACGTCGGACGGATTCGACGAATGTCGAACAGGATCGACGCGATCATGTCGCGCGCAGAGAGGAACACGGTGCGCTCCCTGTCGTGCGAAAGCAGGGCGACGCCGAGCGTTCTGCGCTCGTTTGCCGTGCCGTCCGGCTTTTGTCCCTTGACCGTTCTGCCGATCTCGAACACGCCGAACGACGGCGCATAGAAGCGGTTCTCTTTGAGCACCGGCAAAAGCGTCTGCATCATCGCGGTGCGCAAGACCGTCGCGTCCGGGTTCATGCCGTTCAAGAGCCGGATGTTTTCGGGCAGCGGGATCGAAAGATCGTTCAGTTTTTTCGCGTCGCACCAGAGATAGGTGTGGACCTCGTGCAGCCCGAAGGTTTTCACAAGCGCGTCCTTCACCGCCGCCTCGTCCGCCTTGATCGTACTCGGCAGGATCGGGCGCAGCGCGCTCATCGTGGTTTCGATCTTGAAGTTGTCGTAGCCGTAGATGCGCGTGATCTCCTCGATGACGTCCGCGGGGATCGTCACATCCTTGGTGGCGCGCCACGACGGGACCTTGACGTCGAACACGGAGTTGTTTTCGGTGACTGCAAAGCCGAGCCGCGTCAGCGTGTCGTTGATCTGCGCGTCGGAAATGTCGATGCCGGTGTAGCGATCGACGAACTCTTTGTCGAAGTGCAGCTCGATCTCCGGATAATGATACTGATAGCAGTCGGTATAGCGGCTTGCGACCTTCGCCTCGGGATCGATCTCGAGCAGGAGTTTCAGGAATCTGCCTGCCGCAAGCGCGCAGAGCTCCGGATCGAGCGTCTTCTCATAGCGCATGCTCGCGTCGGTGCGAAGCCCGATGCGGCTCGAAGTCTTGCGGACCGAGACCGCCGAGAATGTCGCGCATTCGAGCGTGACCGAATCCGTATCGCTGACGATCTCGCTGTTTTCGCCGCCCATCACGCCCGCAACCGCGACGGGCTTCCCGTCGCTTGTGATCATCAGCGTTTCGGGATCGATTTTCCGCTCGGTATCATCAAGTGTCCTGAACGCGAAGTCTTGCGGGAAGCGCTGGACCCCGATCGTGCCGACCATACGCGAATCAAACGCGTGCGTCGGCTGTCCGAGCTCGAGCATAACGTAGTTCGTTAAGTCGGCAAGCAGCGAGATCGTACGCATGCCGCAGTAATAGAGACGGATCTGCATGTCAATCGGGCTGACCGTCTTTTGGATGTGATCGGCGCGGATCGCGGAATAGCGGTAGCAGAGCTCCGGATCGATGAAGCCGAGCGGAATCGGATCGAGCGCGTCGTATTTTTTTAGATCGTCGAGTTCCAAGGGCTTCAGCGGGCGCTTTGCGATCGCGGAAAACTCGCGCGCGATGCCGTAATGTCCCCAAAGATCCGGACGGTTGGTCAGCGACTTGTTGTCGACCTCGAACACGGTATCCTCGAAGGCATAGAGTTCTTTGACCTGTTTGCCGAGCGGTGCGTCAGAGGGAAGCTCGAGCAGTCCGCTCGAAGAATCCGCAATGCCGAGCTCCGCCGCGGAGCAGCACATGCCGCGGGACACGACGCCCGCGATCGTGGCTTCGCCGATCGTCATACCGACGACGGACGCGCCGAACGGCGCAAACGGTACGCGCATCCCTACACGCACGTTGGGCGCGCCGCAAACGCAGCGGTCGGTGTGATCGCCGAGGTCGAGTTCCAGAAGATGCAGTTTTTTAGAGTTCGGATGCTCTTCGATCTTCGTGATCTCGGCAACGACAACGCCGTTGATCTCGGCACCGAGATGGTAAACGTCCTCCACCTCCGCGGTGGACAGCGTGAAGCGATGGATGAGCTCGTCGATGTCGAGACCCGAAAGGTCAACATATTCCGAGATCCAGTTCATGGAAACTTTCATGGTTCTGCCTCCTTACTTCACGAATTGGTCGAGGGACTTCAAGTTCCCGCTGTTCAGATCGCGGATGTCCTTGATCCCGTATTTCATCATGGCAAGCCGCGTCAGCCCCAGACCGAACGCGAAGCCTGTGTACTTGTCGGTGTCGATGCCGCCCGCTTTCAGTACGTTCGGATGGATCATGCCGCAGGGGCAGAGCTCCAGCCAGCCGCTGTTCTTGCACGAAGGACAGCCCTTGCCGCCGCAGATCGCGCAGGAGATATCGAGCTCGAAGCCCGGCTCGACGAACGGGAAGAACCCCGGACGGAGACGGACCTTGACGTCGCGCTGAAAGACCTCCGAGAGCATCGTCTTCATGAAGTAAATGAGATTCGAGATCGAGATGTTCTCATCGATCATGATGCCCTCCATCTGGAAGAACGTGTTCTCGTGGCACGCGTCGGTGCTTTCGTTCCGGAAGCAGCGGCCAGGGAAGATCGCGCGGAGCGGCGCGCCGTACTTTTTCATGATCGCGTTCTGCGCGGCGGACGTGTGCGTTTTCAGAAGCTGACCGTTCGAAAGATAATAGGTATCCTGCATGTCGCGCGCGGGATGGTGCTTCGGGATGTTCAGCGCTTCAAAGCAGTGGTAGTCGTCGACGATCTCGTCGTAGTCCTCGATCGTGAAGCCCATCGACGCGAAGATCTGTTCGACCTCGCGCTGCACGAGCGTGATCGGATGATAGCTGCCCTCCGAAAGCGTACTCGGCAAACTGAGGTCATAGCGCTCGGTCGCCGCGATCTTCATTTCGAGCTCTTTGGCGTGCGCTTCCTCGATGCGTTTTTTGATGCTCGATTCGACCTCTTCCTTGAGCGCGTTGACCTTCGCGCCGTAGTCCTTGCGCATCTCCGGTGCGATTGCGCCCATTTGCTTCAACAGTCCGGTGACCTCGCCCTTTTTGCCGAGGTAGCGGACGCGCAGCTCTTCAAACGCGTCGGCGGCGTTTGCCTGCTGCAATTGCTCATGGAACTGCTTCCGCAGTTCTTCCATTGTGATGCTCATACATTCCTCCTTAAAAAAATAGGTCCCATGCAAACGCATGGGACGAAAAAACCTTTTCCGCGGTACCACCCAAGTTAAGGGACTCTGCCCTTCTCTCGTTTCCCCGATAACGCAGGGATGCGCCCGAAACCGGGATGCTCAGGTGCTGAATCTTCCCGTCCGTGCCCTGTTCCCCCGCTTTCAGCCGCGGCGGAGGCTCTCTTTCACTGCGTTCGGACGGTACCTGACACCTTCAATGCTTTGCCTATTGTATCGCACAAATCCGCGGATGTCAAATATTATTTGAGAACCCGCAGACTCTCGTCGGTTATGAGGTGATCGATCGAATAGCAGAACAGCACCTCGTCGATCGCATACTGCTCGCAAAGAGCAACAGCGCCCCGCTTATAATAACGCGGATCGACCATGACGACCGTTTTATACGACGGAACGAGGTACGGCGCAAGCGTGTTGCCGAACGAGTCCTTGACGAGCAGCAGGTTCGGCGCGTCCGCCGCCGCGTTCGTATTCCCGATCACCGTGACCGGATGGTTGCCGTCCAGAAAATACGGATACCAGTCGTATTCGTTGAGATGCTCCGCAAAGAACAGGCTGCTGAATGTGCCGTCCTTGTCGGAAAACGTCACCGTAATGCTCAGATCCTTCGGCTCGTCCACGGTCAGCATATCGGTCGGATGCAGCCACAGCGCGGAACGCGACTGTGTGGAGCCGGAATAGCCGGGAATTTCGCGACGGGTAAACGCGTCCTTTTGGAGCGGCTCGTGCCCCGCGGCGCGCATATACGCCTCGTACGCCGCAAACGCGCCGTCTGCGGTCCAGTGATGGTCCGTGCGGTAGAACCAAGCCTGCCCTTCGCTCTGGAAGCGCTCGGCAAGCGGCACGAGCGAAACGCCCGGCGCGTCCGCAATCTGCTGCAGGGCTTCCCCGTCGCGGTAGAGCGTGGCAAGCGTCTTCGGCAGCTTGTCGCCGCGGACGTATCCCGTCGACGGCACGATCAAAAGCCGCGGCGCAAGCCCCATCGTTTCGCCGAGCTTTGCGATGCGGTCAAGCCGCCTCGTAAGCTCCTTTGCGTCGAAATCGACCGGCGCTTCGACAAGATAGCCTTCTGCGTCGCAGAACACATCGGTGCTCACCTGCCGCCCGGTGTACAGCGTCAGATACGCGTTCACGGATACCAGCAGGTTCCGCCCGGGCAGATGGTCCGCAAGGAAGGTCTCGACCTTATCGTCATAAGACCAGTCGGAAAGCTTCTCCTCGGAAAGCTTCGGAGGCTCGGCAAGATAGCGGCGTTCGGCTTCGGAAAACGTCCGGTACGGGAGCAGCAAAAACAACAGCGGAACCGCAAGAAGGGCGATCGCAAACAGCGCGGCGGTGAGGAGATTCCAAAGATTTCGTTTCATGCGCGCACCCCCCTTCAGAACCGGAAATAGATAAACGGGTTATAGCTCTGCGACGCAAGCGAGGCGATGCAGAGCGCGAACAGCACGATGCAGGCAATCAGCTGTACCGGTCTGAACCAGCGGAAGCGTTCCAGCTTCTTTGCGATCCGCGCGCCGAGCGGCGTTGCGGCGACGGCGGCAAGCGTGAGCGTCGGCAAAAACCCAAGGCACCACGCGCCGGATTCTGCGTTGATGAGCCCCGGATTGCCGATCCCGACCAGCGAACCGAAATACACGCCGAGCGCCGAAAATTCCGTGAAATAGAAGATTCCCCAGCCGACCGACGCGATCACAAAGGTCAGGAGACAGCGGACAGTCTTCGGAAGCTTTTGCAGAAGCTTTGCGAGAAACAGCTTTTCCATTGTCAGCAGCACGCCGTAGTACATGCCCCACACAACAAAGTTCCAGCTTGCGCCGTGCCAAAGCCCCGTGAGCGCCCAAACAATCAGCAGGTTCAGGATCTGCCGCGGCAAGCCCTTGCGGTTGCCGCCGAGCGGGATATAGACATATTCCCGGAACCAGGTAGAGAGCGAAATATGCCAGCGCCGCCAGAAATCGGTCACGCTGTCCGCGATATAGGGATAATCGAAGTTTTTCCCGAAGCGGAAGCCGAGCATCCGCCCGAGCCCGCACGCCATGTCGGAATAGCCGGAAAAGTCAAAGTATATCTGAAAGGAGTAGGCAAAGATCCCCGCCCAAGCGCCGAGCACGCCGTTATTCTGCGGCGCAGCGGAAAGCTGTGCCCAAAGCACGCCCATCGTGTTGGCAAGCAGGACCTTTTTGCCCAAGCCCACAAGAAACTGCCGCACGCCGTCCGCGATTGAATCGATCGAAAGATCGGGACGGTCAAGCTGTGCTTCGATGTCCACATACCGCACGATCGGTCCCGCGATCAGCTGCGGGAACATCGTGACGTACGCGCCGAATTTGATCGGATTTCTCTGCACCTTGGCTTTGCCGCGGTAGAGATCGATCACATACGACATGATCTGAAATGTGAAGAAAGAGATGCCGATCGGCAGCCGGATCGAGACCGTTTTTTCACTGATCGGCGCCGGGAACAGTCCTTTTGCCGTGTTCCAGAAAAGCCCGGTATACTTGAACACGAACAGCAGCGCAAGGTTCAGCCCCACTGACAGGACGAGAAGCGCTTTTTTGTGCCGCACGCTTTTGTCCATCCCAAGCCCGATCAACCAGTTTACGAGGATCGAACCGATCATCAAAAATACATAGAGCGGTTCGCCCCAGGCGTAAAACACGAGGCTAATGAGCAGCAGAAAGGTCATCTTTGCCTTTTTCGGCAGCAGATAATAGCCGGTCAGCGTGACCGGCAGAAATCCGAATAGAAATGTGAGCGATGAAAAAACCATTTACGGATTTACGCAGCGAAGCGTTTCAAGCATCGCATGCGCATCGGGCGAAACGATCATAACGACCAGTCCGCCGTCGCGTTCCAATACCGCGTTTTCCACGATCTTCAGCGCGTCGGGATCATAGGACTTGAACGTCTCCTTTGCCGAAGCAAGGTGATCGGCTAACATCATTTCGATCTCCTTTGCCATCGCTTCATCCGCATTGACGATGATCGCCTCGGTCGTATAGCCCAAAGCGTCGACGTAGCCGATGCCGCCCTTACACGCCGAAAGATCGATCCCGTAATAATCGAGCAGGTCCTCGTCGGTAAACCGCGCCATGTCGTCAAGGTATCCTTTTTCCTTCCATGCGGTTTCGACGCGCACGGCAAAGTCCGCGCTGTATTCCTGTTTCGCCGCCATCCCGCAGGCACAGAGCAGCAGCGTGACGACTAAAAGACAAACCAACCGTTTCATTTGTTTTCTCCTTATCGGGGATGTCCCGCAATTACACATATAGTACCAAAATGCCCGTGAAATTGCAAGGATTCCCGGCATTCTTTCAAGCGGATAGAAAAAAGCTCCCGCGGTGCGGGAGCATGATGCGAACGAATTAGTTGCGCGCTGCTTTTGCGATCTCGCAAAGGTTTGCAAACGCGTTCATGTCGGTGATCGCGAGGTCTGCGAGGACCTTGCGGTTGATGTCGACGTTGGCGAGCTTCAGACCGTTGATGAGACGGCTGTAGGTGGTGCCGTTCATGCGGGCGCCTGCGTTGATACGGGCGATCCACAGCTTGCGGTACTCACGCTTCTTGAGCTTTCTGCCGACGTACGCATATGCCATGGACTTCATGACCTGCTGGCTCGCTGCACGATACTGCTTGCTCTTTGCTCCGTAGTAGCCCTTTGCAAGGCGGAGGACCTTACGACGTTTCTTGACGGCGTTAACTGCTCTCTTAATTCTTGCCATGATTCATATCCTCCTTATTTATACGGGATCAGCTCGCGGATCTTCTTCTGTTCTTCTTCGGCGATGTAGCCGGTCTGACGCAGACCGCGAAGTCTCTTGGTGCTCTTCTTGGTGAGAATGTGGCTCTTGTAAGCCTTGGCGCGCTTGATCTTGCCCGACTTGGTCAGGGAAAAACGCTTTGCTGCGCCGCGATGGGTCTTGATTTTCGGCATGGTTGTTCCTCCTGCTAATACTTTCGATTACTTTTTCGGTGCAAGCACCATAAACATATTTCTGCCCTCTTGCTTGGGAGGACGTTCTTTCACCGCGACGTCGGAGACCATGTTGAAGAACGTTTCCATGACGTCCTCGCCCATTTCTCCCTTGGTGATCTGTCTGCCGCGGAAGCGGATGGACACCTTCACCTTGTCGCCGTTGCGCAGAAACTTGTCGCACTGCTTGGCTTTGACTTCCATATCGTGCTGGTCGATGGTGGCGGAAAGACGGATCTCCTTGATCTCGATGATCTTCTGGTTGCGCTTCTGTTCCTTTTCCCGCTTCAGCATGTCGTAGCGATACTTGC
>JAFOQN010000216.1 GCA_017393775.1 Clostridia bacterium
ACGATCGTCCAGAAATGCCGTGTTCTGCCGCCGAGCCGCGTGACGCTCATATATTCGATCCCGAGCTCGTCCAGGAGCGCGCGCGTCACGGAATAAAACGTGAAGCAATCGCCCTTGCCCGTTTTGAATCCGCGGACGGCTTCCTTCCGCCAGTCCGATTTGTCCGAGTTGCCGACGTAATGCACATGCGCACGGACGTATTCGAACACCGCAAGAAGCTTTTCCGCCGTGACCATTCTGTCCGTCGTGATTTCCGAAAGAACCTCCTTCGCGAGCGCGCGGACCTCCTCTTCGGAAACGGTCGCGGCGACGAGCGTATAGACGCATTCCGCGCTTGCGCGGTTGCCCGCCGTATCCTCCGCCGTATAGACGACGCGGTATTGTCCCGGCTGATCGGACCGCACCTCCGATTCCACATCGACCGGAATCGGCCCGTCCGCATTGTCCTCGGCGTACACCTCGGAAAGATACACGATCGGTTCGCCGACGTAGGCGGTCCGGTCGACGACGCCGTAAATTTCCGGCGGTTCTGCGTCCGGCGCAAGCATCAGCGTGAACGTCTGCTCGCTGCGGTTCCCTGCCGCGTCCTCCGCAACCAGCGTCACATCCTGGATCTCCTCGGACCAGTCCGGCTCAAAAGCGTAGACAAGGCTGACGCCGGACACATCCTCCGCCGAGGCAAACGCGTCCGCAGGCATCGGATGTCGAAGAAAGCCCGTCGTTCTCAGCACCTCGATCACCGGCGGGATCTCGTCCTTGACCCGGATCAGCGCATAGTTTTCCTGTCCGTCTAAAAGCACGATGATTACATGCAGCCCCGGCACGTTCGGGATAAACTGCCAGCTGATCTTCGCTTCGGTATACGCGCCATCGAGCTGCAGTTCAGAAACCCGCAGCGGCTCGCTGTGCGCTTCGATCTCCACCGGCGCGACACCGGAAATCAGCAGCGTTCCGTATACCGTCGTTTCGTTCCCGCCGAGATCCGTTAAGATCACGCCGACCGTCTGCGGCAAAAGACTTTCCGTATCCGGCTGTGTTTCGAACGCCGCCGCAACCGTCGTTTCGTCCTCAATGCCCGATACAAGATCCGTCGGCTCAACCGGTTCGCCCGGCGCGGCGACAAAGGTGACGCCTTCCGCCTTCGGCGGGATTGTGTCCCGAACGGTCAGCACGCTTTCCGTTTCCGTGCCGTCCGCCGTGATGCGGACCGGATATCTGCCCGGCGTGTGCATCATCAGATCGCTGATCGGCTCCATCTCAATGCTGCCGTACCAGTCGATCAGAAAATCCTCCGCCTTCGGCGCAGGATCACCCGCCTCCACGATGAGCTCGTCTGCCGCGATGCGCACATGCACCTTGACGGGAACGCGGGTCTCGTTGCCGCTTGCGTCCTCCAAAAGCACGACGGCGTCGTAATCGCCGACCGTTCCGTACGCCGGCGCGGTCTCGTACACAACCCTCACGATGCTCTCGTCGCGCAGATTTTTGATCAGCTTGTCCGGCGAAGGCTTCTCCAGCGTGGAGACCGTCGTCTCCCGCGCTTCCGCGCGCGGCGCAACCGTATCGACAACGCGCAGCGTGACCGGCAGGGTCAAAGCGCCCGTTTTGATCCGCAGGCGGTACCTGCCCGCCGTTTTATAGAGCGCTTCCGGTTCTGTTTCGTAGACGACGTCCGATCCGTCGCGCGAAAACGCCGAAGCAAGCGGCGAGCCCTCGCCGAGCTCGATCGTAACCGACGCGGATACCTTTGTATATGCAGCGCAGAACACGACAAACACCGCTGCCGTAAGCAGCGCAATGACCGGCAGCGCCGCCGCTGCGATCCAATACATTGTACGCCCGCGCGATTGTGTATTTGCTTCCGTGTTCCGCTTCAAACCATCTCTGCGGGACCGATGCTTTTTGACAAAGTTCCCTTGACGCATACGCACAGTATACACGTTTTGTGCCAAAATGTAAAATGATTCCCTGTTTTTGGCAGGCAGTTTTCATTTTCTTCACATTCTTGTGACGCTTCTTTCACATGGATAACGCATTTTTGACGCATTTGCCGTTTATACTAAAGACATCAAAAGGAGAGCGGGTTACCCCTCCCGCGAACCGATTGATCAATAAGGACTCCTCCTTATCATTACCCCCCTCTATCCTTGTCAAAACCGCCCTCACCCCGGGGCGGTTTTGATTTTTGGCCGATCGGCAAAAAAATTTATCTGCCGACCGGCTTTTCCGTTCTTCCTCTGTTTCTCCCATGCATGCGTCTGTGATGCACGTATCCCGCTGTGTATACCGTTGTCAAATACAAAAGAACTGCCGATGATCGACGGTTCTTACTTAGTTTGACGATATGCGGCGATTCGCCGCACGATATATTTGCTTTTTGCAAATACGATATACAATCGCAGGCGATTGCACGATATGATATCAATCCCTGTGCCCGTCAGGGCATATCGACAATCCCGCAGGGATTGATATCGCGGCAAGGCAAAGCTTTGCTCAGCAGATACCTGTAGGGACGACCATTGGTCGTCCGTTCGCTGACGTGTTTTTGCAGCAGGCTGCCGAGGTCGTCCGTCCCTACGGTCCGTCGGTGTGATCCTGCCCTCCGGCGGCTGTTCAGACGGATGGCGGAAGAGCAATTCTCAAAAGGGTGGTTTTCAAATCGGTACACTTTTCGACCCTCCCTTGTCATGGGGCAGCGATCCGAGCGCCCACAGTGTGGGAAGGAGCGAGGTGAGCTGCGACCGAAACAGGGAGTTGAAGAAGTGCAACGACGCACAACGACCATGTTTCGG
>JAFOQN010000217.1 GCA_017393775.1 Clostridia bacterium
AGAACCGGATGCAGAAAAAACCTCTTCGGCGCGATCCGCATCGCATCGAAGAGGTTTTCGGGTTCGTATGAAAAATCAGGGAACGGGTATCGGAAAACGCTTCCTTCAGGGCTCCGCATCGGGCACCGGCGCAGTTTGTTCCGCCGCTTCGGCGCTGGGGAGGGTATCGAGCACGGGCTCGTCCGGTTTGCATTCCGGGTCGATCACATAGATGATGTCGCTTGTTGAGCGGCCGTTCTTATAGGGCACATTGAACATCTTGTCATTCCAGAAGAACTGGGACGTCTGTCCGCCGTCCAGGTTGAAGGCGACCTTGCAGCCGAGCGATTCCATGAGCTTCGCTTCATTCGCAAGGGTCAGTCCGTTCGAATAGCCGCTCTTGCGTCCGTCGATGGTGACAAAGCAGTAATGTCCCGGCTCATAGTATCCGAATACCGTGCGCGGGTTGTCACGGTCGATGTCATGATACGCCTTGTGAAACGTCTCCCGCGCGACGCCGTTTTCGTCCAGCAGGCTCGGACCGAACTCCCACGCCTGCCAGACATTTGTGAGATCGGTTGCGTCCGGATCAAAGGTATCGGAATCAAATACGGTGACCGTACCGTCGCGGTACAGCAGCAGAATCTGATGTCCTGCCCACGGTTTCCACGGATCCGGCGCATAGCGCACGCCGTTTCGGATGACAAGACCGGTGCGGATGTTGTAGGTATAATAGTCGCCGTTGATCGCGGCGATCGCCTCCGCTTTGCGCGCCATCCGGACAAACGAGGTCCAGAGCGCGTCTCCGTCGATCCCGAATTTTCCGTCCCAGCTTTCGGTGCGGAGCGCTTCGATGTTCTGCACATGGATGTCCGTCACGAAATAGACGAGCCGTCGGCTGAGCGGCGAGCTGTCATATCGCGTGACCTCGATCGAGACGGTGTCGCTTTTATAGCAGAGGTCGGTTTTCACATGCCCTTCGCCGAAGTAGAATCCGTCGTACCGCGCGCCGAGCAGACCCTCCGGTGTCGGCTCCGGCGTGGGTTCGGGCGTCGGGGTCGGTTCGGGTGTCGGCGTGGGCGAAGGCGTCGGCGTTTCGATCAGATCGACTTCAACGGTCTGTTCGACCGCGGCGGTCGGTTCAACCGTCGCCTGCGTCGGCTGCGCCGTCGGCGCCTCCGATGCGTTCGGCGCGCCGGTGATACACGCGATCGCCATGCACAGCGGCACGGCGATCAACAGCAGGTAAAAGAAATGTTTCAGTGCCTTCATAGCATCCTTTCTTTGCGGCGCGCGTCCCCCAAAGCGCGCCGGCGTGCGAATCAGAGGTTCAGGAATCGTCCGAAAAGACAGTTCCGTTTCAATTGTGTGCGAAACATCGGAAAATCATCCGTCAAAACGGGATATTGCACGGCGTCGGCGTCGTAATACGACGGGAAATCCTCCTTCGGGATCCAAAAGCTGCCGGACCACCAGTACAGACTGTGTTTCACGCTGCCGGTATCGTCAAATACCGCGCTCATATCGTACAGTGTACACAGCCGTACAGAATACAGCGACCGCAGCTTCAGCTTGAGGTAAGGGCTTTCCATTTCCAGAACATAATACGAATCGGACAATCCGTCGTCATCGGTATCCACCCGATCCAGGATCATCATGGTGTGCCCGGTGCTCGTCTTGATAATATCACCGGTATCGCCGGCGTCGAGCGGCAGCTTGTTGTCGTTCTGCCGTCTGTGAATGCCGAAATCGTAGATTCCTTTGCATCCGCTGGCATTGCTGACGTTCAAACCGGCCTGCTTATAGACCCAGACAAGAATCGTGCCGCAATTCATGCCGTAATGCCGGTACGTTCCCGCGCTGTCCTTCTCCTGTTCGGAAAGATGCGTTCCCCACGCGGGCGAAAGACCCCAGTTGCCTTGCTTTGTAAAGTTGCCGCGCGGCTGATAGGACAGCGTCATACCGTACCCGGCCATATCGGACAGCAGCGTCATGCTGACGTTTGCGACCGCCATGCGCGTATACAGTCCGGCGTCCGTTGCGCTTTTTGCGATCCGCGCGTTGAACGCGTCGATCCCGTCGTTGTTCTCCGCCAGGAAATCCTCGATCGGCTTCGTCAGATGATCCAGCCCCTCCGCTTCCGCGACGTACCGAAACCCGGATTCGACGACAAACGGGACCGCGTCGCTGACCGCGCCGTTTTTATCGCGGACGCGCACATAGTATGCGCCGTCCGATTTGAAACAGGAAAACCAGAATCCGCCGCACGGACGCCAATCGGGATGATCCGCCTCCGGGATCACATCCTTTGCGGTGACACAGTACGCCGTGATCCATTCGTCCGCCGCAACCGTGACGATCGCGCCTTCCGTCTGCACCTGCAGGATCGATGGGCGTGCAGCATCGTCTGCCGCGGCAGGCAAAAGCGACGGCAGTAAAAGGACTGTGAGGATGAGCAGAACGGATACAATTCGTTTCATTTTCTCATTTATACTTATAGCGCGGACTGTCCTTGAAGAACGAACGCATCCAGAAGTACCGTTCATGCTCGCGCCAGCCATGCTCGGTCTCCTGCCATACGGTGCGGTCGCAGATGCAGTTCGGAAGATGTTCCTGCAGCGCATTGTGGTCTTCCAGCGTGTACTTGTTGTTGGAATACCACAGTCGTTCGAGCGAGGTCAGGGAATAGAACGGCGTGAGATCGCTGATGTAGTTGGTGCAGATGTTCAGGTCCTTGAGATTTGTGAGCCCGGAAAGCGGCGAAACGTCGCTGATGCGGTTCATAAACAGCTCCAGATAGATGAGATCGTGCATCGAGGCAAGCGGCGTGAGATCGGAGATGCGGTTGTCCGCAAGGATCAGGATCTGCAGCTTTGTCAGCCCCGCAAGGCACGAGATGTCTTCGATCTGCTGATGTCCGAGATCCAGCGCAATGAGCTCGGTGCAGTACTGGATCGGCTGCAGCTTTTCCGAGGTCAGCCGGTATTTCATTTCGTCGTCCGATTTGCTGCTGCGCGTGGTGTAGGCGGTCGCATCCGTGCGAAGCTTGCCCCAGAATCCGAGGCTGATCTCCCAGACGATGCCCTTCTCCGGAAACTCGTCCCGCAGCGCAGCCATCGTTTCATTGTCCAGCCCGCAGCCGACCATCTCCACGTGCGTAACGTTCGGAAGCCACGACAGCACCCGTTTGAGCTCGTCGACGTCCGTGATCCTGATCTTCGTCAGATCCAGCGTTTCGGTGCTTTCGTCCAGTTCGATGTCCTGATAGGAAAACCGATACTGACAGTCGATATTCAGCGCGGGAGCGGCGGCGCGGAACGATGCGGCAAGCGCGGGATCCTCGCGTGATCCGAGCACGACGGTGTTGAGCTTCGGCAAATACGGCAGCGCGGCCGCCAGCGTATCCGCGGAAGGCGCATCCAGACCGGTCAGATCCAGCGTTTCGGCATTCGGCGCAATCTCCAGTCCGTAGATCGCGACCGAATACTCCGCCAAGCCCTCCGGCAGCAGGGGCAGCTCGGCGTTGAGCTCCTCCGGCGTACGCGCGCCGAGATGGATGATGGTTAGGGCTTTGAGATAGGGGAGCGCTTCCGCGATATCCGCGACTGTGCAGCCCGTTTCCGGATCTGATGCGTCGATCTCGGATATGAACGGCGAAACGGAAAGCGGACCGACCGAAACCTCGTATCGGAAGTCCAGCGCGGGATATGCGTCGATCAGTGCGGCAATCTGCTCGTTGGAAAGCACGCCCGCGTCGATCTCGACCGATCGAAGCGCAGGATGCTCCGAAATTCTTGCGCGGACCGCGTCCGGATCGGTTTTTTCCGCAATACGGATCGAATACACCGGCTCCGGCGAAGGGGTTGCAACGTCGATTACTTCCTCCATCGGCGGGACGGAGGGGGAAGGCTCCGGTGTGCGGCAGGCGGCGGATACGGACATCAGCGCCGCAATTGCCGATGCGATCAGTACATAACCAAGCGTTTTTTTCATACGTTCAGCCCTTTCGTCTCCGGATCAGAAGAATCATGCAGAAGACCGCCGCTGCGGCAAGCACGCCAAGCCCCGCGATCCAAAGGTACGGGATCGGTTCCGGCTTCGGAACGCGCTGCGGTTGCGGTGCAGCGGACGCTTGTACCGGGGCGGGCGAAGCTTTTGCCGGCGCTTCCGTCGGCGCGGCATTCTGATCTTCAACCGGCAGCGGCGCCGCGGTCGGTTCGGGCGTCGGTTCCGGCGTGGGCGCCGCGGTCGGTTCGGGCGTCGGCTCCGGCGTCGGTTCGGGCGTCGGTTCCGGGCAGAGATCGGTATGCTCGAACATGTTGTTGATCCCCGTATCCGGCCCAACCGTTGTGAAAACGAGCCCGAAGCGCTCCAGACTGTTTTCGTTCTGATTGTCGCACAGATGGTTCCATGTGCCGTACTTGATATACTGCGATTGGTGGCATTGATAGGCTTCCTGCGCGACCTCCCAGCCCGTTCTGCCGCCGAACGCTTCGAGCGGTTCCGTCGCGGAAATAAAGATCGGATTCTCCTCGGCAAGGTGCAGATAGAGCTTCTTCACCTGCCAGGCGCCGTACGTTTCCGCCGATTCCGGATCGTAAGCGGGATCGGCGGCGTATACGACCGCAAGGCGCGCTGCCGCGGCGAGGATCTTGTGCTGCCAGTGTCCGTATTCACCGTTGTCGTCGTGCGTGATCACGACCTCCGGACGAACGCGTCTCAGATACCGCACCAGGCCGAGCGCAACGTCCTCAACCAAAAAATCCTTTTTGTACTGTTCCCGGTACTTCATCGGGATATCGGGATAACCCGCCATCATCGGATAGGTGCGCAAACCCATGATCCATGCGCCGTTCAGTGCTTCCGTACGGCGGACGCGCTCCCGCGTTCCGAGATACAGGATCGAGCCTTCAAATCCGTATTCTCCGCCGTAGGTCGGAACGATGTTGCCCATGAACAGCGTGTCATCGTCCGGATGCATGGCGATCACCAGAAAATCCAGCTTTTCGGGCGTCGGACGCCACGGATGAAAATCGGACGGCATGCCGCCCGAAAACGCCATCAGCGTATAGAGAATCGCCTTTTCCGTTACCTTGAGACGCACGCCGTACACACCGCTGTCAATGGCGATGCAGCAGTTCCAATACCGTTCTCCTTCGCGTTCTTCGATCACGTTTCCGTTCCGATCGAGCAGTGAAACCGTATACGGAGGCGGGGCAATGCCGATCATATCCGTCCAGGAATAGCACACATAGTCAACGTCTGCATCGGTCCAGCGAATGGAGATCCACTGTCCGGCTTCGATCGCGTGCTTTTCGTTTTCGTTCAGGTTGCCGAGTCTGGACCGCAGGTACATGCTTTTTTGGGAGCTTTCATACGCGCACTGCGGCGTTACATCCGTCGGCTCCTGTTCTTCGCCGCCGGTTTCCGCATACGCTGTTCTGACGCCTGCAAACAGCATCGCAAGCGCAAGAAGCAGCATCATGAAAATCGAAAAATGTCGTTTCATATCGAATCGTATCCTTTTTATCAATATACCACTTTTTCATTTTGCTTGTCAACGCGGGGACGCTGCCGTCCGTCCGAAATCCGGCAAAAAGAATCGGTTCCCCGAAAACAAACAGCAGCGCGCGGACTCGTGCTGCTGTTTCCGTAAAAGGACAGGGTCTTTATTCGATGTGCAAACCGCTCAGACGCGGCAAACGTCGATCCATTCCGCGTCGGGGCAGGCGCGTTCGAGCTCCGCGATCGTGAGCTTCACCGCGCTGTGGTCCGTGCCCGCGGCGGGGTAGACGGTTTCGTGCAGCTTCAGGCTTTCGTCGAGGTACACGGTCACGTTTTCGTTGACCCCGAACGGGCAAACGCCGCCTACCGCGTGTCCGATCAGCGATTCAACCTGCTCAAAGGGGATCATCTTCGCCTTCTTCGAAAAGCGCGCTTTGTACTTCGCGTTGTCAATGCGCGCGGTGCCTTCCGCAAGGATCAGCACGGGCGCTTCTCCCTGTAAAAAGGAAAGCGTCTTTGCGATCATGCCGGGCGCGCAGCCAAGGGCTTCCGCTGCCTCTGCAACCGTCGCGCTGCTGTGCTCCGGGATGATGATATGATCCTCGAATCCCTTTTCTTTGAGATAGGTTCTTGCCCGTTCCAACGACATGTTTCGTTCCTCCGCATGCATTTCCATCAGTATACCGCAGTTTTTCGCGGTTGAAAAGACTCTTTGTGCAGCGCAGACGGTTTTTCCGAAAACGGCTTGCAATTTCGATCGCGCGCTGTTATACTCTTGCAGAAAATGCAGTGCAAAGGGACCGTCGAATATGATCACCGGAGAAAAACGCAAGGTTTTGTTTCAAAAAAAGGATAAGCTCGCCGTTGCGGAGCAAGCGATCGCGGCGCAGGAGCAAGCCCGTGCCGCGGCGGTGCGTGACGAAGACGAAGTTTTTTACGAGGAGCTTCTGGAGTTTGCCGTTTCACTTGCAAACAAGCTGCAGGCGTGCGGCGCGGAAACGTACCGCGTGGAGGAGACGATCAATCGCATCGTCGCCGCATACGGCGTGGAGCGCGTCGACGCGTTTGTCATTCCGAGCTGCATCATGGCAAGCCTCGAAACCGACGACGGACGGATCATCACCAAGATCCGCAGGCTGAAAAGCGGCGAAACGATGCTGGACGGCATCGAGCGGTTTACGGCGCTGAGCCGAAAGATCTGCGCCGAGAAACCGGGCATGCAGGAAGCAAGACGGCTTTTAAGGGAGACCGAAAAGAAGGTCTGCCGCTATCCGCTCTGGATCTACTATCTGTCCGCGTTCTTTATCGGCGCGGGATTCGGCATCTTTTTCGGCGGCGGAATCTTAGAAGCGCTGGCGGCGGGCATCAGCTGCATGGCGATCGGCGCATCGCTCAGGTTCATGGGGAAACTGCACGCGAACACGTTCTTCACATCCTTTGTCTGCAGCTTCATCCTCGGGCTTGTCGCAAACGTGCTGACGGCGGTCGGATTCTGCAAAAACGCGGACATCGCGGTCATCGGCGCGATCATGCTGCTGGTGCCGGGGTTCCTGTTCACAAACAGCCTCCGGGACGTCATTTACGGCGATACCATGTCGGGGCTCAACCGCCTGGTACAGGTGCTGATCATCGCGGTCGCGCTGGCGTTCGGAACGAGCTCGGGCGTGTCGCTGGCACGGTACATCTTCCCGAACATCGCTGCGGGCATGGCGCCGATCGACCATCCGCTGTACATACAGTGCATCGCGGGACTGATGGGCACGCTCGGCTTCGGGCTGATGTTCAACATGCACGGACGCGGCATTCCTTTTGCGCTGCTCGGCAGCATCATCTCCTGGCCGGTCTGCGTGCTTGCCATGCGGCTCGGACTTGCCGAGCCGGTCGCGTATCTGCTGGGCGCGGCCGCGTCGTCCTTCTATGCGGAGATCATGGCACGCATCCGCAAGTTCCCGGCGACGAGCTATCTGATGTGCGCGCTCGTACCGCTGATCCCGGGCTCCGGCATCTATTATACGATGGATTTCATCCGGCGCGGCATGCTCCAGGAGGCGTACGACAAGGGTATGGCGACGGCAGCGATCGCAGGCTCGATGGCGGTCGGCGTGCTGCTCGTTTCCACCGGCTTCCGTATGTGGAGCGTCTGGAAAAACAACCGCAAACCAAAGGTCAAAGCGTAAAGCACGGGCTGTCGGAGATCCGGCAGCCTTTTTTGTCGGCGCGCCGAATTGACAGGCGTACCGCTGCCGATTATAATGAAACCGAAGCGGAGGATTGTGCGTGAAGGATTCCTATGATTTTTCGGTCGTAACGGCCGTTTATAACGCGAAGGAGTTTTTAAAAGAGACAGTCGAAAGCCTGATCAAACAGGATTTCGGCTTTTCGCGTGTACAGCTGATCCTTGTCGACGACGGTTCCAAGGATGAGAGCGGCAAGATCTGCGACGCGTACGCCGCCCGGCATCCGGACAATATCGAGGTGATCCACAAGGAGAACGGCGGTGTGTCATCGGCGCGCAACGCCGGACTCGAACGTGTGCGCGGCAAATATGTGAGTTTTCTGGACGCGGACGATCTGCTGTCTGCTGACGCGATGACGAAGGTGTTTGCGCTCTTTGAAGCGCACCCCGAAACGGACGTCGTTTCGCTGCCGATGTTTTTTTTCGACGGGGAAACCGGCCCGCATCTGCTGAATTTCAAGTATGAAAAGGGCACGCGCGTGATTGACCTCATAAAGGAGCCGAACCATCCGCAGCTTGCCGTGACCTCTGCGTTTGTGCGCGCCGAAGCGTTGAAGGGCAGATCGTTCGATACCGGATTGAGCTATGCCGAGGATGCAAAGCTTCTGCAGTCCGTTCTGCTCGAAAAGCAAACGCTCGGCGTTGTTGCCGACGCGGTCCATCATTACCGCCGCCGTTCAACGGGCGAGGCGAGCGCGATCCAAAAATCCACGCAGTCGCCAAAGTGGTACCATCCGTATCTTACACGGTTCTGCCTTGATACGATCCGTACCTGTACAGAACGGACGGGTTGCGTGCCGCGGTTTGTGCAGTACACGCTCGCGTACGATCTGCAGTGGCGCATCCGGCAACAGCATATTCCTTCGACACTGTTCGACGCAGATGAAAAGGCGGCGTATAAGCGGCTTCTCAGAACGGTTTATTCCTATATCGATGACGATGTGATCGCCGCGCAGACCCATCTTATGCCGCGTCACAACGGCTTTGCGCTGTATTTCAAGAACGGATTCGTGCCGGACGCGTTTGCGGAGGCGTGCGAGGATCCGCTGAAGTTCGAGTTCTTCAAAGTGCACGACGGCACCGCGACGTTTGAATGCTCCTTTCTGAAGCTGACGGGAACAAAAGACCTGTCCGTGCGGTATTCTGTCGAAGCGAACGGCGTCCGGTACGACGGGGAACTTGCGGATCACAGACGGACGCTGACGCTTTTAGACGAGCCGGCGGCGCGACGGTTCGGATATACGTTCCGCGTTCCGCTGCCGGATGACAAAACGCCGCTTTCGATCCGCGTGATGCGGGAAACGGACAACGGGTCGAAGCCCGCGGAAACGGTCGTGTGCGGGCAGTTTTTCCCGGTTTCGGAGAGATACGGGCATGCGTACGCTGAGATCGGCGGACGCATCCTGACGATCCAAAACGGCGTGTTGACGCTTTCCGAACGAAAGCGCGGCGGAAGGTTTATGCGCGAGGTCCGCTTCTTAAAGGAGCTTTGGAGCCGAAACGGTACGGGCGAACGCCACGCGGTGATGGGACGTCTTGTCTATGCGGTTTTGAAGCCGCTTCAGAGAAAGCCGCGCTGGCTCATCTCCGATCGCGCGGCGGTTGCGGGGGACAACGGCGAAGCGATGTTCCGCTACCTTTGTGCGCGCAAAAAGAAACCCGCAAAGCTGTATTTTGCCGTATCGAAGCATTCGCCGGACTATCGGGCGCTGAAAAAGATCGGATGCGTCGTCGATACGAAGTCCTTCCGGCACAAGCTGCTGTTTCTGCTGTCGGATCTCAACATTTCCTCGCACGCGGACAGCGATGTTGTGACGCAGTTCTCGCATTACGACGAGCCGTACCGCGACATCGAATCGAGAAACCGCTTCGTGTTTCTGCAGCACGGCGTCACGAAGGACGATCTTTCCGGCTGGCTGAACCGTTTCAACTGCAACATTGCGGGACTGGTCACGGCGGCGCGGCCGGAGGCGCAGTCCTTCCGGGATTATGCATATCTCTATCCGGACGACGCGATCTGGCTCACCGGCTTTCCGCGGTTCGACCGGCTGTATCATGACGAAAAGCGCTGCATTACGGTTATGCCGACCTGGCGGCATATGTGGTCAACGGCGGCGGATCCCAAGACCGGCGTGCGCGGGCTGCGGGACGGGTTTGAAGACGGGACCTACTTCCGGTTCTATAACCGGCTTCTGAACGACCGGCGACTGCTTTCGGCGGCGGAGAAGAACGGCTATACCGTACGGTTTTTGCCGCATCCGACCCTGCAGCCGCATATCGACCGGTTCACGCAGAACAAAGAGGTCGTTTTCCTGCACGCGAGCACGCCGTACCGGCAGGTGTTCGCCGAAAGCGACCTCGTGCTGACGGACTATTCCTCGGTTGCCTTTGACTTTGCGTATTTACGAAAGCCGGTGATCTATACGCAGTTCGACCGCGATGAGTTCTTCTCCGGCGAGCACGTTTATGAAAAGGGTTATTTCGACTATGACCGGGACGGCTTCGGCGAGGTTGAAACGGAGTACGAAGCGACGGTTGACCGGCTGATCGAATATATGGAAAACGGCTGCCGGCTTAAGGACGAATACCGCGCGCGCATCGACAGGTTCTTTGCCTTCAACGACCGCGAAAACTGCCGCCGCGTCTATGAAAAGCTCCTTGCGCTGCAATCGGACATGAAGCAAAACTGACAGAATGACAAAGAGCCGCCCGGGCATGACGTCTGGGCGGCTTTGACTTTGCGGCTTCGATCACGCGCGAACGGCGGTTTGCCTTTTTTCGGCGGTCCCCGACGACTGTTCGGTGGTGTAAACAAGCGGCATCTGGTATTCGCGCTCGTAGATCTCCTTCCAGACCTCGTAGTTTTTCATCTTCAGGTCCTCGACCTGCTTCTTGTAGCTGAGGTTCGGATCGGGACAGATCGGCGCGGAAACGTGCACGGTGTATTCCTGCACCGGGAATCCGCCCTCGCCGGGGATGTCGGTGTCCTTCATCGTGATGAAGCACGGCAGCACCGGAACGCCGTTCTTTGCGGCGAAGGTAAACGCGCCGTCCTTCAGGGGCTTCGGCTTGCGGTAGTTCCACCACATGCTCTGCTCGGGATAGATCAGCACAAAATGTCCTTCCTTCAGGAGCGTGTTCGTCGCCTCGATGAATTTCTTCATCGTGCGGATGTCGCTGGACAACGGCAGCGTGTTGCAGTGCCGCATCAGAAAACCGTAGAAGCCGGGGAAGGAGGTATAGTTGCCTTCGCGGATCACGCGGTAGAACGTGCGGCCGGGCTGTTGCGCAGCTTCATAGACGAGCTGGATCGCGAAGCTGTCGAACGCGTGGAAGTGATTGCAGGTGATGACTGCGCCGGAATCCAGGTTTTCGAAGTGTTCGAGTCCGCGCATCTCCCGGATGATGAACTGTTTGTTCTCGATGAGCCGGTCGACGAGCATATGCGCAGAACGGAACGCCAGCTTCGTTTTGAGCCGTTCCACCGGCCCGCGGCGCAGATAATCGATGTCCTCCGGCAGCAGGGGTTTGCTCGGCGGATCGTCCTCGACGTCCTCCGCAAACCGTCCGGAACGTTCATATTCGGCGATCTTTTTCGTGATCGCCACACGGTCCTGCACGCGTTTTTCACGGTTCACTCGATTTTGATAATTGTCCTCGCTGTCCGCCTCATGCTTTGCAAGCGTCAGAAGCCGGTCGTAGCTTCGCATATCGCGCTTGCGGTCCTCGGCGGTATAGGTGTCGCGCTCTGTGCAGAGCGTTTCATAGAACGGCGTCTCCATTGCATAGCGGAAAAAGACGTCGCCGCAGGGACAGTTCGGATAGCGCCACGGCTTGTTGAACATGATGAAGTGCAAAATCAGCGCCTCTTCGACGGGGTAAGGGATCGTGCCGAACACCTCGGTGTTCCAGCGCTGATCCAAAAACAGCACGCGGTCTTTGCAAATCAGGTTCAGATAATCCTCATCCTGCGTGACGGTGAAGTCGTATTCGCCGAGCAGATTGATAAACCGATACAGCAGCAGGTGCAAACGGAACGCTTCGCAGTTTATGAGCAGCACGCCCGCGTTGAAATAGTTGTACCGCGAAACACCGACGCATTTTTCCACATAATCGCCGTATTCCTCCACCTGGATCATCGCCTGTTCGTGGCATGCGGCGAGGTAGTTGTCCTGTAAATCCGTATCGTAAAGCGCGCCGATGTCGCCGAACACCAGTGTGTCTGCGTCGATGTAGACCGCCTTATTGTATTCGGGATGCATATCCGCGATGAACAGGCGGAAGTAGGTCGTTTTGGAATAATAATCCCGAAGCGGCAGCTTATGCGCGATCGAATGCAGATATTCCGAAACATCTTCGAACTGCAGTTCGAAGTTTGCGGGGATCGCAAGCGTAAACGCCTTCTGCGCGGCTTCGGAAATGTCCGTGTGCAGAATGTACACGCGGTATCTGCGCGCTTCGGACGCGTTTTTCATGAGAGAGTGCAGCGAAACGGCGCAGTATTTCAAAAACCGTTCGTCGCAGGCGTAGAAAATCGGGATGATCGTGTCGTTCATTTCAGTTCACCTCACATGCGGATTTGATGGTCTGATAGGTTTCGTAGATATCGTCAAACTGCCGGTAGCGGAAGACCTTATGCACCCTGTCGATCTGCCACTGTTTGATGTTTTCGGTGTGCGGATAGGGCAGCCAGAAAAGCCGCTTTGAAAAATGCCGCACGACCGTGTGCCTGTGCAGAAACTTCTGGTCGTTGAACCGCTGCGGCAGCACCTTGCGCCGTGACGCCGAGCGGATCAAAGCGCTCTGATCGGCAAAGACAAGCTTTTTTCTCCGGATCCAGCCGCGTGCTTTTTCAAACA
>JAFOQN010000218.1 GCA_017393775.1 Clostridia bacterium
GTAATGTTTAAGCCTTGGATCCTCGGCATCGCCAAAAACAAATGCAACGATTATTTCCGTGCGAAAGCAAAGCGAATGGAGATCCCGCTGGAATCGCTGGATGAGACGGCGCTGACCGTAGGTATGCACGGCATCACAACAAAAACGGTCGTGCGCGAAACGCTGGAACGGCTCGGCGATACCGACAAACAGATTCTTTATCTCAGCTATTTCAAAGATCTTCCGCAGGCGGAGATCGCGCAAAGGCTCGGCATTCCGGTCGGCACGGTCAAAAGCCGCCTGTATCATGCAAAACAACAATTTAAGGATTTATACCCCGAAAAACCGAAAGGAGAAACCGTTATGAAGAGCAATCGTAATTATATGCCGGATTTTATGCCGGATTATCAGATCAAAGAAACGGACAGCGAACCGTTTGCGGTCTGCTGGGAAGAGATCATGGGCTGGTTTATCGTACCAAAGCTTGGCGAAAAGCTCAGCTGGGCGATGTATGATTTTCCGAAGCGGAACCGCACAGAGCAGTGCGATTTGCAGGTGGTAGGCAGAGCGCAGGTGCATGGGATCGACGGCGTTGAGATCGAGACGGTCGAGTACGATCCGATGGACTGTAACAAGATCGACGGTGCCGACGTTGCGAAGCGGCGGTTTATCGGGCAGCTGACCGAAACGCACTGCCGTTATCTTGCGGAAAGCCATGTGGAGGATGGCGTCAGAAAGCTGTTTACGTTCCTGGACGGCGACGAGTTTCTGCAAAACTGGGGCTTCGGCGAGGATAACTGCGGAAACGAGACGCATATCGCGCCCAAGGGGCTTATAAAAAAGCAGGGCAATGTCATAACGACGGCAAAGCA
The DNA here is from genome assembly GCA_017393775.1 of Clostridia bacterium. Taxonomy (GTDB): domain Bacteria; phylum Bacillota; class Clostridia; order Christensenellales; family CAG-138; genus UBA3792. The sequence goes on from JAFOQN010000218.1 coordinate 852, forward strand.
CCCTTTCATGCTCGACGTGGTCGGTCGCTATGCGGTCACGATCAACGGAAAAACCTATGATACAGTCTGCGTGATCGACGCAGGCGCATACCAGGAGGGCGTTGTGTCGGAACAATATCTGGATCGGAACGGCAGAACGGTCCTGTGGAGACGGTTCAACCGCAACGATTGGATGCAGGAAAGCTATAAGCGCCCGTGGACGGAGCTCTTGCCCGAGAACGAGCGCATCACGGTAGACGGCGAGACTTACGTCCACTGGTACGACTGCATTTCTGACTACATTCTGTGATTCGCATAAATGAAATAGGATCCGGTTTACCGGATCCTATTTGTTATCCGTCGACTTTTATAACGCCTTCGGAGATGGTCAGATGTACGTCACCGTTCTTCGTTTGCAGGATGATCGGATCGATAAGCGCCATCGCCTGGATGGTTTCCGCATCTGCCGGATTCTTTTCCGAATCGCAAATAATGACGTGGGAAGGCATAGAGGTCGTGATCAGAGCTAAGGTGTTCGCATCATAGACGCCGTGGTGCGGCAGCTTGAGCACGTCGCAGGTCAGATTCCGCGTGCCAAACACGAGCTTTTCAAGCTCTTTGCCTTCTGCGTCGCCCATGAACAGATAAGACTTGCCTTGATACAGCACTTTTGTGATCAGCGACTGTTCGTTGTCGCTCTTTCCGTCGAACGGGACGGGGGAGACCCATATCGTCAGTTCAAGCTCGCCGTAGGTCAAGGCAAGATCCTGACTGAGATACGAGATCTCGGCGGAGGCCTGCGCCAAAGCCGCAAGCAGCTGTGCGTACTGTTTGGAATCCTTTTCGTATCCCGGAAGCACGATGCGGTCGATTGAAAGCGCTTCAATGATCGTGTCTGCGCCGCCGATATGGTCTTTATCAAAATGCGTCAGAACCATAAGGTCCAGCTTTTCAACGCCGAGTTCTTTCAACTTTGCGACAAGCTTGTCGCCATCGCCGTGTTCGCCGGTGTCGATCATGATCGCGGCGTCGGATGTGCGCAGCAAAAGCGCATCGGCTTTGCCGATTGAAAAGGCGTAGATATCCAGTTTTTCCGTGTCCTCGGACTCGGTCGGATCATAGGTGCATCCGAACAGAAGCAGCAGGACGAGCAGAATGATCGGGATTCGTTTCATGTTAACAGTATAACCGATATTTGCCGCATTGACAATAGACAAAAATATGTTATAATGGAAATGCGAACAAACGTTCGCATAAGGAAGATCGGCATGAAGGTATACGTCGGAGTAGAAAGCTATACGGACGAGGGCGGGCATGTCAGCCCGCATATCGTGCACTGGCTGGACGGCCGCCGCTTCGAGATCCAGAAGGTTTTGGACGAACGGCGCGCTGTCTGCGTCGGTGCGGGCGGACGCGGGATCCGGTATACCTGCCTGATCAACGGCAGAAAGCGTTTTTTGTTTTATGAGGGATCGCGGTGGTTTGTAGATGCCGTAAAAAATTGAGCGGAAACAGTAGCAACCTTTGTAAAACTGTGGTATAATTCATATATCAAAACTACGGAGGTTCATATGGAACAGGAATACAGCGTGGAAAACGCAAAGAAATTCATCAAACAGAAATTCATGGAGCAGGGCGACTTTCTGATTTTGAAGGAGGAAGTCTTTGATCAGATGCTGAACCGCATCGTCGAGCTCGATGAAACCTTCATGGAGGAGAACGGGGTCAACGACGGCGAGGTATACGACGACGACAGGGCGTTCGAATATCTGTTTGCAGAGATGCAGAAGTCATTTGAAGAGCAGAAGATGTACTGCATGCGCTTTGTGGAAGACTACATGGACTACAGCGAAGCGTATCTCGAGAGTATCGGCGCGATCGAGTGGGATTAAAGTGGGGATTTCGCATTGAAGGTACTCTTTATCGGCAACAGCCATACCTATTTCAATGATATGCCGCATCTGTTCGCAGGGATGTGCGAAACGCTCACCGGTGAACAGACGGACGTCACGATGCTTGCATTCTCGAATCGCAAGCTGGATTGGCATTGCGAAGAGTATTTTGCCGTGCGGTTTGCGCTTCTGTACGGACAGTATGATTACTGCGTGATCCAGCAGTTCGGACATCCGGTCCCGCCGATCGAAGAGACGGAGCCGCCGCTTCAAAAGCTGATCTCGCTTTGCGAAAGCGTCGGAACGAAGCCGGTCCTGTATATGACCTGGGCAAAGAAAAACGAGCCGGAGACGGCGCAGCTGATCAGCGGCATTTACCGGACGCTTGCGGCAAAATATCACATGCTGCTTGCGCCGACTGCGGAGACATACGAGGCGTTGCGAAAAGAACATCCGGAGATCGATCTCTACTGGTTCGACGGCTCGCATGCTTCGCCGTACGGTGATTATCTCATCGCGGCGACGTTTGCGGCGCTGCTGACGGGAAAAACCGATCTGTCTCCGCTTACGGACGTCATCCTTGATTTCCGCGTCCGCTTTGAAAAGGGAAAGCATCCGACGGCGATCGAGAGCGCTGAAGACGCGGAACAGCCGGGAGATTCCGCAATCACGGCGGTCCTGCGTGAATATGCGCTGCGCGCAGTGCGAGGCGAAACAGTATGAAGCAGAACGGCCGAACGTCGATTTTTTCCGTCGATACGGTGCATGTCGGCGTCCTGGACGGCGTGCGGGCACTCGGTGTGCTCTGCGTGCTGTGGTTTCATTTTTGGCAGCAATCTTGGCTGATGCCGGTGTATCAGACGCCGTTTCTTGCATGGGCGGGCATCAAGCAAATCAACCCGGACGTGCTTCGCCGTGTGGGATATCTGTGCGTCGATCTGATGCTGCTTCTGTCGGCATTCGTGCTGTATCTGCCATATGCGAGGCGCACGTTCTGCGGTACACCGGTCGATTCGGTCAAGACCTTTTTCAAAAAGCGTTTCGCGAGGATCGTGCCGAGTTATCTGTTTGCGGTGTTGGTGATGTTTGCCGTCGCGATGGCGCTGGGAACGTACAAGGGCAGATCGCTGTTTGCGATGAAGGATTTGCTGACGCATTTGACCTTTACACAGATGCTGTTCAATGACACCTATCTGTTTACCGGGATCACGGCGGTCATGTGGACCGTATGCATCGAAGTCGCGTTTTATCTGATTTTTCCGCTGCTTGCAAGGGCATTCATGCGAAAACCGTTCATGGTATATGCGGTGATGATGCTGCTCGGGATTTGGTTTACGCTCGGCATCTCGCCGGCGATCGGCGAACCGCGGATCATGGTCAACCGGTTTCTGACGTTCCTTCCGGTCTTTGCAAACGGCATGTTGGCGGCAAATCTGTATGTCTGGTATGCAGAGCGTGTCAAACACAAGGCGATCCCGTCGATCCTCGGAACGGTCGCGGCAGCGGCATCGCTTTATTTGATGATTTACCTGTTCCGGAAGTGCGCGGCGTCGGGAGACGCGTCACATCAGCAGGTCTGGCAGATGCAGTACAGAACGATTCTGTCGTTTGCATTTACGGCATTTCTGCTCGGTATGGCGATCTCGGCAAAGCCGATCCGCATGCTGTTGGATAACCGCGTGCTGTCGGCGATCGCTGCCGTTTCCTATAACCTGTATCTTTGGCATCAATGGGTGATGGTAAAGCTGTGCACGGCATTCGGCGCAAAGAGCGGTGCGGATATTGCAAAAGGCGGTCCCAATCTGCAATGGACGATCACGATCATGGGCTTGCTGCTTGCGTTTACGACGGCAGCGATCACAACATACGGAATTGAAAAGCCGATATCAAGGCTGATTTTACATAACAGAAAGGAGAAATGAGAATGCATTATACGATGAAGGTCAATAACGTTTGTTCCTCGAAGGTGGACTTCGATCTGGTTGACGGAAAAGTGTATAACGTCGCGTTTACCGGCGGCTGCAACGGAAATCTGAAAGCGATCGGAAAGCTGGTTGAAGGCATGGAGCGGGAAAAACTGGTGCAGATTCTGAAGGGCAACACCTGCGGACCGAGCAGCACATCCTGCGCGGACCAGCTTGCACTTGCTGTTGAGAGAGCGGGAGAATGATGATGAGATTCGGCTTTGACATTGGCGGTACGAATATTGCTGCCGGGATCATAGATGAATCCAATCGTCTGATTGCAAAGGATTCGGTGCGCTTCCCGCGCGGAGAAGGGAATGCTGCGGTGATCGAGGCGTGTGCAGGCTTGTATCACAGGATATGCGATCAAGCTGCGATTCCCGAACAGGAAATCATCGGCGTGGGTGTGGCAGTTCCCGGCAGTGTTTCTCCGCACGACGGCGTCGTGATCGACGCGCATAATCTCGGCTTTCATCACACGCCGCTTGCCGCATTGCTTTCGGATGCGCTGAAAAAACCTGTTGCATTGATCAACGATGCCGATGCAGCAACGCTTGCAGAGCACCGGATCGGCACCCTAAAGGGAGCGAAGACCGCTATGCTGATCACGATCGGGACAGGGATCGGCGGAGGATTGATCTTGAACGGAGACCTGTTCCGCGGCGGACGCAATAACGGTACGGAGCCGGGACACATGGTGCTTCGAAACGGCGGGCGGCATTGTTCCTGCGGAATCGACGGCTGTGCGGAAACATATTGCTCCGCAACACGTCTCGGCAAGGACGGCGCAGTATTCCGTAAGCCGACGGCGAAGGAAGTGATCGAAGCCGCAAAGCAGGGAGATAAGCAGGCGCTTGCACTGTTTAAGGAATACATTGATGATTTCGGCAGTTACATTGCTTCGATCGTCAATTTGCTCGATCCGGAACGTATTGCGATCGGCGGCGGCGTGAGCGGCGCGGGCAGTTTTCTTTTAGATCCGCTGCGTGCAGACGCAGAAAAGAAATGCTTCTTTGAAACATGTCCGGAAATCGTGATTGCATCGGCGGGAAACGACGCCGGCATCATCGGTGCGGGGTTGATTGTATCCTGAAGAAAACCTTGCACATATAAAGACGGCCGGAGAGGATCCGACCGTCTTTTTACATGTATTACATCGTATATCCGCCGTCACAGCAAAGGACCTGACCGGTCACGAACCGCGCGTTTGCAAGAAAGAAAACGGCGTCGGCAATGTCTTCGGGTGTGCCGAGACGATTCAGCGGTGTTTCCGAACAGAATGCTGCAAGGTCTTCCTTCGAAAGATGTGCGTTCATTGCGGTCGGTATAAGTCCCGGAGCAACGGCGTTGACGGTAACGTCAGACGGACCGAGCTCCTTTGCAAGCGCTTTTGTGAAACCTAACAGGGCTGCTTTTGATGCGGAATAAAGCACTTCACATGAAGCGCCGGAGATGCCCCACATTGAAGAAATATTGACGATTGCGCCGTGGTTGTGACGCAGATCATCCAAAAGAACCCGTGTGAGATACATTGTTCCGCGAACGTTCGTATCAAAGATCATTTCATACTCTTCGCCTGTTGTATCGGAAAAGAGCTTTTGGGGCAAAGCAACGCCGGCACAGTTGACAAGTACGGAAACCGATCCGAAACGACGGTGTATTTCCGCGGCAAGATGGTTGACATCTTCAGAATCGATGAGATCGCAGGGCAATGAGAGGTAATCCGTCTCCCCGGGAAAGGATGCGCAAAGCTTCTCGATGGCGTCACGGTTGTTCCGATACTGCAGAACGACCGCATAACCGGAAGCGGCAAACTTTTTTGCAATGGCGGAACCGATCCCGCCGGAAGCGCCGGTGATCAAGGCAATCTGTTTCATGCGGTCTCCTTGAGATCGATCGAATAGATCATGGTATCAAAAGCAGCCATATAATCGTCACCCTCACGGTTCAGCAACGTAAAAAAACAAGTGCGATCGGCGTTGACGGCATAGATGATCAAATCATGCGATCCCTGGTCGATTTGGACCTTACATGCGATCCTGCGTGCGTGATATCCGTCAACACGGGTCTCGTTGATCTGTTCGACGGTCAGCGATTCGTAGCCGCAAAGGGACTTCAGCTCCTGCGCATATTCTTCTTTTGTAAAGGTGTCATAATACCAGTTAAGCTCAGTTGCCGAATATGTAATCGAGCTGGAGAGAAGCGGATCGCCATACGGAGCAAAACAGATGACAGACGAACTTTTGACCGGTTCGAAAGGTTCCGGAAGCGAAGCGGTAAAGGCTGCACAGTGATATGCATTCTGTACGGCCGCGCTGCAGCCAAGCAGCAGAAGAGCGCAAAGAAGGAGGGGAAGAAGCCGTTTCATTCCGCTTCCTCCGAAACGCCGAGGATTTCTCCGATCAGCATGGTATGCGTGTCGCCGTCCTGATAGTAGCGGGAAATCAACGCATCATCTTCCAGCAGGTGCTCGTCCAGGTCCGTTCTGAGGAGAATACGGCATTCAATGTGATAACGGCATCCCGAGAATCCGCCCTGTCCGCCGAACCTTGCGGGAAAAATCGAAGCATTCAGTGCAGCCATTTTATCAATGTCACGTCCGGATTTCGTGCCGCAGAAAACGAGCGCATCCTTCATGGTTCCGGGCTTAGGCACGCTGACGGTAAAGGAAGAAGCATGATCCAGAAGCTCATGCGTATAGCGGCTGTGGCGAACGTAGACGGAGAAAGTCTGCTTGTTCCAAATGATACCGAACTGTCCCCAGCCGATCGTCATCGGATTGCCCTCCACCATCAGAAAAGCGCCGTGCCGAAGCTGCTCGTTTGTTTCTTTCATCCAATCCATTTTGAATACCTCCGCCGATGATGTACCATTATAACGGATACGACTCCAAAAATCCAGTAAAAAAAGAAGCCTTGAGGCTTCTTTTATCGTAGTGTTATGCGTCGTCGTGCAAAAAGTTCGTTTTTCGGACGTTGTGCTGAAACAGCATAACGATTCCCCAGATTCCGCCGAGACCGACGAGAATATAGAGAATGACGGACATGACCGATCCGGCTCCGAAGATCCATGTTACAAGATTGAAATTGAACAGACCGACCAGCAGCCAATTCAACGCACCTACGATCATCAGAATCAAGGCAACGATATTCATGAAATCACTCCTTTCACGCCGTTAGTATGAACGTGATCAAAAGATTTCATGCTCCTTTTTTTCAGGAAATATTTCGATTTCAAAGCGATCAAAGGAGATCGGTTCCAAGAAATCTCTTTGTTTGAAAATCGTATGTGAAAACTGATCCAGCTCTCGGATATGTTTTTCAAGAACGATCGGACGTGCAAGGTCCAGCGATTGACAGAGCTCATGCAGAACCGGCATCCATCCCTCTATATCAGAGGGTCGTGCGAGAGCGAACTCCCGCACGACTTCCGATTGTATCTTTTGATGTTGTATGGTTTTTGCCCAGATACGCATCGCTTTTCGATTACGGCTTCTTTGCGAACCATCCGTAGAACTCGCAGCAGCCGGTATCGGTATAAGTGCCGACAAAGTTGCCGTACACATTGTACTTGCCGCCGACATTCTCACCGGGGGTCCATCTGTCACTGAGATTGTGGACATAGACCGTCTCGTTTGTTTTGTTCATCGACATCTTGACGATCGTATCGCCGTCAATCGTAATCACCTCTACTACGGTTGCCGTGATGCGGAAGCCGTATTCGTTCGTAGCGTACTGCGCCTTGTTTGCGAGAAGTTCATCGATCTTGATCTTCGAGGGAATCTCGAGATAATTATGCTTGCTCGAGTAGAACTTGACGAAAGCAGCCTTATCTGCAAATCCTCTGGTTACGGTGAACTTTGTCGTGCCGTTTTCCGCGCCTTCCTTTTCGGCATTCAGCGTGATGACGGACATGCCGTAGAAGGATTCCTCCATTGTGATCGGAAGGGAGAAGTTGCCCTCCGCATCAACGGTGACGCTTCCGCAGAGAACGTTCGTGGTATTATCGCTTGTTGCGGTCAGCGTTGCGCCGGGCAGCGTCGTTCCGGTTACGGTCAACTTGCCGTTCTTGTCGGCATGAAGAGCGGAACCTTCGGATCTGACTTCCAGCACCATCGGATCGGGAATGAACTTATACGCATGGAGCTTGACTTCCTTGGTCACGCTGATGCAGTTTTTCTTCGTTGCCGTAATGGTAACGGTCTCAACCGTATCTTCCGTTGCGGTATCTGCAAACTTGTAATCGTACATGAACAGGATGTCCTGATTTTCGTTCTGATAGAGCGAAACGACTTTACCGTCGATCGTGACTTCAGTGCCGGGCTCAACAAAGCCGCTTATGGAAATCACGTTGTTCTCAGGCGCCATGAAAGGTTCGTCACCTTCGGTAACCGGTTCGGTCACGGTAAAATTCACTTTTGAGAAATTACGTGTAAAGGAAGGACAATTCACTTTATAAGAAGAACCGTCGGCCTGTGTGATCGTGATATCCGGCTGGAAAACGATCGTGGATTCATTCTCGGTGAGCGGACGTCCGGGATAGAACACCTCTGCCGGGATCTTGACCTTGCGCGTAACATCCTTTGCTTCACTGTTCGTGAAGGTGTAGTCGTCCTGATTCGGGAAATCGATCGTTACGGTGGAATTGCTCGGAACCACAATGGTGATGGCGATCATGTCTTTATCGCCTTCCTCGATGATTTCCTGCAGCTGCGCAGTCTTGGAATCGAGCGTCGGTGCTTCGGTAGCCGCGGGGTTTACGTCTGTGCCGGGATTGTCTTCCGGCTGGTTAACGGTCTCCTGTGCATTGGGATTGGTCTTTTCGGGAGAACCGCCGCAGTTCAGTTGATTCTTCAGCAGCATATAGCCGACCAGGACAAGAATACCGACGATCACAACAATGATCGCGATCAACAGAACCGTGAACATTGTGTTGTTCTTCTTTTTCTGCTGCTTGCGTTTCGGCGGGGTAGGTTCATATTCGAAAGAATCGTCGGCATCCTCAAGCGCTTCTTCATCATTATAGATGCTGTCAGACTCCTCATCATCGGAAGAATCATCTTCTTCGTCCTCATCGTCGTCCTCATCGGGTTCGACCGCCTGCGTCTGTCGACGCACATGCGAAGGCGTCCACAGAGGGACGGGGGCTTCTTCTTCGTGATTGGAAAACTCGTCCGTTTCTTCGTGATTGTCCGTGACGGGTTCTTCGACCGCTTCGACTGTTTTGGAAGCATCTTCCATCAGCGATGCGGTTTCATCAGCGTGATCTTCCGCTGCTTCGGTCTGCTCAGGGACGATCCAGGAAGGACGGCTGAACCGCTTGGTCGGCTGCTGCTCTTCTTCAGTCGCTTTGGGTGCAGCGTCGGATTTCAGACTTGCAGCACATACTTTACAGAATGTTGCATGATCCGGATTATATGCTCCGCACTCCTTGCAAATCATATATATACCTCCTATATAGAATCTCATGTATTCTGTACATTATTATAGCATAAAATATCACAGAGAAGTGACGAATATGTAAACAATTTTCGATTTACATGTTTTTTTTCACGTTCTTATGGTATAAATAGTTCCGAAAATATGCCTTTCCGAATAGTATAGCATCAAAAGTTATGAAACGGAAGGAACGGAAATGATCTATTTCGATAACAGTGCAACGACGCAGACACTGCCCGAAGCTGCAGAGCGGGCATGTTTTGCTATGACAAGGGACTTTTATAATCCCGCGGCTGCATACGGCGCGGCATTTTCGGTTGAAAAATCCGTAACGGAAGCGAGAAGCTTTGCAGCATCTTTATTGGGAGCATCTCCTGCCGAGATCATCTATACGTCGGGCGGGACGGAGTCGAACAACGCGGCGGTATTCGGAACGCTGCGCGGCGTTCGCGGCAAAAAGACGATCGTCACGACCGCGATCGAGCATCCGTCTGTCTTTGAAACGGTGAATACGGCTGCAAAGATGTTTAACGCAGATATTCTTTATGCACCGCTGCTTCCGGACGGGACCGTAGATATCGACCGCCTTTCCGAGGTGCTTTCGCCTGAGACGTCTCTTGTGAGCATCATGCACGTCAACAACGAGCTCGGAGGGATCAACGACCTTGACCGAATCGCGGCAAAGGTCCGTGCACTTTCTCCGAACGCAGTGATCCACTCGGACGGCGTACAGGCTTTCATGAAAGTCCGCACAAAAAAACTGCCGGTCGATCTGTATTCCGTCTCTGCACACAAACTGCATGCACCGAAAGGCGTCGGATTCCTGTATGTTCGCACCGGCGTACGGTTTGCAGGCGGACAGATCGGCGGCGGACAGGAGCGCAATCTTCGCAGCGGAACGACGAATGTTCCGGGAATTCTCGGCTTTGACACCGCGCTTCAGGTATACCGTTCAAACGAAGCGGCTTGGCACGAAAAGATGCTTCGCGTCAAAACAAGACTGTACCGCAACCTGGTCACACTGCCCGATGTATTATTGAATGGACCGTCCGTTGAAATCGGCGCGCCGCATATTCTGAATCTGTCATTCCTCGGCGTTCGCGGTGAAGTGCTGATGCATGCGCTGGAGCATTACGGCGTACTTGTATCGACGGGATCGGCGTGCTCTGCCAAAAAACAGGGAAAGAACCGTATCCTGAACGCGGTCGGGATATCGGGAGCAAGACAGGAAGGGGCGATCCGCTTCAGCTTTTGTCCCTTCAACACGGAGGAGGAAGCAGATACTGCGGCAAACGTGATCGAAAGTCAGCTTCGTCTGTTACGAAAGTATCAAAGGAGATAAGCATGGAAAAAGTAATTCTTGTACGGTATGCAGAGATCCATTTGAAAGGATTGAACCGACCGTTCTTCGAGCGGCTGTTGGTCGACCGCATCAAACAGGCACTGAATCCGATTCATCCGTCCGTAGAACGTGAACAGGGCAGGATCTTCGTTTACGGCATTTCCGGGGAGCAGATCCCGGAATGTGTGGACAGGCTGTGTCGCGTGTTCGGTATTCATTCTGTCAGCGTTGCGTCCTGCGTTGAGAAATCATGGGATGCCATCCGTGACGCGGCGATCGAGGAAACCCGTCCGTACGCGGAAGTCGAAACGACGTTCAAATGTTTTGCACGCCGTTCGGACAAGCGTTTTCCGATGACGTCCGAGGAAATCTGCAAAGAACTCGGACACGAGCTTCTGGAATCATACCCGAATCTCAAGGTGGATGTACACCATCCGAAGCTTCCCGTAACCGCAGAGATCCGTCAGAACAATGCATTTGTCTATACGGGGGAAGTGCTCGGCGCCGGCGGCATGCCCGTCGGATCGAACGGGAAGGCGATGCTTCTGATCTCCGGCGGCATCGACAGTCCGGTCGCGGGATACATGATCGCGAAAAGAGGCGTTATGCTCGACGCGGTGCATTTTTACAGCTATCCCTATACGAGCGAACGCGCAAGGGACAAGGTCGTTGAGCTTACGAAACTTGTGTCCCGCTATGCAGGCAGGATCAACCTGTATCTTGTTCCGTTTACGGACATTCAGATGACGATCTATGACAAATGTCCTTCAACGGAAACGACGGTGCTGATGCGTCGGCTGATGATGAAGATCGCAGAGCGCATCGCAAAAGACACCGGATCACAGGCACTGATCACCGGGGAATCGATCGGACAGGTGGCAAGTCAGACGATCGAGTCGCTTTGTGTGACGGACGACGCGGTCAGTATGCCGGTATTCCGCCCGCTGATCGGATTCGATAAAGAGGAGATTGTGGAGAAAGCACAAAAGATAGGCACTTTCGAAACATCGATCCTTCCGTATGAGGATTGCTGCACGGTATTTGTTCCGAAGCATCCGGTCACGAAACCGAAGGTGGACAAACTCAGAGAAAGCGAAGCGCTCGTGGATTTTGAGCCTTTGATCGAGAAAGCGATCGCAGATACGGAAAAGATGTACATCAGCTGAATATCATTAAAACGGAAAGGAAGGTCATATGAAACACATATACAGATTTATCGGCATTGTCGTTGTGATCATCGTTCTTTTAGGCGCGCTGCTGTATTTTCTGAATGAAAAAGGGATCCTGAAGGGACCCATCTCTGATTGGATCGAGAATATCAGAAACGATATCCTCAGCATGTTCGGGCATACGAAGGATATGGTCAACGACATGGAAAACACAGAAAACCCGGTCACGGATTCGATCAATATTCCATGACTTGGTTTTTTCTGCTTGACAAACGCGAAACCGGATGCTAAGATATCATTCGGTTCCGATTTCTGGGTGTAGCGCAGTTTGGTAGCGTGCTTGAATGGGGTTCAAGAGGCCGAGAGTTCAAATCTCTCCACCCAGACCACAATGCCTTGAGCAAAATATTGCTCAAGGCATTTTTTATGCAATTATACGCCGAACAAGGCAGGAGAGCAGAAGAAACAGATTCAGATTATATATCATTTTTCTTTTCTATAGGTGTAGATTCGACACGAAATTCGTGCTAAAATACAGAAAAAAGAATCGGGAGGCAAATATGGAACGAACCGTTGCGTGGAACACCTACAACAAAACTGAGATCAGAAAGCTTGAAACCGTTTCAAAGGAATACTGTGCATTTCTGGATGCGGGGAAAACCGAGCGCGAATGCGTGATCGGTGCGATCGAACTTGCGAAGAAGGCCGGATACCGTGATCTTAAGGAAGTCATTGCGGAAAACGGCAAGCTTAACGCGGGCGACCGCATCTACGCAGACTGCATGGGAAAGGCGATCATGCTGTTCATCATCGGTAAGAAGTCGATGGAAAAGGGCTTCAACATCATTGGCGCGCACATCGATTCGCCGCGTATGGACCTGAAGCAGAATCCGTTGTATGAGGACACAGGACTTGCCTACCTTGATACGCATTATTACGGCGGCATCAAAAAATACCAGTGGGTTACGATCCCACTCGCACTGCACGGTATCGTTGCAAAGAAGGACGGCTCGATCGTCAATGTCGTGATCGGCGAAGATGACAGCGATCCTGTTGTCGGCATCTCCGACCTGCTGATCCATCTTTCAGCAGAACAGATGCAGAAGAAAGCTGCGGAAGTGATCGGCGGCGAAGATCTGAACGTCATCATCGGCGGCATGCCGCTGAAGGATGAGGAAAAGGAACCTGTCAAGGCGAACATGCTGAAGATCCTGAAGGATAAATACGGCATCGAAGAAGAGGACTTCCTTTCCGCCGAAATCGAAGTTGTTCCGGCCGGCAAGGCGCGCGAACTCGGCTTGGATCGCAGTATGATTATCGGTTACGGGCATGACGATCGCGTCTGCGCATTCGCACAGATCAAGGCGATGCTCGATATCAGGAATACGCCTGAAATGACCTGCTGCTGCATCCTTGCAGACAAGGAAGAGATCGGTTCCGTCGGCGCAACCGGCATGCATGCCAAGTATTTCGAAAACACGGTTGCGGAGATCATGAATCTCATCGGCGACTATTCCGAATTGAAACTGCGCCGCGCACTGACAAACGCACACATGCTGTCCTGCGACGTGAGCGCCGGCTTTGATCCGAACTTCAGCGGCGTATTTGAAAAGAAAAACAGCGCGTTCCTCGGCAAGGGCGTTTGCTTCAACAAATACACCGGTGCACGCGGCAAGAGTGGCTCAAACGACGCGAACGCGGAATACATGGCAAAGCTTCGCAAGTGGATGGAAGACGCGAAGGTAAACTACCAGACTGCGGAGCTCGGCAGAGTCGATGCGGGCGGCGGCGGAACGATCGCGTATATCTGCGCGGAATACGGAATGGAAGTCATCGACAGCGGCGTTGCGGTTCTGTCCATGCATGCGCCGTGGGAGATCATCTCCAAGGCAGACCTCTATGAGGCGTTCAAAGCATACCGCGCGTTCCTGCTGAAAGCGGAATAATCGAACTGTCACATCGGACCGGGGGAGTGATCCCCCGGTTTTTGTGCAGTGGACAAGTCGGTGATATTGATGTATACTATCGTAGAGGTATTATGTGATGCAGCAATCAATGCGCAGAACAATTGCATCTTTATTGACGGCTTTTCTGCTGCTCGGCTTCGGAACGGCTTGCAGGTCCGACCCCTTGGAGCAGACGCCTCCGGTTTCTGCACCCGCAACACAGCAAGCCGAGCTGAATCCGCCGATCGAAGAAACGGTTATTTCGTCTGCAGAGAAAGGAACGCCGACGGCTGACGATATCGTTGTGACACCGACGCCCACGGGTACACCTGTGCCGACCGATACACCGGTACCGACGCCGAGCCCAACGCCGGTTCCGAATCCGTATGCGGGTGTGTGGACGATCGAAGATCTGCCGTTTTCTCTGGAACTGCGCGATGACAATACGTACCTGATTACGGTATCGGAACAGGAGCGGGAGGGGACATATGCGTTCGGCGCAAACAGCGTGACGCTTTTCGTGCCGAACGGTCGATCCGTTGAGCTTCGTTATTACTCCAAAGCGGATACTCTGAAGATCGATGATTTCAAGCTGATACGCGACGATCTTGTTTTCTACTTCGATATCAGCGGCGTTCCCGTTTCGTTTCAGGCCGAAAATGAAGATTTATCGGTAACCGTTCGCGGTGCGGTCGTTGAAGCGACGGCTAAGAACGGTAAGCAGATCAGATCATATTGCTTTACCGGAGCGGGACTTACACCGCCCGAGCAATCAAGAGACTGGTTCGATGCAGGCATTCGCGGGAACACATCGGATACGGTCCGCGCCTTCAAGTATGACGGCAGCTATACGCTGTGGACGGTCGATGCGGAAGGCGGGCTTCTTGCGCCGATCGAAGTGACGGTTGCATCGGGGTTTCAGTATGCGATTCGATCGGATGGGATCGATTACCTTCATCAATCGCTCAGATCGTTTCTTCGGGAACGGAATACCGGCACGGATGAACTGAACCGCGCGATCAGCCTTGACGTGATCGCCGCCGGGTTTTATACGCGGGCAGGCGCTGTAACAGCTGGCGTATCTTTGATTTCCGCACTCGCAAACTACGGCTATTCTGTCGGGCATCAGGAAAACGGAACCTATCAAGCGGCGCAGGATTGGGGCGTAAACCCGCTGTGGGGGTATAAGCTTGCGATTTCGGAAGAAGATGAAGAAACCGATGCGGCTGAAACATCCGAATCCTATAAGGGAATGGGAAGCGCGGCGAGCATCATTTGGGCATACAGACAGGCGGGACTCAATCTGTGCGCCGATGTATACACACCGATCACGGCGCTCGGCGAACGCGAGGACGTGCAGGACAACCGAATCGACCCGGATCGCGCACAATCCGGAGATATCGTTGAACACAACGGATACTATAGCATGGTGATCGATCGGCTTGACCGAAACAGCGACGGCGCAGACGATGCGTATCTCGTGTATGAAATGGGTGCGCAGCTGCTGACGATAGAGGTTCTGACATTCAAACAGGCACAAGAGCGAGAAGTTTACGCCATGGACGCGTTCTTTGACGGCAGGGGCAGAAACGTTGATCGAATCATTTACTGGGAACATACGTTCAAGATCCCGAAAGAAGAACTGCCGCTGTATGTGTTGGAGACAATGGAGTCGGAAAAAACGCAGCAAAGCTTTATGCAGCTGATCGGCAAGCTCGGCTTCTGACCGGATGATTGTCATGCACGAAGCGTGAATCGGGCTTGCATGATACGCCTGGTTGAGATATAATAAAACAAAAAACGGAGGTGCAAATTTGATTCAACTCATTTTCGGAGAAAAGGGATCGGGTAAGACTAAGAAAATCCTTGAAATCGCCAATCAGGCCGCCGAACAGGCAAAGGGAAGTGTTGTATTCATCGATGAAGATGAAAGATATATGTTCGATCTCAATCTGTCCGTTCGCTTTATCAATGCAACGGAATATGCTTTATCCGGACCGAAGATGTTTTACGGTTTTCTTTGCGGAATCGCTGCATCGGATCATGATCTGGAATGCATCGTGATCGACAGCTTCATACATCTGATTAAGCACGACCTTGAATCGCTGAAGGAAATGTTTGACTGTATGGAAGACTTCTCGAATGCGCACGGCATCAAGCTTGTTCTGGCTTTATCCTGCGCGCCGGAGCAGCTTCCTGATTTTGTGAAAGCATATATCGTTTGACAGCGATCATTACATGGGAACTCTGAGCTGTGAGGGGAAGGGATCCTGCGTCACAGCTTATTTTTTACAATGAGGATCAACTGAAGTATGGAACAAATCAATCAACAATTAACTGCCGAAGCGGAACAGAAGTCATACAGGACCGGGAAGCATCTTCTTATGGGATGCGCCTTCTTGTTGGCGATCGCTCTCACGGCAGGCGTTTCCTTCGCGGCAGCCTGGTTTGCCGCCAAAGCAAAGTATACAGCCGAAAACGGACAGCTTGTTGAATCAGTCCGTCAGATCAGAGAGATCATCCATGATAATTTCTATTATTATGATGAAGACGAAACGAAGCTTACAAATGCGGCGCTGAAGGGGATCGCTGCGGCAACCGGCGATCTGTATGCCGAGTACTATACGGAAGAAGAGTATGGCGAGCTGACAAAACAGAATCAGCGTACTTTTGTCGGCGTAGGTATCTTAACGCAAATCAATGGAGACGGAGCGGTAGAGATCATTGATGTATATGAGGATACACCGGCAAGCGAAGCGGGACTTCTGCCCGGCGATATTCTTTTGGAAATCAACGGTGCCGCGTTTGATGAGACGATGACGCTTTCCGACTTTCTCGACAATGTTCGCGCCGAGGACGGGGCGTCCAACGCCTTTGTGATCGGACGCGGGGAAGAGAAACTCTCCTTCGACATTGTCGTTCGTGAAGTACATACGCCTTCGGTCAGCTACCGCATGCTTACAAATACGATCGGGTACATCCATGTGCAGACCTTCCACGGAACATGCGTGGAGGAGACGAAGAACGCAATGAAGGCGTTGCGGGAATCCGGCATGCAAACGCTTGTTCTGGATCTGAGGGACAATCTCGGCGGATCGCTCTATGACGCGTTGGATATTGCGGATATTTTCCTCCCGAAAAACTATATTGTGACGACGCTTCGGACAAGAGACGGCCATGTGACGGAGTATAAAACGCATGATGCGGGAATCGATATCCGGATGGTGCTTTTGGTGAACGGATATTCGGCATCGGCAAGCGAGCTTGTTGCAGGCGCGCTGAAGGACCACGGAGCGGCATATCTGATCGGCACAAAAACGTACGGAAAAGGAATCGTGCAAAGCTTTTATGAGATTCCTGAAACCAAAGGCTGGATCAAGATCACAACGGACGCCTATTACACACCGAGCGGTGTCTGTGTGCAGGATAACGGGATCATGCCGGATCGGATCATAGAGCTATCCGAGGAAGCGGAACGGTATTCGATCGACTATATTCCCTTTGAACTGGACACGCAGCTGCAGGCGGCAATCGCATATTTGGAGGACTGAATGGAAAAGATGAATCACTATATACTGGATGAATCGCTCTATCCTTCCGGACAGGATAAGATCGAGTGGGTGCGACGCAACATGGCTTTGCTGAACGGAATCGAACGTCGGTTTCGCGAAGAACAGCCGTTCAAAGGCATGCGGATCGCGCTTTCCGTCCATCTCGAAGCAAAGACTGCTTACCTCTGCGAGGTTCTCAGAGCGGGCGGAGCAGAGATGTATGTGACCGGAAGTAATCCGCTTTCCACACAGGACGATGTTGCGGCAGCGCTCGTCAAGGAGGGCATGTCTGTGTTTGCCGTGCACGGAGCATCTCCGGAAGTGTATGAGGACTGTCTCGAACATGTTCTGTCTGCGGAACCGGATCTGATCATCGATGACGGAGGAGACCTCGTTTCCATGCTGCATACCAGGCTGACACATCTGATTCCGAAGATCCGCGGCGGATGCGAAGAAACCACGACAGGTGTTCACCGGCTGCTTGCAATGCAGAAGGACGGCTCGCTGCGGTTCCCGATGTTCGACGTCAACGACGCACAGTGCAAGCATTTGTTTGACAATCGATACGGAACCGGACAGTCCGTGTTCGACGGCATCGACCGTACAACCAACCTGATCGTCGCGGGAAAAACGGTTGTCGTAGCGGGTTACGGCTGGTGCGGAAAAGGCGTTGCGATGCGTGCCAAAGGTCTCGGCGCGCGCGTGATCGTGACGGAGATTGATCCGGTCAAAGCGATCGAAGCGGTGATGGACGGTTTTACCGTCATGCGAATGGCGGAAGCAGCAAAGATCGGAGACGTATTTATCACAGTCACCGGTATGCGCGACGTCATCACCGAAGCGCATATGAAAGAAATGAAAAACGGCGTTCTGCTCTGCAATGCGGGACATTTCGATATCGAGATTGATGCGGCACGGCTCAGGGAGATCGCCGTTGAATCACGGCAGATGAAGCCGAACATCATGGGATACCGCTTGGAAAACGAAAACTGGCTGTATCTGCTTGCGGAAGGACGTTTGGTAAACCTCGCGTCCGGCGACGGGCATCCCGCGGAGATCATGGATATGAGCTTTGCGATCCAGGCGCTTTGCGCAAGAGAACTTGCGCTTCGTCCGCCGAAAGAAGCGCGTGTGTACGCCGTTCCGGACGAGATCGATGCATATGTAGCCAATGAAAAACTGAAGAGCATCGGCGCAGAAGTGGATATTTTAACCGATATTCAAAAAGAATATGCAAATTCTTGGAAAGTTTAGGTTTACAGATTGACTTTTCTGTGTTATAGTAAATTGATTAAATTGGGTTAATCCGTGTAAACGGATTCAATTTTGAACACCAAATTCCAACAGGGGGAACACAAATGAAACTCTACACCGCGAATGAGATTCGCAACATCGGCGTCTTCGGACACGGCGGCGAGGGCAAAACGACTTTGACGGAGGCTATGCTTTATAACGCTGGGCTCGTTGATCGTTTCCCGAACAATGCACCCACGACGGACTTTGACCCGGAAGAGGTCAAACGTTCCATCTCCATCAACATGGCACTTGCGCCTTTGGAATGGAAGAATACCAAGATCAACCTGATCGATGCTCCCGGCTTCTTTGATTTTTACGGCGAAGTGACAGCAGCGATGGCACTGTGCGATGCGGCGCTTGTCGTGATCAGCGCAGTTTCCGGACCGGCAGTCGGTGCGGAAAAGACCATGGCAATGTGCAAAGAACAGCACAAGGCGCGCATGATGGTCATCAATCAGATGGACCGTGAGAATGCGAACTTCGAGAAGACCATGCAGGCTGTGAACGAAAAGTTCGGCGTGAATGTTGTTCCGATCCAGCTTCCGATCATGGAAGGCGGCGTATTCAAGGGCTATGTCGATATCGTCAACATGAATGCAAAGATGTTCAACGGCAAGGGCGAAAAAGAAGTCGCAATCCCCGGCAATCTCGAAGCGGAAGCACAGGAGCTCTATGAGAAGCTGACCGAAGCTGCTGCGGAAGCGGACGAGGATCTCATGATGGAATACCTCGAAACAATGGAGCTTTCCCGCGAGCAGATCCTGATGGGTCTTTCGAAGGGCGTTCTGGACGGCGACATCACGCCCGTCTGCTGCACGTCCGCGCTCAACAACATCGGCGTTACAACGCTTCTTGATTACATTCTTCACTATCTGCCCACGGCTGCGGATGCGAAGCTTCCGAAAGCATATAAGAACGGCGAAGAGATCGAGCTTACGAGAGACGGCAAGATGGTTTGCCAGATCTATAAAACGGTCAACGATCAGTTCGGCAAGTACAGCATCGTGAAGGTCCATCGCGGCACCCTGGACGGCGGCGTTGCACTTTATAACGCAACCCAGGAAAAGAACGAGAAGCCCACGGCGCCCGTTATGCTGCGCGGCAAGAAATCCATCGCAGTCGATAAGCTGAATGCGGGCGACATCGGCGCGATCCCGAAGCTGCAGATTTCCAACACGAACGATACGCTCTGCGATGCAACCGACGTCGTTACGGTTGAAAAGATCGTATTCCCGGAGCCGTGCATCAGCCTTGCAGTCACCGCAAAGAAGCAGGGCGAAGAAGACAAGGTCATTGCGGGTCTCAACAAGCTTCTTGAAGAAGATCCTACGCTTGCGATTGAAAAGAATGCAGAAACCGGCGACGTCCTCCTGAAGGGCCTCGGCGAAATGCACCTCGACGTTACCTGCGCGAAGATCCGCAACAAGAGCAATGTCGAAGCGCAGCTTTCCGATCCGCGCATTCCGTACCGTGAGACGATTCGCGCAACGGCGGAAGCGGAAGGTAAGCATAAAAAGCAGTCCGGCGGCAGCGGCCAGTTCGGTGTCGTTCAGATGCGGTTCGAGCCGGCGCCCGAAGGCGTTGATTTCGAGTTTGTCAACGCGATCGTCGGCGGCGTTGTTCCGAAGGAATACATCCCGGCGGTTGAAAAGGGTCTGCGTGAAGCCATGCTGCACGGCGTGCTCGCCGGCTATCCGATGGTCGGCATCAAGGCGACGCTGTACGATGGCAAGTATCATCCCGTCGATTCCAA
>JAFOQN010000219.1 GCA_017393775.1 Clostridia bacterium
ATTGTTTGATCTTGGAAATCTGGAAGCCACCGTTGGTTCGCACAATAATTCTCCTATATAGTAATATATTGCTACTATATAGGAGAATCCTGCTTTTGTCAACAGTCATTTTTATGATCTGATGAAACCGCCTGGGCTTTCCACGGCGACAGGTCTTTGTTCCGGTCGTCGACCCGGACGGCAATCAGCCGGAACGGCACGGCGGTCTCTTTTTCGATCGCGGCGATCTCGCTTTCCATGCATCCGAGATCGTGCCCGTCGACCGGCTGGATCAGAACGATCCGCGCCGCAGTATCCCCGTATTCGAATGTGACCATGACCGTCCTCCCGTTTCCGCGATAAAATGCACAAAAACGCAGGCTGTTCGCCTGCGTTTTTCATCAGTCCAGATTGAAGTCGTTGACGTCGTCGATGGATTCGCCGCCGATGCCGGGGCCGACGCGACCCGCAATCAGCCAGCAATGCTCGATCGGATCATACACGATGCGGTGCAGGAGACGGAACTCCTCGACCTTCCCGGTCGAAGCAACATGCGTGCGCGGGCCGGTACAGGGATGCACAATGTCGCCGATGCGCACATGCCCGTCGTCCACATAGGTGATCGGAAGATCGGACGCGATCGCGGTGCTGACCTTCAATTCGAGTTCGTCAAGATCGACGTCCGGCTCCTTCCCGTCGAACGCGAGCAGGAATCCGTGCTTGATGTCGCGGTGACGCGCGCGCTGATATTCCTCCTCCGGCAGGAAGATCTCACAGAGATCCTCTGCGGTATGCGCCATGCGGCGGTATTTGATCGACTTTGCGACCTTGTCGTGCAGTTCGGAGGGCATCGGTCCGAAGATTGTCGGACGGGACACGATGATCTCGTCGCCGACGCCGATCATCAGGTCCGCATTGCGCTCGTTCAAAAACGGATAGATCATGTCGAAATGCTCCACAATCACGCGCTTGCCTTTATGAATCGCTTCCATGATTGCGTCCGCAAGCACGCCGAGCTGGGTGAACGCCGCCTCGAAGCGGACGTCGAGATGATAGGTATGCGCATTGAAAAACCCGT
Organism: Clostridia bacterium; assembly: GCA_017393775.1. GTDB lineage: Bacteria > Bacillota > Clostridia > Christensenellales > CAG-138 > UBA3792. The sequence goes on from JAFOQN010000219.1 coordinate 1,058, forward strand.
GTTCGCTGATGTCGAGGATCGGCAGCGGACGCACGTTCACGCCGTCGTCGTCGTTGGTGAGCTCCAGTCCCGGGAACATGCCCTTGATCAGCATGCTTTTGCCGGACCCCGCCTCGCCGATGATACCGATCAGCTTGTCGAACGGCGAAAGATATAGCTGCGCGATCTGCATGCCGAGATCGTACATGCGGTCGCGTCCTCTCGGCGCAAAAAATACGCTGTAATAGTGGCTCTGCTGCATTCTTCCGGAATACGACATGGACGTTCCTCCTGCTCATGATTGCGCAACTATTATAATACACCTTTCCGTATTTCTCAACGGGGTATTACTTTATATTTTCACCGGAGATTCTTGAATGTTCCGAAGAACAGCGCTATAATGGGTATGATTATGGGGATTCGTCCCCGGATATGGAGGGGGAATATGCGAAGAAGCATGCTCTTTTTGCCGGGCAACACGCCCAACATGATCATCAACGGCGATTCGCTCGGCGCAGACAGCATCATACTGGATCTTGAGGACGCCGTTTCGCCGGACGAAAAGGATTCGGCAAGACTTTTGGTGCGCAGCGCGATCAGGGAAATGGGATTCAAAGGCGTGGAGATCACGGTGCGCATCAATTCGATTGACACCGCCTACTGGAAGGACGATCTCGAAGCCATCGTGCCCTTGAAGCCCGATCTCATTATGCCGCCGAAGGCGTCGAGCGCCGGGGACATGAAAACGCTCGACGCGTACATCGCGGGCATTGAGCAAAAATGCGGCATGGAGGTCGGCACCGTGAAGCTGATCCCGCTGATCGAAACGGCGCTCGGCGTCGAACGCGCGTTTGAGATCGCCTCCGCCTGTCCGCGGGTAACCGCGCTGTTTTTGGGCGGTGAAGACCTCACGGCGGACCTGCGATGCAAGCGCACCAAGGCAGGCAACGAGATCGACTACGCAAGAAAGCGCCTTGTCTGTGCGGCGCGCGCAGCGGGCGTCGACGTCTATGACACGCCGTTTACCGACGTCAACGACGACGAAGGCATCGTGATCGACGCGGAGTATGCAAAATCCCTCGGCTTCACCGGAAAGAGCGCGATCGCGCCGCGGCATGTGCGTACGATCAACGAGGTGTTCAGTCCGACGCTTGCGGACATCGAGTACGCGAAGCTTGTGTTCGAAGCGATCCGCATCGGAAAGCTGCAGGGCAAAGGCGCGGTGTCTTTACGCGGCAAGATGATCGACAAGCCGATCGTTGAACGCGCGCGGCAGACGCTCGAAGCGGCAAAACAGCTCGGCATGGGAGGACTTGAAGATGAATAAGATTCGTCAAACCATTCGTGAAGCGATTCTCGACAGCGGATTGAAAAGCGGCATGACCGTTTCCTTCCACCACCATCTCCGCAACGGCGATTATGTTCTGAACATGGTCATGGATGAGATCGCGGCTTTGGGCATTCGCGATCTCACCGTCAACGCAAGTTCGCTCTTTGACACGCATGCGCCTTTGAAGGAGCATATTCAAAACGGCGTCGTGACGACGATTTTAACGGACTATATGTCCGCAGGACTCGGCAGCTTTATCTCCGCGGGCGGCATGGAGAACCCCGTGCAGTTCCGCACGCACGGCGGACGCCCGGCGGACATCGAAAGCGGCAGAACGCCGATCGACGTGGCGTTTATCGCCGCGCCCGCCTGCGATCCGATGGGCAACTGCACCGGCAAGCTCGGAAAAAGCGCCTGCGGTTCTTTGGGCTATGCGATCCCGGACGCAAAGAACGCGAAGTTTGTTGTGGCGATCACCGACGAGCTGCACCCCTATCCGCTTGCCGGCTGGTCAATCCCCGAGACTGACGTAGACGCCGTGGTCGTCGTCGATTCGATCGGCGATCCGAAAGGCATCGTGTCCGGCACGACCAAGATCACCCGCGATCCCGTGGGGCTTTTAATGGCGCAGACGGCGGTCGATGTAATAAAAGCATCCGGACTTTTAAAGGAAGGCTTCAGCTTCCAGACCGGCGCGGGCGGCGCGTCGCTCGCGGCGGCGAAATATTTGAAGGACGTCATGCTGAAGGAAAAGATCCGCGGAAGCTTCGGCCTCGGCGGCATCACCGGATACCTCGTCGATATGCTGAACGAGGGATGCTTCGACGCTTTAATGGACGTGCAGTGCTTTGATCTGAAGGCCGTCGAATCCATCCGCAGCAATCCACGACACTGCGAGATCTCCGCAACGCATTACGCCTCGCCGTTCAGTAAGAGCGCGGTCGTCGATTCGCTCGACGTCGTGATTCTCGGCGCAACGCAGCTTGACACCGATTTCAACGTCAACGTGCATACCGACTCCAACGGCAGCATCATGGGCGGTTCCGGCGGTCACAGCGACACGGCGGCAGGCGCAAAGCTTTCCATGATCATCGCCCCGCTGTCCCGCGCAAGGCTGCCGATCGTGACCGATCATGTGACCTGCGTCTCTACCCCGGGCAGCACGATCGACGTGCTCGTTACGCAGAAAGGTGTCGCCGTCAATCCAAAGGACGTCGAACTCAGAGAGCGCTTGAAGGATGCGGGCGTGCGGGTCGTCGACATTCACGAGCTCAAGGAAATGGCGGAGCGCACGAACGGCGTGCCCGAAAAGCCGCGGCTCGGCGAAAAGATCGTTGCCGACGTCATCTACCGCGACGGTACGGTGATCGACCATATCCGGGAAACAATACAGTAAGGCAATCATTCTTCATGCGGCAAAGCCGCAATTCATGTGCGGAGCACAATTCACGGCGAAGCCAATTCATGCGGCTTTTGCCGCAATTCATTGGAATGAATTGTCCCTGCGGGACATGAAATGACCTTACGGTCATGAATTGCACGATGTGCATGAATTGACGCTGCAGCGTCATGAATAGCCCTTTGGGCATGAAATAAGGAGATTTTCATGAGAGAAATGCAAGCAAATCTTTTGACCGAAGCGATCGCAAGGCTTGCCGTTGAAGCGAACTGTGTGCTGCCGTGCGACGTGAAACGGCGCATCGAGGACGCCCGGAAGAACGAGCCGTGGGAAACCGCGCAGGGCATCCTTGATAAGATCATTGAAAACTACGGCATCGCCGAAGCGAACACCGTCCCGATCTGCCAGGACACCGGGGTGTGCTGCGTGTTTTTGAAGATCGGACAGGACGTGCATATCGAAGGCGACATCCGTGCCGCCGTCGACGAAGGCGTAAGGAGAGGCTACGGCGAAGGCTATCTTCGTAAATCCGTCGTCAGGGATCCGCTGCGCCGCGTCAACACCGGCGACAACACGCCCGCCATGCTCTATACGGAAATCGTTCCGGGCGACAGGCTCGAAATCACCGTCGCGCCGAAGGGCTTCGGAAGCGAGAACATGAGCCGTCTTGCGATGCTGAAGCCTTCCGACGGCGTCGAAGGCGTCAAGGCGTTCATTTTGAAAACCGTCGAGGAAGCAGGACCGAACCCGTGCCCGCCGATCGTCGTCGGCGTCGGCATCGGCGGCACGTTTGACAAAGCGGCATATCTTGCAAAGAAGGCACTGATGCGCAGCACGGACGAGCGAAATGCGGATCCGTACTATGCCGATCTCGAAGCGGAGCTTCTTGAAAAGATCAATGCGCTCGGTGTCGGTCCGCAGGGCTTCGGCGGAAAAACCACCGCGCTTCAAGTCAACATCGAATGGATGCCGACGCACATTGCGGGACTTCCGGTCGCGGTCAACATCAACTGCCACGTCACGCGGCACAAGACCGTCGTGCTGTAAGGAGGCGGAACCATGGAAAAACACATTCAGCTCCCCATCACCCGGGAAACGGCAAGAACGATCAAAAGCGGTGAAAGCTGCCTTCTAAGTGGCGTCATCTACACCGCGCGCGATGCTGCGCATAAGCGTCTTTGCGAGCTTCTGAGAGACGGAAAGCCCCTGCCCTTCGACGTCAAAGACGCGACGATCTATTACGTCGGACCGACGCCGGCAAAGCCCGGACAGGTCATCGGCTCGGCGGGTCCCACGACAAGCTACCGCATGGACGCCTACTCCCCCGCCATGATCGCGGCGGGCGAAACCGGCATGATCGGTAAGGGCAAACGGAGCCCCGAAGTCATCGCCGCCATGAAAGAATACGGCGCAGTCTATTTTGCCGCGATCGGCGGCGCGGGCGCGCTTCTTTCCAGCTGCATCAAAAAAGCCGAGATCGTCTGTTACGAGGACCTCGGCGCGGAAGCGGTGCGGCGTCTTACGGTCGAAAACCTTCCCGTTGTCTGCGTCATCGACAGCGAGGGCAGCAACCTTTACGAGACCGGCAGAAAGGCGTATCTTGCGACGCTCTGACGCCGCAGATCGACAGGAAATATATTGTCGTTTTTCCCCTGTAATATCTTGACTTTACAGGGGAATCGTCGTACCATTGCTGTGTATATCGGGTTTCGATCCGAACACGAAACAGTATTCAGAATAAGTGAGGGCGATCATGGAAAAGCAAAAGAAAACGCTGGTCATCGGCGTCATCGGCGCGGACGTCCACGC
>JAFOQN010000220.1 GCA_017393775.1 Clostridia bacterium
GGTTGCCGCGATCGAAAAGCACCACGAGGAACGCTATCGCGCGCTTCTCCATAATGTCGAGACCGCCGCCGTCTTTGAAAAGAGCGAGGTCAAGGTCTGGGAATGCCGCAACTGCGGGCACATCGTAATCGGTGAAAAAGCGCCGGAAATCTGCCCCACCTGCGCCCATCCGCAGTCCTATTTCGAGGTCAACTGCGAAAATTATTAAACCGTTTCATTACCACGTACGGAGGGAATATCCCCTCCGTTTTTTCTTTACAAGTCAACAACCGGCGTGATAAAATATATATATGACACAGGATGAAAGAAGAGTGTATCTGATCCGGGCGCTGCTCGATGAGCAGGGGTATCGGAATGAGATCCCGCGGGACGTTTTTGAACAGAAACGGCTTTTACGGGCACTGTTTAACGTGCGCCCGCCGGAGCCGGCAAGCGCGGAGTTTCTTGCCGTACAGGACGCGTATCTCAAAGAAGCGATCCGCGAAAAGGACATAACGGGGTTTTCGGATCTTATGCCCGTGCAGGACGGGATCTACCTTTGGCGCGGGGACATCACGACGCTTGCGGTCGACGCGATCGTGAACGCCGCAAATTCTGCGCTTCTGGGCTGCTTTTCCCCGAATCACGGCTGCATCGACAACGCGATCCATACCTTTGCGGGCGTGCAGCTGCGGCTTGCCTGCCATGCCATCATGCAAAAGCAGGGGCACGAAGAGCCGACCGGCAGCGCGAAGCTCACGCCGGGGTTCAATCTTCCCGCAAAATATGTGCTGCATACAGTCGGTCCGATCGTTTCGGGAAGGCTCACCGAAAAACATTGTGAGCAGCTTGCCTCGTGCTATGAAAGCTGTCTCCGCTTAGCGGAAAGGTACGGGCTCAAAAGCGTCGCGTTTTGCTGCATCTCGACCGGTGTATTCGGCTTTCCGCAAAGGGATGCAGCAAGGATCGCGGTCGAGACCGTGAAAGCGTATCAAAAGCACAGCAGCATCGAGGTCGTGTTCAACGTATTTAATGAAGCAGACCTGAGGTTTTATGAGGCGCTCCTGAAATAGCCGGAAAGGAGTTTTTCCATGCAATATACCGAGATCACGCCGGAGCTTGTAACCCGGCTGAAAAACGCGATTCAGGACGCCGACGCGATCGTGATCGGCGCGGGCGCGGGGCTTTCGACAGCGGCGGGATTCACCTATTCCGGCGAACGCTTCGAACAATACTTCTCCGATTTCATTCAAAAGTATCACTTCCGCGACATGTACACCGGCGGATTCTATCCGTTCCGTACGCCGGAGGAGCTTTGGGCGTACTGGAGCCGGTACATTTTCATTAACCGCTACATGGATCCGCCAAAGCCGGTGTACCGAAAGCTTTTAGACCTTGTGAAAAACAAGGACTATTTCGTGTTGACTACGAACGTAGACCACTGCTTCCAGAAAGCGGGCTTTGAGAAAGAACGGCTGTTTTACACGCAGGGCGATTACGGACTGTTCCAGTGCTCGACGCCATGCCACCGCCGCACCTACGACAACGAGGAGATCATTCTCAGGATGGTCGCGGAACAGAAGGATATGCGTATCCCAAGCGAGCTCGTGCCGCGCTGTCCGAAATGCGGCGAACCGATGGCGATGAATCTTCGAAGCGACGATACCTTCGTCGAGGATCTCGGCTGGAACGAGGCGGCGTCGCGCTATGTAAACTTTATGCAGACGCATGCGAACAAGAAGCTGCTTCTCTTAGAGCTCGGCGTCGGGTCGAACACGCCCGCGATCATTAAGTATCCCTTTTGGAAGCTCACCGCGCAGAATCCGAACGCGACCTACGTCTGCGTCAATTTCGGTGAGGCGGAGTGCCCGAAACAGATTGAGGACCGCGCGATTCTTGTCAACGCGGACATTGCGGACGTGATCGAGGCGATGCGGTAAGCAACCCTCCCGTCTGCCTGCGGCATCCACCCGATCCCGAAATACCGTAGGGACGTGCATTGCACGTCCGCCATAGCAGCGGGACAGACGACTGATGGTCATTCCAACGTCCTTCGGCTCCTTATTTCGGTCACAGCTCATCTCGCGTCTTGCCTCCCTTGTGTAAAGGGAGGTGTCACGAAGCAGCTTTGCTTCAAGTGACGGAGGGATTGTCCGCACAGCGGGCGCTCGGATCGCTGCCCCGTTACACAGGGAGGGCAAGAGAGGTGCGCAAGCGACCTGCCCGCATGGACGTGATCGAAGCGATGCGGTGAACTACCCTCCCACCGCTCCGCGGTCCCCCCCTCCCTGACAAGGGAGGGTCGAAACGGTAATCAATCCGCGGTTCCTTCTGACAAGGAAGGAGCGGCAAGATGATTTTCGGGAGGTCGGTGTCGACCTCCCCTACGATTGTACCATGCGAAAAGGACCGCAGGCGCGGTCCTTTCATGTTTTTGGGCGGATCAATCGGCGAAAAAGATGTTGTCAAAGTACTCGTACTGCATCACGCCGTCGATCAGACAGCCGGCAAGATCCGGATCATTCGGATCCGCTTCCCGCACCGCGACCAGCGCGGTCGTTCCGTCCTCCGTCCTGATCTCCGCAAGCGCCCCGGATTCATGCCAGCGCGTCATATAAATATACGAGCCCGCCGGGATCACCGCGTCCGCGCCGTCGATCGTGCAGGGCAGATCGCGCACGACGTGCAGCAGCTTTCCCCATTCGATGAGATGCGCGCGATCGGACAGGATCTCGTCCGCGGTCGGGATTACTTCACAGTCGTACCATTCGGAGTCCGGGGTCAGATTCTCGCCGTGATAGGTGCGTTCACCCGTTTTGGTTCCCAGAATATCGGTCTGTGTCGAAGAACCGCGCACGCTATCGGCCTCGCAGCTGCAATACGCAAAGATGACCGGTCCGCGGACGAAGCGCCCGTTTTCCATGTGCAGCTCGGCGGTCTCATAGTCATCCGAACCAGTATTGTAGACCACGAGAAGATTCAGCCGTGCCGAGGCGGGGTCGAGGTCAAGCAGGATCACCTGCTCCAATCCGGCAACAACGTCAACGTCGATCGATTCATCCCCGACGGAGATCGCAACATACTGTCCATGTCTCTGATAGGCGATTTCTTCCTCCGTCCCGTCGCCGTCGAAATCGCAGACGAACAGGACGCCTTCCTCCGGCGCTTCGCGGTATCCGTTTTCCTCATCGTATTCCCAAACCCGGAACGTGGACGGAATCGCGCTCGATTCCTGCATCGGCGGTTCTTCAGCGGATTCGGGCGTCGGCTGCTCTGCGGTCTCGCCGATCTCGATGCGCACGATGCACTCGTAACCGGAGGTTTTTCCTTCCTCGCGGCGCGAGACGCGCTGTGATATGTAATATGTGCCGGGATCAAGCGTGCAGACGGTCGAAATATCGGCGCCGAACGCGACCGTGTTGAGCGCCGCGTCGTAGATGTTGACCTTCGGTTCAAGGTTCACGCCGTCCCCTGCCGTGACCGTGAGCTTCCCTGGGTTATAGATCGTCGGGATCTTGTCCCTGACTTCTTCCATCTTCCAAAGGAAGGTCATACCGTCCGCTGCAATTCCGTCGTCTTGATCCGACCAGATCCAGTTTTCAAACGGCTTATAGGTCTTGTCGCCGTCGACGAACAGGCAGAGCGCATCGGCAGCAGGGTCGACGTCGCAGTGCGGCGCGGGCGTGACGTAATCGAGCTTCTTGAGCCATTGCTGCGCCGTTTCGATGTCCTGCGGGAGCGCAGCCGTTCCGTCATCGGCGTGATACTTAAAGCAGAAATTGTTATTGTTGTTTGCTACCGTGATCAGCACCGTGCCGCTGAGCGTGCCCGGATAGACCGAATAGAACGCGTAATGCTCCGTCTCCGTCGCTTTGAGACCGATGAAGCCACTTTCGTCGCCCGTGGCGTAACTGTGTCCATTCACCCCGATGACCGGCGCTGAATCAAATGCGCAATCGGGCGACGCCGCAAACGCAAAGTACAGTTTGTCCTCGTCAAATGCTATCTGCGACAGCCGCATCTGTCCGTCTTCCTGCTCAACGGAGACCGCTTTCGCCCAAAGATTCATCAGTTTGACCAGACGCTGATGATTGAAGTTCGCCTCTGCGTCCAGTTCGCCGATCTCCTCCTCCGTCATGGTGCCCGTATGCCGATACCGTTCGTCGATCTCCTTTCTCTCCGCAAGGACCTGCGCGCATGCGGCATCGATCACGCCCGCAGCGGGATCCGGCATCACCGGCTCCATAAGTCGCCATTCGTTTTCGAACAGCACGACCAGTCCGTTTTCCGTCTCGGCATACGGCATGCCGATCTTGCCGAAGTTTGTCTCCCCGTGCATCCGCGGCCACTCGGAGAGCGGCACGACAGAAGAGACGCGCCCGGTGATCGCGCTTTCGTCGATCTCGCCCGCAAATTCGACGTCCGACAGGGTATACAGGAGCATGTTATAACGGATCGCGGGAAC
>JAFOQN010000028.1 GCA_017393775.1 Clostridia bacterium
GACAAGCGCCGTGCGCGATGCGAAAAACCGCGGCGAGTTTGTGTCGGATGTACTGAGCGAAACCGGCGTTCAGGTGCGCGTGCTTTCCGGTGAGGAGGAGGGTATGTTCGCGTTTTCCGCTGTCACAGGCGGGGCGGGGACGGTATTCGACATCGGCGGAGGAAGCTTTCAGATTGTCATGCAGGATCGCGCATTGAGCTTTCCGTGCGGATGCGTCCGCGCCAAGGAACAATGCGATGCATCCGATCCGGCGACGTTAATAGAATCGCTGTACGAATGGATCGACCGACGCGCCTGCGTGCCTGAGACGGTTCACGCGCCTGTATATGGCGTCGGCGGGACGATCACAACGATCGGCGCATTGATCGCAAAGCAGGACCGATTTGATCCCGAAAACCTTCGGAAGATCACACTTTCGGAACTTGACCGTTTGCTCTCGGTGCTGTGCAGGATCCCGGAGCCGGTGCGCATGCAGATGCCGCTGCTTACCCGGCGCGGCGATGTGATTCTGCAGGGGGCGACGATCTTGCGATACATGATGGAACGCACGCATACGGATTGCGTGATCCCGTCCGACCGGGACGGCATGGAGGGAATCGCGGAAGCGTATCTTAAGGATGGCATCGGAGGTGGATCGTATGAAAAATAACGAAAAATTCTGGAAGACAACGGAGATCGTGCTCGGTGTAATCGGCGCGGCGCTGCTCGTGTTGATCCTGGTGCTGAAGCTCCTGGGAAAGAACATCCCTGCGCTGACTTATACGATCATCGGTATCGTCATTCTGTTTCTGATCAGCGATGAATTTGCGCGTTCGATCCGTCGCCGCCGCGAAAAGGAACAAGCCGCAAAAGAGGCGGCAGAGCATCCCGCGGAACCGGAATCTTCGCTTCCGAAGGACGCCTTTGCATTTGAAGAAAAATCGGAAGAGCCGAAGCAGTGAGCGCCGATAAGTTTTTCAATTCCATAACGCTTTTGCGCTGTCCTATCTGCGGGGCGGCGCTTTCTCGATCCGGCGCTTCGCTTGTTTGCGCAAACGGTCATACCTTCGATCCGTCAAGGAAGGGGTATGTACACTTTGCACCGAACGCCGCACCCTCGCATTATGACCGTGCGCTGTTCGAAGCGCGCCGGCGCATCTTGGAAGCGGGCTTTTACGACGCCGTGATCGATTCGATCCGAAACGTCATGCCGGGAAACCCGGAGGTCGTACTGGACGCCGGCTGCGGAGACGGGACATTTACCAAGCGGCTGCAGGGAAAAACAACGGTCGGGATCGACCTCAGTAAGGATGCGATTCAGCTTGCGGCGCACGGCGGCGGACCGATCCTGTGGATGGTGGGCGACCTTACCAGACTGCCGGTTCATAATGCGTCCGTTGACGTCATATTGAACCTCTTTTCACCGGCGCATTACGCGGAATTTACGCGCGTACTGAAATCGGACGGCGTGCTTTTGAAACTTGTTCCGCAGGAAGGGTATCTTGGCGAGATTCGCAGTCTGTTGGGCGAACGGCTGCGTCAACGCACCTATTCGAATGAAGCAGTGGTTTCGCATCTTTTTGAACGATTCCGGATCATCGACCGTGTTCGGATCCAAAAGACGCATCCGCTGACGGAAGAGCAAGCGCGGGATTTCCTCAAAATGACGCCGCTGACGTTCGATGTCGAGCCGGACGCACTCGATGCATCCGCATTGAAGGGGATCACGATCGACGTTGAACTGTTGATCGCAAAGTCAAAATGAAATAAGACCGGGGAACCGGTCTTTTCAATTGCTTGCCCGCCGGATGTTTGCGATGTGCTCCGCGTCGGACAGTCCCAGAACATGCGACCGGCTGTCCTTGAAATAGACGCAGACATGCGCGTCGCCGTCCCACTGCATCGAAGCGGCGATCCACTGCCCGTCGAGCTCGAAGAGCACGGCGCATTTATAAAAGCTGTTTGCGCTGCCGAGCCAGCCTGTCAGCATATTTACGGCGGCGCTGCGTTCCGCGACCGTGCGGGTCGGGACCGTCATTTCGGCATGGTTTTCGCCGGAGACATACAAAAGCGTCACATCCTCACCGGTGGCGGCGTTGCGGACGCGGTACGGTTCATCGGGTGTGAGCATCGGACGGACCGTTTCCCAAGGCGTCGCCGCACCTTTCTGCGTGATCGTGCCCTGCGCGGTAAAGGAAAGAGGAACGGCAGCGCGAAAATCCGCGCGCTTTGCGCCGTGAAGAAAGAGCGTTTGCATCGTTTCCGAACCGACCGTACCGTCGCTCATCAATCCGCCGGAAACCTGATAGGCGACGACAGCGGACCTTGTGACCGTCTGATAACTGCCGGTCGGCTTATAGGTATAGTAACCGAGGTCGAAGAGCCGCGTCTGCACACGCACAACTTCTTCGCCTTTGTCGCCCTGCTGCATCGGTTGTTCTCCTTCGTCCGCTGCGACGCCGAAGATCGGAAGCAGCATCAGGACAAGAAGGAGCGGGATGATCCGTTTCATAAATTTCATTATAACATAGGTTCCTGTGCTTGAAAAGTGCGGATTTAGGTGATACAATACGCATGGAGGTGATTCGATGCGCTGCAGCTGTCAACGATGCGGAACGTATATGGTGCAGGATGAGAAAGGCGTACAGAGTCGCTGCATCTGCCCGGAGTGCTTTTTCGTCTGTTCCGCGTGCATCGGCACGTCCGGCGGAGAACCGCTCGATCTCGATTCCCTGCGCATGCTCGCGCTTTTACGCGAAGCGCAGGGCGACGGACGAACCGAGGACGACGAATACTGAATCCCTGCTGCCTTCCCGGCAGTTTTTTTATACGTCCGCAGAGAACAGAACGGCAGGGCGGGAAAGCTTCAACGTGGAAAATCCTGCAGAGGTGATCTCCGCAAAGCTGTCCGCGGGAAGAACCTTGCCGTTGACGCTCGTCTCTTCAGTACAATA
>JAFOQN010000029.1 GCA_017393775.1 Clostridia bacterium
CCGTCGACGACGACGTGCACGGTCTGGATATTCGGCGCCCAGCTGCGCTTGGTCTTGCGATTGGAATGGCTGACCAGATTGCCGGACATGGTTCCTTTCTTGCAGACTTCACAGAACTTACCCATTCAGTCCACCTCCTTGCTAAAACTCGAACATTGCAATACTACCACAAGGTTTTCAACAATGCAAGCATTATTTTTGGAAATCAGACTTTTTTTGTGAGAATATATTGCTTTTTCAGGTCTGTGGGGCAAATTCGGGACGGAGATCACCGCATTCCGAAGAAATCGTTCTGCCGCAGCGCCTCATAGACCACGATCGCGACGGCGTTCGAAAGGTTCAGAGACCGCTGTCCGTCGCCCATCGGGATGCGGATCGCCTCGTCGGCGTGCGGCACGAGGATCTTTTCGCCGAGCCCCGCCGTCTCCTTGCCGAACACGAGAAAGTCGCCGTCTCTGAACCGTACCTCGTCGTAGCGGTGCGCCGCATGCGTGGAGCAATAGAAGAACCGCGCGTCGGGATACCGTTCCCAGACCTCCTCAATGCTGTCGTGATAAAAGAGCGTCAGCGTGTGCCAGTAATCGAGCCCGGCGCGTTTTAAGCTCTTGTCGTCGGTCGAAAAGCCCAAGGGTCTGACGAGATGCAGCGCCGCGCCGGTCACCGCGCAGGTGCGTGAAATGTTGCCCGTGTTGCTCGGGATCTCCGGTTCCACCAATACAATATGAAGCATATCCGTCCTCCGATCTTCCGACCGGCATTGTATCACAGATGCGTCAAAAATGCAAAATTTCAAAAAACAAAGCGAAAATCTATTGAGAATCGGAATCGACCTTGCTATAATACGGTATCATGACTGATTCTGCGACCGCGGGCGTGGTTCGCCCGCAACCGAATACCGAAGCAGCCCCGGCGCGCGACTGGAACGCGCGCCGCACGGCGTCTTCCCTGCCGAATCGCAGCGCGGAGGAACCCTTCGCCGCGGCGAACGGCACGTTGCGCTTTGCAAGCGATCGGAGACCGAACGCAGCGGCGCAGCAGGGGGAACAGACCCGTGCCGCAAGCGCATCTTCGCGCGGCGCGCAGAGCCGTTCGTCCTCCGCAAAAAGCACATCCTCACAGAAGCGCAGCGGCTCCGGCGGATCGAATCAGCCGCCGAAAAAGCGCAGGCGCAAACGGAAAAAGACGCGCAGGCTGCTGTTTATCGCAGCAGGTTTTCTCGTCTTTGCCGTGATCGTTCTCGTGACGTCCATCCTGCTGGCGGAAAGCGCAAAGGGCTGCAATCCGTCTTCCGACGTCCCCGCCTCGATTGTGCCGGACGCATCGGCGGAACCGATCGAAACGCCGATCCCCGTCACCGACGAAACGGTGATCGCATACGACGCCGTGATCGAAGGCGTCCGGGTACGCGATCTGACCGTTGCCGAAGCGCGCGCGCGGGTCAAAGCGGCGATGCAGGAAAAGCGCGAGTCCTTTGATATCACGGTCTCCTATGAGACTTATGATCCGCTGATGCTGAGCGCGGACACGATCGGTCTCACGTACAGCGAGGATACGCTCGAAGAAGCGCTGGAAAGCGCCGCGCGCGGGAACGAAACCGCGGTCACGCTGCCGATGACCTTTGACGGCGAACTGATGAGAAACGCGCTCTATGCGTTGAACGACAAGATCCCGAACCACGCGGTCAACGCAAGCGTGACGGTCAAATGGAAGACCAACAAGGTCGGCGACGTCAAGTATCAGCAGCCGTACTGGGACTTCACGGCCGGAACGAACGGCGCAAAGATCGACTTTACCGATCTGGAGAATCAGATCACCGAGGCGATCGAATCGGGCGATTATACCGCGTCGCTGACGCCGAAGGTCACGGTCTCCGAACCGGAGATCACGCTCGAATCGCTGCAAAGCCAGCTCACGCTTCTCGGCAGCTACACGACGAGCTACTACTTCAAGGGCTCGACGTCCACAGACGCGGCGCTCGTCGAAAACCGCATGGGACGCGACGCCAACATCACCAAGGCGATCGGCATGATGCAGGTCACGAAGATGGATCCCGGCTCGTCCTTCAGCTTCAACAAAAAGACCGGCGACCGCACCGAAAAGAAGGGCTGGTCGCTCGCAAACGCCATTCAGGACCAGACCTATACGAAGGAGCCCGGCGGCGGCGTCTGCCAGGTCAGCACGACGATCTTCAACGCGATCCTGCGTTCGGGGATCACGCACATCACCCGCCGCGGGCACAGCATTCCGAGCGACTACGTGACGAAGGAATTCCGGGACGGCCTCGGCTTTGACGCGACGGTGGACTCCAACCATATCGACTTCAGTTTCAAGAACGACACCGGCCACACGATCTACATGTTCATCTACATCTCCAAAAACAAGGAGAGCAGCCGCAAGAAGAACATCAATGTCGAGATCTACGGACAGGCGGAAGAGGGCGTCGAATACCGCTGCCGCAACGAGATCATCGAGGAGATCTTCTGGAAGGACGACCCGACCAAGATCGAGTACGAGGAGGACAAGACGCTGCCCGCGGGCAAGCAGGTCCAGATCCGCAACGCGCACGACGGCTACCGCGTGATCACCTACGTCGACAAGTACAAGAACGGCGCGTTCGTCAAGACCGTGCGCACCGAAGAGACGTTCTACAAGCCGATCTACCCGAAGTACAAGATCGGCGTCGCGGCGGAAACGCCCGTCCCGACCAAATCCCCGAAACCGACGAGCGCGCCGTACGAGGATCCCGATTTTTAATCACAGCAAAAAAGACTGCCGGACAAACCGGCAGTCTTTTTATGTCTTTTACGGTTGGATCCCGAAGGCTTTGAAGCTGTTTTCGAACAGCGCTTCGGAAAGCGGTTCCGCGTCGATACCGCGCAGTTCGGCAAGCTTAAAAAGTGTCAGCACGATGCGTCTCGGATCGTTGCGCGTGCCGCGGAACGGCACCGGCGTCATGTACGGACAATCCGTTTCGATCAAGAGCCGGTCGAGCGGAAGCTTCGAAGCGATCTCCCACTGGTGCACCGCGTTCTTGAACGTCAGCGCGCCGCCGAAGGCGATGTAGAGCCCCAGGTCGATGCACTCCTTTGCGATCTCATAGCTTGCCGAGAAGCAATGCATCACGCCCGAAAGATTTCCGCGATACCGCCGCAGAAGGTCCATCGTGTCGCCGTGCGCCTCGCGGTCGTGGATGATGACGGGTGCGTGAAGCTCCGCCGCCAGCGCAAGCTGCGCGTCGAAGCAGTCCCGCTGCACGTCGCGCGGAGAGAAATCGTAGTGATAATCGAGACCGATCTCACCGATCGCTTTCATGCGCTCATGTGTCAGCGCTTCACGGATATGATCGAGCGTTTCGGGCTTGAACTCGTCCGCGGAATGCGGATGCACGCCTGCGCTGCCGAAGAAAAGCGGCACACGCCCAACGAGCGCGACGACCTTGTCGATGCCCGCCTCGTCGCAGCAGGCTTCCATGACATGCGCGATCCCGGCGTCCGGAAGCGATTCGATCAATTCCTCGCGGTCCGCGTCAAACTGCTCGTCCAAGAGGTGTGCATGCGTGTCGAAGATTCGCATCAGCGCACCACCCAGCCCTCTTTCAGCGCCTTTTCGGGTGTCACGAACGCAAGCTCCTTATCCTCCGGATCGGATGCGCACAGGATCATGCCGTGACTTTCGACGCCGCAGAGCGTAACGGGCTTCAGGTTTGCGACCAGCACGACCGTCTTACCCACGAGGTCCTCGGGCTTATACCAGTTTTTGATGCCGGAAACGACCGTGCGCTGTTCGCTGCCGATGTCAACCGTCAGCTTCAGAAGTTTCTTCGAGCGCTTGACCTCCTCGCAGGCGACAACCTTTGCAAGGCGGAGATCGAGCTTAGAAAACTCGTCATAGGCGATCTCGTCCTTGATCGGCAGGATCGCCGGCGCTTCGGGTTCTGCGGGCTTTTGATACTTTGCCTGCATCGCTTCCGCCTGTTCCATGACGGCCTTCGGATCGAGCCGCGCAAACAGGATCTCGGGCTTTTCCGCGACCTTGCTGCCTGCTTCGGGATACATGCCGAACGTCATCAGCGTTTCGATCGCGCGCGGTTCCGTGCCGATCTGCTTCAGAATCTTTTCCGCGGTCTTCGGCAAAAACGGCGCTAAAAGGTTTGCCCCGATCGAGATGCTCTCGATCAGGTTATAGAGCACTTCCGAAAGACGGTCCGCTTTTTCGGGATCCTTTGCAAGCACCCACGGCGCGGTCTCGTCGATGTATTTGTTCGAACGGCGGAAGATATTGAAGATCTCGCTGAGCGCATCCGCGATGCGAAGCTCGTCCATCGCCTTTTTGACGCGAGGAAGCGTTGCCGTCGCAACGAGCTTCAGTTCATCGTCGACCGGTTCCGTGACGTCCGTACGCTTCACGCGCCCTTCGAAATACTTGTTGCTCATCGCGACCGTACGGTTCACGAGGTTTCCGAGCGTGTTGGCAAGGTCGGCGTTCAGCCGTTCGATCAGGTTGTCCCAGGTGATCGTGCCGTCGTTGTCGAACGGCATCTCGTGCAGCACATAATAGCGCACCGCGTCGACGCCGAACAGATCGCAAAGATCGTCGGCATACATGACGTTGCCCTTGGATTTAGACATCTTGCCGTCGCCCTGCAGAAGCCACGGGTGACCGAAGACCGTCTTCGGCAGCGGCAGATCCAGCGACATCAGGAAGATCGGCCAGTAGATCGTATGGAAGCGGATGATATCCTTTCCGATCACATGCAGATCGGCGGGCCAGAGTGACTTGAACAGCTCCGACGATTCGCCGCCGCATTCGTAGCCGATGCAGGTGATGTAGTTTGCGAGCGCGTCAAGCCAGACATAGACGACGTGCTTCGGATCGAAGTCGACCGGAATGCCCCAGGTAAACGACGTGCGCGATACGCAAAGATCCTGCAGCCCCGGCAGCAGGAAATTGTTCATCATCTCGTTTTTGCGGGAAACGGGCTTGATGAAATCGGGATGCGTGTTGATGTAATCGATGAGCCGATCCGCGTACTTGCTCATCTTGAAGAAGTACGCCTCCTCCTTGGCGGGCTGCACCTCTCTGCCGCAGTCGGGGCACTTGCCGTCCACAAGCTGCGACGGTGTGAAGAACGATTCGCACGGCACGCAGTACATGCCTTCGTAACAGCCCTTATAGATATCGCCCTTGTCGTACATATATTTGAAGATCTTCTGAACGGCTTTGACGTGATCCTCGTCCGTTGTGCGGATGAAACGGTCGTAGCTCGTGCCCATCAGATCCCAGATGCGCTTGATCTCGCCTGCGACGTTGTCGACGTATTCCTTCGGCGTGACGCCTGCCGCCTTTGCCTTGTCCTCGATCTTCTGACCGTGCTCGTCCGTGCCGGTCTGCAGATACACGTCGTATCCCTCGTAGCGCTTGAAACGCGCGATGCTGTCACTTAGCACCGCCTCGTAGGTGTTGCCGATGTGCGGCTTGCCCGACGCGTACGCGATCGCCGTTGTGATGTAATATTTCTGTCTCATATACAAACTCTCCTTCGGGTAGTCATTGTACGGATTTTTCGCCGGTTTGTCAATGCTCAATGCGCCGCGCCCGAAGCCGCCGCTGCCGAACAGCACGCGATCGACGCGCACATTGCCGCCTGCTGCGCCGCGATCATGGCAACGGCGCTCTGCTGTGCCGCCGCGTTCACGATCCCTGCCTGTCCGCGCATGCGATACGCGCCGACAAGCATTGCCGCATGCATCATGCGGGTTTTGCGGTCATAACCGAACACGCCGCGGTAGCCGTTCTGTCCTTCCAGCAGCGCGTCGACTGCAAAGAGCTCGGAAACGACGGTTTCCGCCGGCGTATCGTCCGCCGCAAGCGCCGCGAGCACCGGAAGCTCCTGGTTCGTGCCGTACTTGCCGCCCGCGGACCGGATCGCGTCGTACAGCGCGATCACCTTTCCCGCCTTCTCCTCCGGCGCGCCGTCGAGCAAAGCAAGCACATGCGACGCCGTCTGGATGCCGTCGCCCTTCGGGAAACGTTCGTCAAGCAGTATGTAGCATGCCTCCATATCAAGGATCAGCGCATCGTCGCTCTTTTCGCTTTCGGCAAGCAGGACCGCAAAGACGGAATCCTCCTGCCCCGTCAAAAACGGATGTTCCTTTCGCATGCGGCGATAAAGTTCTTTTCCGCGCGCGGCGACTGCCGGTATGTCCGCGTCGGACACGGAATCGGTCAGCAGAAGTGCCGCAAGCGCCAAAAACTCCGAGCGCATAAACTGTTCCTTTAACACGGCATAGTTTTGCAGCGCACGGTCCAGGCACGTCTGCATATCCTCGCAGAGCGCAAGCTTTGCGGCAAGCGGGACCATGACGCTGCCGCGGAAATTCGAGAAGATCCCCGTCTCGTCCCTGATCATGCGCTTGCAGTCGGAAAGCCTTTCCGTATCGACCGGCTGTCCCGACGCGGCGTAAAGATTTGCGGCGACCGGAAAGCTGTACTCGCTCTCCATGCGGAACACGGACTTGACCGCTTCCCGCGCCTCGAGATAACGGACGGTGAGTTGATCGAGTTCTGTATTCATTCGGTTTCTCCTTCTTTGCGCCGATCCGGCGAAGTTCGTTTTTCGATCGCAAATACCCACGGGGAGAGTCCCCCCGCCGCCGTGCGGCGCTTTTCGAAGAGTCTCAGGTTCGGATTCTCTTTGATCAGCCGCTCCAAAAGCTTCGCGTCCGCGGTGTAGAGCACCGCCTTTCCGCCATTGTTCATATAATGCGGCAGCCGTCTCAAAAACTTTGCGTACAGCGCTTCGTTTTCGCGGTGCGAGCCGACACGGTTCCCGAACGGAAGGTTCGAGAGTACCAGATCCGCGCCCTCCTTCGCTTCAAAATGCAAGATGTCGCGACAGATAAACCGCGCTTTGCTGTTTCCCGCCTTCGCGTTTTCCCGCGCAATCCGAACCGCCGTGCTGCTCTTATCCACGCCGATGAGTGCTTTGCAGTGCGCCTGTTCTTCCGCGGCGAACAGCAGCGAACCGCTCCCGCAGAACGGGTCGAATACGCTCGGCCGCTCCCCGTTTAAAAGCGACAGCGCATAGCGCGAGAGCGCATAGCCAAGAGCCGGATGAATCGACGCGGGCAGCGTGCCTTTTCGCCACGGATAGCGCGCGTCCTTGACATTCCAAAGCTTCCAGTAGAGATCGCACACATCGTTGCGCGAATCGATCCTCAGCTCGCAGTCGTACGCGGAAGGGTTGTTGCGTCCGTCCAGAAGACCTTTGAGCTTTTCGATGAATCCGGTGCGATCCTTTAGATACCCGCGGATCTCGATGCGGTAACGGGTGCCGATGCACGTCTTTGCCGCTGCGGCGATCGCCCCGGGCTCCATCGGCACGTTCTCGGCGATCGGCAGCAGCGCTTCCGTCATGCAGTTTGCCTGATAGACCCGGGCGATATCGCGGGTTTGGATCCGTACCGCGTCGCCTTTGATCTTTCCTGAAAAGCCGAGTGCGCCGAGCTCGTCTCTGAGCTCCTTCTGAAACCCGCGCGGCGCAAAGCACAGGATCTCGCGCGGGGCGGCAAGCGTTTCGAGCGTGCTCTCCGGCACGGTTAAAAACCGCTGCGTCGCCTTTTCGTAAGCGATCGTGATCTCCGCGATATGCTTGTCCGTCTCCGGTGAATCGGAGACCGGCACGCGGTACGCGTTCAGCGCGTCCTTTGCGTTCAGCCGCCCGAGCGCCAGAATCAGGCTCGGCACGGTAAACAGCGTCGTTTCGGTTTCGAGGGCACGAACGAGCAGCGGCGTGTCCGCTTCGTTTTCGAGCGCGCCCAAAAGCCGGTAGACGTTCTTGCGCACCTTCGGCTGTTCGCTGTTTACAAGTGCGCGAAGAATCGACCGATCCGCTAAGCACGCCTCGATCTCCGCCCGCCCCTGCTTCGTCTTTGCGATCGCCGAGAGTGCGGACAGCGCTTCGACCGCGCTCCCGCCGTTCAGTTTTTCGATGAGCTCCGCCGCCGTCATGCGTTCGCCGCTTCGCGGATCAGCCGGAGGATCGCTTCGGTGCCGTCGACGCCCTCTGCATGCTTCATGGTATCGATGTACCGCTCCCGCGCGTCATAGAGCGCGCGGACCTCTTTGAGAACGGACGCCGCGGAAACCTCGTCGGCTAAAAGCACTCTTGCGTAGCCGTTCTTTTTGAAGTATTCCGCATTCAGCTCCTGATCGCCGCGCGTCGAAGCGCCGGACAGCGGCAGAAGCAGCATCGGCTTATGAAGCGCTAAAAGTTCAAACACGGCGTTCGCTCCCGCACGCGACACGACGACGTCGGCAAGCGCAAAGAGGTCCGCCATCTCTTCCTGAATGTATTCGTACTGCACATAGCCGGGCATTTTGACGCTTTCGTCCAGCTTGCCCTTGCCGCAAAGATGCACGACGTCAAAGGTCTTTCTAAGCTCCGGAAGCGCTTCGCGCACGGCGACGTTGACCGCGACTGCGCCGAGGCTGCCGCCGGTCACGAGCAGCACGGGCTTTTTCCCGGAAAGGCCGGTGAACGAAAGCGCTCTTTCGCGCGAGCCCCTGTAAAGCTCCGGACGGATCGGCGTGCCGGTATGCACGCCCTTATTGCCCCGCACGAGCGGAACGGTGTCCGAAAAGGTCACCAGCACCTTATCCGCAAAGTGCGCGTCGATCCGGTTCGCAAGACCCGGGGTGTAATCCGATTCGTGCGTCAGCACGGGGCAGATGCCCTTTGCAGCCGCCACGACGGGTACGGAAACATAGCCGCCCTTCGAAAACAGCACGGCCGGCTTGAGTTCCTTTAAGATGCGTTTTGCCTGATGATAGCCCTTCTGCACATGGATCGGCATCGTGAGCGTTTTGAGGCTTGCGTAGCGGCGAAGCTTGCCCGATTCGATCTCGTGATACGTCACATCCGGGACCGTTTTCACAAGGTCCTTTTCCATGCCGGACGTGCCGATATAGTGAATGTCCCATTCCGCGCGGTCAAGTTTTCCGATCAGCGCGAGGTTCGGCGTCACATGCCCCGCCGTGCCGCCGCCCGTAAAGACGATGGTTTTCTTCATTGTGTTCTCCCCCTCGATTCTATCCTATGCAGGCTGAAAAGCTTAATTTCCGCCGCCCGACGACAGGAACGCCAGCTTCGTTTCGCCGGGCTTTGTCATGTCGTCGTCCTTTAAAAGCACGCGCGCGATGACGAACTTCATCAGCGAATATTCCTCCGGCAGATTCTGCATGTCGAGCTCCAGCATAACGAGCACCAGACGCTCGTCCTCCGGCTTCACTTCGGAGCCGTCCTTGTTCTTCTGGCGGAAGCCGATGAACCACGCGATTTCCTTCGCTGCCTGCTCGTTCTTGTCCTTCTTGTTGCCGATCTCCGCGGTACCGGTCTTGCCTGAGATGACAAAGCTTCTGACGCCGAGATACCGTCCCGTGCCGCCGTGATCCTGCGGGAGCCTGCAAACGCCGATCATCATGTTCGCCATCGTTTCGGCGTTCTTATCGGAGCAGATCGTTTTCCAGACTTCGTTTTCGGTATGCCTGTACGTTTCTGTGTAATTCTGTCCCTCCGCCTGCCAGATCGATTCGACGACGTGCGGAACCGGCGCCTTGCCGCCGTTCCGGAATGCGGCGATGTAGCACGCCATCTGCAGCGGCGTCACTAAGAGCTCGCCCTGTCCGTATCCGCTCATCGCGAGCAGGTTATAGGTCTCGGTGCTCTCTTTATTCTTGATCTGCGACGGCATTGCCGGAATATCGAACGGCACGCTCTCACCCATCCCGATGAACGACAGATATTCCTTGAACCGATCCCAGCCGAGCTTCAGCGCGAGCCACGCAAAGAAGATATTGTCCGAGTCGATGATGCTCGATTCCATGTTCATCGGCGTGTGGCGGTTCGAGGAGCCGGTACGCGTGATCTCGTCGATGCCGGTATAGGCATAGGTCCCGCGCTTGACCTCCCAGACGTCCTTCCAGCCGCCGCTCGGCGTTTTATAGCGCGCGTTATGGATGTGCTGCATCTCCTCCTCGGGGAAGGTCGTATCCGGCGTAACCGTACCCGCTTCGAGCGAGCCCACTCCGGTGAACGGCTTGAACGTCGATCCCGGCGCGTAAAGACCCTGGATCGCGCGGTTCAACATCGGCGTCTGCGGGTCCTTCGACAGCGCTTCGTATGCTTCGGTGCCGACGGCGCCGCGGCTGAATGCTTCCACGTCGTAGTCCGGGAATGAATACAGCGCCTGGACCGCGCCGGTATGCGGGTTCATCACGATCACAGTGCCGGAGATGTTGTCAGTATAGACGACGGTCTTCACGACCTCCTCGACGCGCTGCTGGATCTTGATGTCGATCGTCAGATGCAGATCCTGTCCGTCCTTCGCGGGGTTGTTGTACAGCGTCTGCCGGTTCGTGCCGTCGATGCCCTGAATGTACGCGTAGCCGCCCTTTTCGCCGCGCAGAAGCGTTTCGTACTGCTGCTCCAATCCCGCGTAGCCCAGCCAGCTGTCCTTCTCGTACGCGTCAAGGTCCGCTTCGGTGAACTTGTATCCGCTGTATTCCTCGTCGTTTTTCTTTTTGTCGCCGGACTTCTGTTCGTCCGTGTCCGTTTCCCCGCCGGGCTCCGCGGTCTCTCCGGGTTCGACAGTTTCATCCGGTTCCGCACTCCCGTCCGGTTCGGCGCTCTCATTCGGTTCTGTGCTCTCATTCGGTTCTGCACTCTCGTTCGGTTCGGCGCTCTCGTTCGGTTCCGCGCTTCCGGTCGCTTCCGCATGCGCATCGAAATCGGGCTCCGCGCCCGCGTTCTTTGCGTCCCGCTGATTGCGAAGCTTTTCAAGGTCCTTCCATGTCGCCTTCCACATGACCGCAGCGAAGCCCAAAAGATGGGATGCGCTCCGTCCGTACGGATACGCGCGGAAGCGCGTGGAGGTCATTGCGCCGTTTCGGTCGATACCGATGCCGGTGATGCCGAGCAGCCGCTCCTCCAATGTTTCATCCACCTGATCGGGATAAAGCTTTGCAATGACCGCGGAGGAGTTCTTGCTGTAGACCGCGTCGTGCACAATCTTTTCATATTCGTCCTGCGGCGTGCCGGAGGGCTTCAGGATCGGGATCGCAAGGATCTGCTTTAGTACCTCCTCCTTCTTGTCCTCGGGGATCTGGTTCGGAACACAGAATACCGTGACCGGGGAGAGGTTTTTGACGAGCAGCTCGCCGTTGCAGTCGAAGATCTCGCCGCGCTTCGGGTAGTTGACACCGACCAGCAGCTTGTCCCCCCATTCCATCGTCGGGAAGATCAGCGCCGGCGTCCACTGGATGCCCCAGCGCCCGCCCTCATAAAGCGCGTTGATCACGTAGTCGTTGGTCATCTCGCCGAGCGCGGTCGAATAGGTCATCTGAAAATCGACCGAGCTCGTGATCGACGCGTCCGAAACGGTCTTGACAAGATAGGTGATCTCCTTTAAACCGACTGCGTCGAAGATCTGCTGATACTTTTCCGCAAACTCCTTTGCGGAAATCATCGGCTCGCCTGCCTTCGTGTCCGTGCCGCTCGTGTTCTTCACGGAATCGGACAGCAGGTCGTACGCCGCGCCGTAGCTGCCCTCTGCAATGTATTCAATGAACGCAAGACAGACGTCGCTGCCCTTTCCGCGCGCCGCCGAACAGCCTGCCGGCAGCACCGCGCCGAACAACATCAGCATGATCATCAATATACTGATCCCTTTTTTCATGGCAAAAAACCTCGGGTTATAAATTCACGTTTAGCATTATAACAGAAGAAACGCAATTTGTGTGACTTTTTTGCGATCGTTTTCAAAAAAGACGCTTTTCCGACGCATTTCCTTCATACGATGGACCATGAACACCGTGATTCTGTTTCTTTTGATCGCCGGAATCGGCGTTTCGCTCCTGTCCCGAAACGCGGAGGGCGTGCTTTCCGCGCTGCAGCAGGGCGCGGCCGACGCGATTGAAACCGTTCTGCGGCTTTCCGGCGCGTACCTCCTTTGGATGGGGCTGTTGAACATCGCCGAAAAAGCCGGGCTCATCAGGGCGCTCAGCCGGCTTCTGTCCCCCGCGTTAAAGCTGCTGTTTCCGAACGCGGGCGCGGCGAAAGAGGCGATCTCCTTAAACCTTGCCGCAAACATGCTCGGCATGGGCAACGCCGCCACGCCCTACGGGCTTACCGCCATGCGGCTTCTGGACGAATCGAACCCGCAAAAAGGCGTTGCGACGAACGAAATGTGCGTGCTGCTCGTCGTGAACGCGTCGTGCCTCGAGCTGTACCCCGCGGCGCTCGTCGGTATGCGAACAAGCTTCGGTTCTCTGCATCCGTCCACCGTCGTGCTGCCGACGCTTCTTTCCTCCCTTGCGGCGACGCTTGCCGCCGTCGTGCTCTGCCTTGTCTGTACACGCCCATGCCGATCGCGATCCTGATCCTCCTTTTACTGTTCTATGCCGCCGTTCGCCGCGTCAACGTCTTTGAAGCATTCCGCGAAGGCGCGGCACGGGCGATCCCGCTTCTCGTTACGATCCTGCCGACGCTTGCGGTCTTTTCCGCCGCCATGGGGCTGTTCCGCGCAAGCGGCGCGTTCGATCTTCTTTCATCGTTCTTCTCCCCGGCGCTCCGTGCGCTCGGCGTCGATCCCGCGCTCGTGCCGCTGCTGCTTGTTCGCCCGTTTTCCGGCAGCGCTGCCGTCGCCGCGCTCTCCGATATCTTCACACAGTACGGTCCCGATTCGCGCATCGGGCTCACCGCCAGCGTGCTCCTCGGCTCTTCCGAAACGATCTTTTATACGCTTGCGCTGTACTTCGGCAGCGCCGGGATCAAAAAAACGCGCTTCACCGTGCCCGCGGCGCTTTTCGCCATGCTGACCTCTGTCGTGACCGGTCTGCTCTTCTCCTCCCTGTTCTTCGGCTGACCGCCGTTCCGTCCGCGTACCGAAGATGCAATCCGTTGAAACAGCGGCTCGGACGGCCGACGGTCGTCCCTGCGGCTTGTGTAACAAACATCCCCTTGTGTCGTTTTATACAAAATGATGCCTCCTTTTACCGTCCCGTCCGTTCGTTTCGGGCTGTTCGGAAACACCGCCGCCGCGGCGCGCCGTCGTTTTTTCGTGGACATTTCCGGAAGGATGTGGTATGATATGCATGAAATGATCGAGTGTATCGGAGGTTCATATGCGCATCGACAACCGAATTCTGATCGGCAAGGGCGAAACCGAAGCCTGTATCCTGCCCGAGATGGCGAACCGCCACGGACTGATTGCCGGCGCGACCGGCACCGGCAAGACCATCACGCTGAAAGTCATGGCGGAATCGTTTTCCGACCTCGGCGTTCCGGTGTTTCTGGCGGACGTCAAGGGGGATCTTTCCGGCTGCTCACTGCCCGGCGAAATGAACGAAAAGATCGCATCGCGGCTTACGGGCATCGGCATCGATCCCGAAAGCTTCCCGATGCGGCGCTACCCCGTGCGCTTCTGGGATGTATACGGCGAGGGCGGACATCCCGTCCGCACGACTGTTTCCGAGATGGGCGCAGAGCTTCTTGCCCGTCTTCTGAATCTTTCCGACGTACAGACCGGCGTGCTTTCGATCGCGTTCCGCGTGGCGGACGACAACGGGTGGCTGCTCATCGATCTCAAGGACCTTCGCGCGATGGTCGCCTACATTACCGAGCACGCAAACGAGCTGCTGCATCAATACGGCAATATCAGTAAGCAGTCTGCCGGCGCGATCCAGCGCGCGCTTCTGCAGTTAGAGGACGCGGGCGGAAACCTGTTCTTCGGCGAGCCCGCGATCGATCTCCATGACTGGATGCAGGTCGACGAGAACGGCAGAGGCTATATCAATGTGTTCCACTGCGCAAAGCTCTATCAGAGCTCGCTCCTCTATTCGACCTTCATGCTGTGGCTTTTGGCCGAGCTCTTTGAGGAGCTTCCCGAGGTCGGCGATCCCGAAAAGCCGAAGCTGGTGTTCTTCTTCGACGAAGCGCATCTCCTGTTTTCCGACGCGAAAAAGGCGCTCCGCGACAAGGTCGTGCAGGTCGTGAAGCTGATCCGTTCGAAGGGCGTCGGCGTCTACTTTATTTCGCAGCAGCCGTCCGATCTGCCGGATCCGGTGCTTGCGCAGCTTTCTAACCGCGTACAGCACGCGCTCCGCGCCTATACCCCCGCCGAGCAGAAAGCGATCAAAACCGCCGCGGCGACGTTTCGCGCGAATCCGCGCTTCAACACCGAAGAAGTGCTTTCGGAGCTCGGCACCGGCGAAGCGCTGGTGAGCTTTTTGGACGCGAAGGGGCGTCCGTCGATCGTCGAACGCTGTACGATCCTCCCGCCGCAGTCGATGATGGGCATGATCGATGATGAACGCCGAAAGAGCGAGATCATGGCGGACACGCTGTACGGAAAATACGACGAAGCGGTCGACAACGAATCCGCGTACGAGATCCTGACCGGCAAGGCGGAAGCCGAAGCGAAGGAGCAGGCGGAAGCCGCCGAGCGCGAAGCCGAGCAAAAGGAGCGCGAACGGCAGGAAAAGGAAGAAGCCAAGGCAAAGGAAAAAGCCGAAAAGGAAGAAGCGAAAGCCAAGGCGCAGGCGGAAAAGGAAGCCCTGCGCGAAAAGGCGAAGCGCAAGAAAAAGACGACCTCCGCCCTCGGCAAGGTCGCAAGCTCCACGGCGAACACGATCGGCAGAGAGGTCGGAAAAACGCTCTTCCGCGGGCTTTTGGGCACACTGAAGAAGATCTTCTGAGGAGGAAACGCATATGCCGCTGTACTGTGAAGACTGCATGAAGCTCGTGGACGGGGCGGTTTGCCCGCGCTGCAGAAACCGGAAGCTCAGAGAGGTCGAGCCCGGCGATTTCTGCCAGGTCGCCGACGTGCACTATATGCAGGCGGAGATGCTGAAGGAGCTTTTCCGTGACAACGACATCCCCTGCACGGAGCGTTCCGCGCTCGGTGCCGGGATCACCGTGAACCTCGGCGTGAATGTCGGGACCGTGCGGCTCTATGTGCCGTACGACCGGCTGGACTTTGCAAAGGAGCTCTATGACGTCTATTTCAACAGCCCCGCGGCGCCGGAACCCGAACCGGAACGCACGCTTCTGATCGGGCACGTTTATCGCCACTTCAAGGGCGGGCTCTATCGCGTCGAGGACGTTGCGAAACATTCGGAAACGCTCGAAGAATACGTTGTCTACCGTAAGCTCTACGGCGACCGGTCGCTTTGGATCCGTCCGAAAGCGATGTTTCTGTCGCCGGTCGACAAAGAAAAATATCCCGACGCTATGCAGGAATACCGGTTCGAGCCGTATGACGGCGAAGAACCCGAAAAAACTGAATAACCGACCTTTTTCCGTATATTCTTACAATCGCCGTATACGCCTGTATGCGGCATTTTTGCATGTTTTTTCGGTGATTCGGATGTAAAATCCGCGCAAAATATTCATATATTGTTTGCATTTTTCACAGCACGGTGCTATACTCGGAACCGCCATAGAGAGTGCGCGAGAGACAAGCTCTGTGACCGCACAGCAACCTGCCTCAGTAAGGTGCTAATGCTTGCATGATGGCATGTCAAACAAGTTTCGTCCCGGTCAATCTGCCGGGACTTTTTCATTCTTGTAAAATTTTCGCGGAAAAACGAAAAAAGTGCGGCACAAACGCAATATGTGTGGTATTATAATATGAAAGCTTATTGATTGAGGTGCTTTTATGGAGAAGAAACGCAGCGGATGGGTACGGATCATCACGATCCTGCTGGTGCTGGCTCTGGTCGGCGGCGGTGCGTATTATATTTATCAGCAAAATTCCGGGGACGGTGAAGCCACCGCCTTTGTTCAGCGTGTTTCGGCGATCATCGGCATGGGCAACGTCGGTTTGTACGCGCAGTACAACGGCATCGTCGAAGCAAAGGATGTCATCGAGATCAATCCGTCCGCCGGCATGGCTGTGAAGGAATGCTTTGTTACGGCAGGCAGCAAGGTCAACGAGGGCGACCGCCTGTTCCGCTACGACGTGGACGACATGGAGCTGCAGCATGCGCAGATGCAGATCGACATCAGCGGCATGGAAAACAACCTGCGCACCTACCGCGAACAGCTCAATTCGCTCAAGACGAAGCTGACCAAGGCAAAGCAAGACGAGCGCTACGCAATCGAGCTGGACATTCAGACGGTCGAACTGCAGATCCGCAAAACGGAATACGATCTTGCCGACAAGCGCAAAAAGGCGAACGAGATGCAGAAGCTGATCGACGCAAGCGAGGTCTGCTCCCCCGTCACGGGCACGGTGCGCTCCGTACGCGACAACAGCGGCGGATACGATCCCTTCGGCTACGGCTACAGCGACGGCAGCAGCGCCTATATCACGATCATCGCGGGCACAGCGTTCTGCGTCAAGGGCAGCGTGGACGAACAGACGGTCTTTACGCTCTACACCGGCATGCCGGTCCTGATTCGCTCGCGCGTGAACGACACCGTTTTGCGCGGCACGATCTACCGCATCAATACCGATTCGCCGGAAACGAGCTCCGGTCCGGTCAATTATGACGGCGGCGGCGAGCGCGCCAGCAAGTACGCGTTCTATGTGGAGCCGGAAAGCATCGACGGGCTTCTGATCGGACAGCACGTCCTGATCGATCTCAATACGGACACGGAAACGAACCGCGGTCTGATGCTGCCCGCTTCCTTCCTGTTTGCGGAGGACGATTACTACTTCGTGTGGGCGGTCGATTCGAACGGCCGCATCGAAAAGCGCAATATCACGGTCGTCGCGTACGACGAAGAGACCGAATGCTTCCTTGTTTCGGGCGGTCTCACGCTGCGCGACCGCATCGCGTTCCCGGATCCGACGGTCCATGCGGGCATGCTTGCAACGGAGACAGCGTTTGCCGATTCGCCTGCAAACGGTCCCTTCGACGGCGGACAGAACGGCGGCGGGGATATGCCGGCGGACGGCGGCAGTTATGTTCCGGAGGATGACTTCGGCGACGCGGATATGCCGGCGGACGGCGGCTCGGACGACGGGTTCGACATCGATCTCGGCGGATACGGAGGCTGATATGCTGATCCGTCTTGAACACATTGAAAAAACATACGGCACCGCCGAGCATCCCGTTCCGGTTCTGCACGACGTGAATTTTTCCATGCAGGAAGGCGCGTATTACGCGATCATGGGACCTTCCGGCTCGGGCAAGTCGACGCTGATGAACATTTTAGGCTATCTCGATACGCCGACGAAGGGCACCTATTACTTTGAAGACGCCGACAACAGCAAGGCGTCCGATATGCAGATGGCGCGCATCCGCAATCAAAAGATCGGATTTGTGTTTCAGTCGTTCCATCTGCTGCCGCAGCGGCGCGCGTGGGAAAACGTCGCGCTTCCCCTGCTGTACGGAAACGTACCGAAAAAGGATCGCCGCGCACGCGCAGAAGCCGCGCTGAAAGAAGTGGGGCTTTCGGACCGCATGGAGTTTTTCCCGACGCAGCTTTCCGGCGGTCAGTGTCAGCGCGTAGCAATCGCGCGCGCAATCTGCACGAATCCGAAGCTGCTGCTTGCCGACGAACCGACCGGCGCGCTGGATTCCAAGTCCGGTCAGCAGATCATGGACATCTTCGACCGGCTGCACGAACGCGGCATGTCGATCATTATGATCACGCACGAGCTTGCGGTGGCGAAGCGCGCGTCGCACATGATGCACATCTATGACGGCGTTCTGAAGGGAGGCGACGCACAGTGAAGAAGACGCTGAAGATCATTCTCATCTGCGTTCTCTCCATCGGTCTCATCGGCGGCAGCGTATTCGCGTACGTCAAGCTCAGAAAGCCCGATCCCTGCGAGGTCTATCCCGCCCGGGACTGGATGCTGTCCTATATGCCGAACCAGTCCTATCTGTACGGCATTGTGACCTCCGACGCCTCGCAGACCGTCCTGAAAAGCAGCGACCGCACGATCCTGGAGATCCTGGTGAATCAGGGCGACACCGTTTCGATCGGCGATTCGCTGCTGCGCTATGACGCGACCGACGCGCAGCTTGCCTTTGAACAGAGCCGGGTCGAGCTCGCGAAGCTCGAAAACAAGCTCCGCTCCGAGTATCTCGAATATAAAAAGTATTCCCAGAAGGAGTACGCAAACCCGCTTTTGACCCCGACGCCCTCGCCGAAGCCCTCCGCAACGATCGACACGCGCCGCGGCAGGACCGCCGTGCTTTCGGCGGCGTTGAGAAGCGGACTTGAAACCCCGGTAAGCGGCAGCGGAACCGAGTCCGATCCCTATCTCTATGAGATCGGTGCCGAGGACGCCGTGACCTATGCCTTCGTGCAGTCGCTGTTCACCCTGGCAACGGAGCGCGGCGCCGCCGTCTTTACACGCATCACGCAGCCGCAGGCAAAGATCCTGCTTTCGGTCACGCCCGCAGCGGAGGTCCGCTTCTCGGTCACTGTCTCCGGCAGCGCAACGCCCGCGCCGACCGCCGCCGCATCCGCCACGCCGGACGGCAGCAGCGAACCGACGCCGACCGCCGCATCCGCCACGCCCGGCAGCGGGGAATACCCGTTTGATCCGCCGACCGGCGGCACCGGCAGCGCGTCCGATCCGATCGTCTATACCTACACGTCCGGCACGGTCGTTCCGAACAGTTTTCTGCATGCGCAGAGCGAGAAGGCAAAGGAACTCGGCGCAAGCCGGTATGTCACGCTCAAGGCGGACCGCTTCACGGTCAATCTGGTGTTCCTTGCGGACGGCACGTTCTCGTTTACCACGACCATAGAACCTTCCCCGACCCCGACCCCCACGGCGGGACCGTCCGAGACCCCCACGGCGGAACCTTCCGGGACGCCCACGGCAGAGCCTTCGGAAACCCCGACCGCCGAACCTTCGGAAACCCCGACGGCAGGGCCCTCCGAGACCCCGACGGCGGAACCTTCCGGGACGCCCACGGCGGAACCTTCGGAAACCCCGACGGCAGGACCCTCCGAGACGCCCACGGCAGAACCTTCGGAGACCCCGACGGCGGAACCTTCAGAGACCCCGACCGCCGAACCTTCGGAGACCCCGACGGCAACGCCTGCCGCTACCCCGTCTCCCACGCCGACGCCGTCTCCCACACCGACGTCGACGC
This sequence comes from Clostridia bacterium, assembly GCA_017393775.1. Taxonomy (GTDB): domain Bacteria; phylum Bacillota; class Clostridia; order Christensenellales; family CAG-138; genus UBA3792. The sequence continues at coordinate 19,123 of JAFOQN010000029.1, forward strand.
CGTCTCCTACGCCGACCCGTACCCCGACGCCGACGCCCACGCGCACGCCGACACCGAGACCGTCCCGCACGCCGACGCCGCGGCCGACGCGCACGCCGACCCCGAAGCCGAAAAAGACGCCGACGCCCACGCCGTATGACGAATACGCGCATATGACAAAGACGGAGCGCGAGGCGCGCGCAAAGGAGATCGAAGCGAGCATCCGGCAGGATGAGCTTGCCTACCGTCAGCTTGAGCTTGACCTGGAAAAGGCGGAGCACAGCGGCCTGGACGGCATTCTCTACGCCGAGATCAACGGTACGGTGACGCAGGTCAAACAGCCGGACGACGTTGAAAACGGCGAGGTGATCGTGGAGATCCTCGGCGGAACGGGACTGCACATCAGCGTGATCGTCGGCGAGGATGAGCTTTCGGACTATCCCGTCGGCACCGAGCTTACCGGCTTCTCCTATCAGATGCAGGCAAGTGTGACCGCGCGGGTATCGAAGGTCGGTACAGTGCCGGTCAGCACCAACTATTCCGGCAGCGGCAATCCCAATTCCTCCGGGTACCTTCTGGTGCTCGACATCATCGGCGACGTCATTCCCGGCGTCGGCGAATACATCGAATTTTCCAGCTATACCTCGCTCTATGAGCAGGGCGTGATCTATCTGCACGAAGCGTTCCTGCGCGAAATCAACGGCACGACCTATGTGTATGCCGCAAACGGCGACGTTCTCGAAAAGTATGCCGTCAAGACCGGCAGCCGTCAGAACGAGTATGTGGAGCTGATCGGCTCGCCCATCACGCCTGAGGACCGCATTGCGTTCCCGTACGACAAGAACTGCAAGGAAGGCTGTCCGGTCGAGGACGCTAAGGGCGGCATGTTCTACGGCGGCTGGTAAGGAGGCGCTTTCGATGTTGGAAAACTTTCGCGAAGCCTTCGACGGCATTCGCTCCCACAAGCTCAGAAGCGCGCTGACGATGCTCGGCATCATCATCGGCATCGCCAGCATCATTGCGATCTCGTCCACGATCATGGGCACGAACGAGCAGATCAAGCAGAACCTGGTCGGCTCCGGCTCGAACGTCGTGACCGTGCGCCTGTACCAGGGCGACTACCCGTTCGAGAGCGCATGGTCAACCGTTCCGGAATACATTGCGCCGCTGACGGACGAAACGCTCGAAGAGATCCGCGCGGTCCCGGAGATCGCAAGCGCGGCATACTATGCGCAGCGCGACGGATACGGACAGATCCGGAGCGGCAGCAACGCGCTTTCCGCCGGCACTGTCTACGGCGTGGACCGTGCCTTTCCGGACGTGTACGGCTATACCGTGCGCGCGGGACGCAGTCTGACCGAAAGCGATTGTCTGAACTTCCGCAAGGTCGCCATGATCGACGAAACGGTTTCCGCCGCGCTGTTTTCCGGCAGGAACCCGGTCGGGCAGACGATCGATATCAACGGCGAACCGTATGTCGTGATCGGCGAGTTCACGCGCGCGTCGGATTTCCGTCCCAAGGTGAATACGCTCGACGAATACTTCACCTACAACCAGTCGTCCGGCGGCAAGGTGCTGATCCCGTTCTCCACCTGGCCGGTGCTGTTCCGCTATGACGAGCCGCTTTCGCTCGTGATCCGCGCCGTGAATACCGATTCCATGACGGTGGCAGGCAGAAAAGCCGAGGAGATCTTAAACAGCACGATCGCGCAGGAGAATCCCGAGGTCCGCTATAAGAGCGAGGATCTTCTGGAGCAGGCAAAGAACCTGCAGGAGCTAAGTAGCGCCACGAACCGTCAGCTGATCCTGGTTGCGGGCATTTCGCTGGTCGTCGGCGGCATCGGCGTCATGAACATCATGCTGGTGTCGGTCACCGAACGCACGCCGGAGATCGGGTTGAAAAAAGCGCTCGGCGCGCGCAGACGGCGCATCTCGGCGCAGTTTCTGATCGAAGCAGGCGTCCTGACCTGCTTCGGCGGCATCCTCGGCGTACTCGTCGGCATCGGGCTTGCCTACGGCATTTCAAGAGTGTCCGGCGTGCCGATCTTCATCAGCTGGTACATCGTGCTCTTAACCGTCGTGTTCTCGTTTGTCATCGGAATGGTCTTCGGCGCAATTCCCGCCTACCGCGCGGCGCGTCTCGACCCGATCGAAGCGCTGCGGCACGAATAACCGCTATGATCCGAACGGATATAACCATCGCGCCCATTCCGAAGGACCGGCTCTTTACGCTGCTAAAAGAAAACCGCATCCGGATCAACGAATACGCAAAGCGCTTCCTTGCCCATCCGCGCGTATGTGACGATTCGTTTTCCGGCAGGGTACGCATCGTGATTGCACCGCTTTCGGAGCTTGGCTTTCCGGAAGGCGCGACGCTTCCGGAAATTCTCGCGCACGTTCCCGTGCGCGGCTTCCGGCTCTGCCGTCCCGAGATCGGACTGTATCTTCGGCTCTGCTGGAACGGTCAGGCGCAAAGCGCAAGCTCCGTGCTGACCGGTCAGCATCGCTCGCCGGACGGTGCGGTCACGGTCCTTTCCGAGCCGCTCGAACCGGACGACGCTTTCCCGAAGGGGCTGTATCTCCGCAATGTCGACGGAACGCTGTGGCTGAGGGGATATGTATGTGATTCAACGTATCGCTGGTCTGAAAACGACCTGTTCGCGGTCGAAGATGTCTGAAAAACGTATGCAAACAGGGTGTTGAGACGTCTCAACACCCTGTTGTTATGCAGTTCGGTTCAGTTTTCCGGACGCGGGGAAACGTGCAGATCGCCGTCCCAGTCGCGGTATTCGGGAATGATCATCTTCCCCGTCGCGGCGTTGATATAGACCGTATCCGCGACCCAGCCCGAGGGGCTATCCAAAAACAGGCGCTCGTTCGCAAAGTACAGGATCTCGCTCAGAACGCCGTTGCGGAAGTAGCATTCGTAGAATGTTCCGTCCTCAAGCTCGATATCCATGGTGCAGACGACGCCGTCGGCGACGGCGTTGACGCTGACCTCCTTCAAAGCCTTCCCGTGCGTATTCGTTTCATCCGGACCGTAAACGCCGAGCGCGCAGATCAGATCTTCGGCAATGATCCTCGCCGCCGCTTCAAATTCCTCGCCGCCCCATTTCTCATACGGAACCGACACAAGATCCTTGCAGGGGATATTGCCGCGGAACGAGATCACATTGCGCGAATACGCGGATACGACAATCTGAATCCCGTCGGCAGTGATGTTCCAGCAATCTTCACGCGCGCCGCTGTCGTCGCGGTAGAATGTCGCCTGCCGTTTTCTTGCGTCAAGCTGCTCGCCGGTCAGATCCCAATACATGCGGCTGAGCTTTTCATAGATCGTCTGCTCGCTCACCATCCGGTCATCCCCCAGCTTCGGCGGCTCCGCCTCCGTGAACGCCTGCGGGTATGCCGGCGTCGAATAATCCATCTGGATGTCGGCAAGGAAGTACTCGCATTCATACATCGCTTGCTCGCTCGGGAAGACTGCTGCCTGCCACAGCTTGTCGCCGACATATGCGAACGTCAGACAGGTATCCGTATCGGTCTTGTACTGATAGATGATCTCGTTCGGCTGCACCGATTGATTGCCGTTCGGCTTTGCGGCATAACCGAGCCGTTCCGCGATTGCGATGTTCTCCTTCTCGCGGTAGATCCCATTCGCTTCGGGATATGCCAGAAGATCGGCGCAGATGAGCGACAGGTCCGATTCGCGGATCGCAAGCACATACACGCCTGTCGGGTCCGTCAGCTTGATAAAAGTATCGCGGTCGTGTGTGAGATCGGTAAAGACCCGGATCGTCGCATCCGCCGGCGCATACCCGGTCAGTTCCGAATACGACTGCCCGAACAGAATTCCCGTGAGCTTTTCCGCGGCGTCGGCTGCGGCTTCCTTCTGCGCCTCGGTCGGTTCGCTTTGCGACCAGAGGAACGCGTTATCCGGCTGCCAAATCATGGAGCGCGTGGGAATCACGTTGCGTCTGCGTATCTCAACGCTTTCGGTGAGCCACTTGATCTGATCCGCCGAAAGCCGCATGCCCTGCTGCGCAGACTCCTCCGTCGGCGCGGGATCAGTCTCCGCCGCCTCGTTTTCCCCTGTCTTGTCCGGGGCTTTCGTCGCTTCCTTCGCCTCCGCAACGGTCGTAAACGATCTGCCGCCCTCGGAGAGCCTGATCACGCCGCTGAGCAGAAGCCCGGAAAGCATGCCGAGACAAAGGACGCCGGCAAGCGTGATCATCAGTATTGTATGTTTTTTGAAGAATGTTTTCATGGCTGCTGCCTCCTTTCTACAGTCCCATCGTAGCACGGAACTTGTAACGGAGTATTCACAGAGTTGTATCGAAGTTGTAAAACCGCCGGGACGGACGTCGTCCAATTCATCCACCTCATCCGCCTCGCTCACGCCTCGGCACCTTCTCCTCAAGGAGAAGGCCTGTAAATCGACTTCCCCTTGAGGGGGCGCGGAGTTGAGTGCCCGCAGTGCGGGATGCAGCGAAACGGAAGCGCGGGTCGAACAGGGAGCATGGTACGCGCGACATACCGCCGTAACGAAGTAGAGCTTGTGGAAGCGCGCGATCTCCCATTGCAACGAAGTAAAGCGGAGTGGACAGGAAGCGAGCAGCGACACGCTGCGACCATGTGAGACCATCCGGCTGTCAACGGAGTTGACTGATGAGGTGTTTTTTACCGTTCGAATCGCACCGTCGCCGTCGTGCCCTTGCCCTCCTCGGAGGCGAACGAAAGCGTCGCGCCGTGCAGGGCGGCGATTTCGTGGCAGAGCGGCACGCCGAGCCCACTTCGGATCGAAGGGTTCTTTGCATGCGAGGGATCATTGACATAGCGAAGCTGTTCCGCCGTCATGCCGGAGCCGTGATCGACGATCTCGATCGTGCCGGGCGTCGCCTTTAACAGCACCGGCACGCCCGGATCGGAAGCTTTGACCGCGTTTCCGATCAGGTTCCCGAGCAGGCTCAAAAGCAGCGCGCGGTCGGCGGTCAGCGCGTCCCATCCGATCTCGGTTTCAAGCGTCGGATACGTCGCCCGAAGATGTTCCGCAAGCGCAGAAAGCTTCACGCGCTCGGGGCGGAACACGTTCTTTCGCGCGTCGGCAAGGGTCAGAAGCTTTTGCGAAATCTCGCCGAGCCGTTCGCTCTCCGATACGATATAGCTTGCCGCCGTGTGCTGCTGCTCCGGCGTGAGCTTTGCGCGTTCCAGAAGCTCGCCGTAGCCGCGAATGACCGTCAGCGGCGTACGAAGCTCATGCGCGAGCCGTTCCACCGGCTGATTGACGCGCTCGAGGATGAAATACAACGCTGCTGCGATGCCGCCGGTCAAGAGCGTACAGGCAACGATCGATCCGATTGCCTGCCGCGTCGTCCGATGCAGCTCCTCGGTCACATCCAGTCCGTAGCGGAGCCAGACGCCGTCAGAAAGCGCATCCGCGATCGCAAGCACGGTGCGTCCGTCCCGCGTGATCCAGCGCGCCCTGCCCTGCTCAATCTTCGGCGGGACCGGCTCGATCGCCGCCCACGTTTCTTCGCCGCAGCCCAGCGCAAACGTTGCGCCGCCGCCGTCATAAAGCGCAAAGCCGCGCACATACGCGGCGCGGTTCGTCTCCGGCGTGCGCTCCAGCATGCCGTCGATCGCCAGCGCAAGCGCCTTTTCCTCGCCGAGCGCACGCGACTCCGCCGCACGGAAGGTCGCACGGATATTCGACACGAGCAAACCGAACGTGCAAGCGTACAGCACCGCCGCAACAAGCAGCACCGTCCACAGATAGCTTTTCTGTCTGAGCTTCACAGCGTCTCCTCAAACCGGTATCCGAGCCGGTAAATCGTTTTGATCCGATCGTCCAGACCAAGCTTCTTGCGAAGCCGCTGGATGTGCACGTCGACCGTGCGCGTCTCGCCCATGAACGATATATCCCACGCTTCGCGCATCAGCCGCTGCCGAGACAGCGCAATGTTGCGGTTTTTGACCAGCACCTCCAAAAGCGCGTACTCCTGCATGGTGAGGTCGATCGGGACGCCGCCCTTTGTGACCGACTTTGCGTCGAAGTCGATCTGAAGATCGTCGATGCTGTAGCGGCTTTCGCTCTTATGCGTGCGGCGCAGCACCGCCTCGACGCGCAGAAGAAGCTCCGTCATTTCAAACGGCTTTACGATATAATCGTCCGCGCCGCATTCGAAGCCCTTGACCTTGTCCGACGTCTCGCCGAGCGCCGTGACAAAGATCGCCGGCATGCCTTTAAGCTTTTCACAGACCGAAAAGCCGTCCGTGTCCGGCAGCATCACGTCGATGATCAAGAGATCGAACGGCGTCTCCTCCGCAGCCCTCAGCGCTTCCCTTCCGGTGAATGCCTGCACCGCCGTGTGCCCCACCATGCCGAGGTTCAGCGCAACAAGGTCGTTGATCGCTTTTTCATCTTCCAGAACCAGAATCCGTGCCATATGCCCCTCCCGTTTGTATTATAACAGATTTGTTGTAACCAAGTTGTAAAATCGTCGGCGCGGACCGGGCTTTTATCAGGGCGGCGTTTTCATTTGATTCCGCACAAAATGCGGCTTCATAACGCCGCCTTTTTTCTGCCCGATCCGCTCCTCCTCTCCGCAAAATGTCACGCTCGGGTTTTCTATTCGCTTGTAAACGCGCTCATCACGAAAAGCTTTCGCTACCAAACTTTTGCGGGATTACGCGCCTGCGGCGCGTTTCACAGCGAAGACGCAATCCATGTCCGTTCGGCTGCGTCGACGGGCGGATACGATCCGCCCCTACATAAAGGTGTACCCCGTAGGGGAAGATCGCATCTTCCCGTTCCGCTGTTTCGGAGGAACAGACGACCGATGGTCGTCCCTACCGGTTCCATGCGGGAAAGCATTTCAGGTCGATTCACCGCAGGAGAATCCTCCTGAACCTGTCCGAAGGATAGATTTCACGCCCGAAGGGCATTTCATAGGCAATGCCTATTTCATTTGCCGCAGGCAAATTTCACCGCGCCGCACGCGCTCAATACCCCAAATGCCAGTCGATGACGCTGCCGTCGATCGCGTTGATGGAAATGCGCGGATAGCTGTCGTCGCTGAAATCTTCGTAGGTTGCGCGGGTCTTTTTGTTCACGCGCGTTTCGGTGATCGTGCCCCAGAAGTTCCAGACCGGAACAAGCAAACCGGAATCGAATTTGTTCTTTTCCATCACGCGCTGCAGCGTCAGCGTGACGCGGCTGATCTCGATGCGCATATCGGATGGAAAGTCCTCCTCCATGACCACGGATTCGTCCAGCAGCAGCCACGGCTGCTTTTCGATCCAGAGGTGCTGCCGCATCGTCTGCACGATCGTATCAAACGGCATAAGATTGGTCGCAGGCAGGACGATCTCCGTTTCCTTCAGCGGCGCATGCCAGCTGAAACGATAGATGCCCTCCGCGTCGATGCACACCTCGATCCGCTCATACAACCATCTCGGCGTATAGCCGTCAGGACTGTAACCGCCTGTCAATAAGCCGGGATTTGTTCCCAAAACGCCCTCCGACTCGCGCACGCATTTGACCTGATACCCGTATTGGCTGCCGTCCTTGCTTGGGAAAAAGGTGACTGTGTCCGCTTTGACAAACGGA
>JAFOQN010000030.1 GCA_017393775.1 Clostridia bacterium
CATTCCTCCGTGTGCAAACTGCTTTATTACGGCAAAATCCATATATTGGTCGGTCAGAACCTTGCCTGAAAGCGAACAGTATTCCTTTTTTATCCACGCTTCCAGTTCGTCGGGAGAAATCATATCCATATTCTCCGCGCGTTCTTTTAAGTAATCCCAAAAGTACGGATCGCCCCGGAATCCCCATCTTTTTGGTTTTTCCTCAAATATGATGGACAGTTTCATATTTTTGCTCCCCGTCAAATTGTCTGTTTGTGATCTTTTGCTCCGAAGCAGACAAACTGTCTTTTTCGTATCACTGATCCAGGCATACTCCGGAAGCGGTCGGTTGGATTCAGCGATGTTCCCATGCGATTCGGCGGTAATCAGATCATTGCTGTTTTATTCTACAACGCCGAAAATATCTTGTCAAACGAACCCGGTTTTTGCACGCCGCCCGCGCCAAAATGCATCCCGATTCAATCCTGCGGTGCATTTGTATCCAAATCGGCGTGATTTGCCAAAACAAAACCAACCCATGCGGGCGGTCTTGTTTTATTAAGCTTTTTACAGGTTAAAATCAGCTGCGTTGTCGCGGCGGTAGGAGCACCAGTTTCCGTTCTCGATCAGTTCCTCGCGGGCAAGCAAAAGGAGCAGGTCTTCGGTTTCGCCGCTTCGGTCGATGCGCGACAGGATCGCGGTATAGAACTGCGCCATTTTCCGGTGATCGGACGCCGCGCGCGAAAGGGACAGGCGACCGTAGTAGTTCGAGATGAACAGCGTCGCCGCCGAGATCCCGCCGAGCAAAAGCTTGGACAGCATCCGGTACAGATCGGCGTTTGCTATGCGCAGGGACGCCGGAAGCAGGTCGCCCCAAACGAGCTCAAACAGGAGTACCAGAAGATACAGCGCAATGCTGACAAACAGCGCGATTCCGACGATCCGCTCGCTTCCCGCCCGTGCGCGTTCGGACTTTCTGCCTGCGCGGAGATGGTACGCGATCTGATCTTCGACCCATGGCTTTCTGACGCTGTGCGCGCCGTACGGCTTGCCGCAGATCGGAATGATCCTAAGCGCGGCTGCGATCCACGCGGCGTCTTCAAGTTCCGACCACGGCAGGATGTCGGCAACGCGGATCCGGCTCCCGGCATATCGTAAAAACGCCTGCACGCGCAAGCTTTCGGCAAGCGTCCGGTATTCGAGGTAACGGCGGTGACAGGCGATCCGGCTTCCCCGGCGCTGAACAAGCCATGCGGCAAGCAGCATCAGACCGCAAAGCAGGATCATCCAATGCAGATCGGCTTCGTCGTAAAGCAGAAAAGCGACAGTGATGACGGTACTGATGACCGCAAGCGCGGCAAGGATCCTGCGGTACTGCGTCGCAAAACGGATGCTCAGCGCATCCGCTTCGGCATACAGCGCCTCCATGCGATCCAGCTTTGCATCCGGTTCGCGATCCTGCGGCAGCAGGGGGGAGGAAGAGGACGGCGCGCCGACGGCAAGGCGATTGAACTCGTCGGTGCGCTGCAGGATCTCGTCAAACGCCGACCGGTCCCCGAGGAAGCGAACGGTTCCGGCTTCCTGCGGTTCGGATGCTTCGCGGGGCGTCATGATGTGCAGTACGGGACAGCCGCTTAAGGGGATGCTGCCTTTCGGATCGTAGGCTTGCTCCAGAGCGAACCGCACCGTCTCGGCGGTTCCGCACGTTTTTTCAGGAAGCGGCTTTCCGTCCCAGAGCGCAAGCAGCACATGCGCGTGCGTAGCAGCATAGACGCCCGCCTGCCGGTAGGCAAAGTCCCGATCCGGCGACGGCGGCGTCTGCTCGATCGCCGGGACAACAAAGCATTCCCGCGCAGAATCGCAATACCGGTAAAGCGCTTGTTTGCTGTCCCCGGAAAAATCGCGTTCGTATTCCGCCTGCTCCATCGGCAACGCGGCAACGAGCGGGATCGAAAGCGCTTCCGCCGCTTCGGCGCAAAGCTGATCCGCGCCTTCCGCAAGGGCGTTCAGCATCAAAAGCTCCGAATGCGGACAGCGCGACTGCAGCTCGGAGAGCGTACGGACCACGGCGCCGTACAAGGCGTCGCGGTCTTCGCTTCGAATGTTCCGGTGTCCTGTGACCCCGACGACGATCGGAATCGTTTTCTGCGTCGCCATACGGTCAGCTCAGCTTGTAGATCCGGAGTCCGTCGAACTTGCGGATCAGCTTCAGCATGCTGTTGAACGGTTTCCAATCCTTGCCCTGGTCCTCGGGGGACAGCCCCAGATAATGCCGCGCGATCTCCAGCTCGCCGAAATCGCCGTTCATGCACAGCTTGTGCTGCCGCATCTGCTCGCGAAGCACATAGCGGTTCGTTTCGCCATCCGGCAGGACCGTTTCATACAGATTGCCGGCCGTCCAGCCCATGGCGCGATGTTCACGGATCCAGCGGGCGTGCTCCATCGGCGCGAACACGGCGGTCTGCTCGTCGGTAAACGCGCGGAGCATCTCGAAATCGACAGGCCGATCCGTGTAGAAACAGCCGATTGCGTTCAGGTATTTCGAAAAGCTCTTGACCTGATTGATGTTGCTGAGCTTGTATTCAAGGGACATCCCGTCAAAATCGCGTTCGAGCATTTCCGAGGAGATCTCGTTTTCCCTGCCCTCGTACCGATAGCGGCCGTTGAGCGCGACTGCAAAATCGTACATATGCAAAAAACTGCTTCCGGACAGGTAGGTGTGCTTGCTCCTGCGGTCTGCGGTGCGCATGAACGTGGTGATAAACAGCGGATAGCCCGAAAGATCAACGATCTTTTCGATGTCCGTGCGAAAGCGCTGTTCCTTTTCCGCCATGTCGCTGTACGCCTTGAGCCGCGGCGGCGCTTCTTCGCTGCCGCTCTGCTCCCATGCGCGGTACTGCGCTTCGTACGCGCCGATCTTCTCCGATTCCTCGGCGTCGAAGCAGTAGAGCGCATGGATCATGCCCCTGCCGAAATCGAACTCGGCGTTCATCGGATGCAGCTCGGTCCGCGAATTTCTGCCGTACGCGGTACGGTCCCAGCACTGCAGTTCGTCGCAGAGCATCAGAAGATAGGCGAGCGGGTGCAGCTCTGCCTTCAGAGGCGCTTTGCATTTGTCCTTGGATTTATAGAACGCGATCGCGAATTTATAGAGGCTGTTGTGCAGCATGATCGCCGTCAGCGCATCCAGATGCGCTTCGGTCAGCGCATCCGCGCCGCGTTCTTCGACCAGCTCCTGATACAGCCGCGTCGCGCTGAAATAGGCGTGATCCATGAAGTATCCGAATGCGTTCGGGTCGGTGGGTTTCCGTTTGATCGTATTGCAAAGGTATTCCTCGGTCACGCTGTATGCGGCGCCGAGCCGCTTTTCGATGCCGTACGCCAAAAGCTCCTCTACACAGCTGAACTTCCTGCCGAACAGCTCTTCAAGATGCGCCGCGGCTTCATCGCCGAGGTCCGAAAGACAATCGAGGTCGCGATAGGCAAGGAACATACTGCCCGGACCGCGCTTTCTGCGATCGAGCTCGAAGTACGCGAGCACCTGCTCAAACGGGATCTCGAAGGGATATCCGAGGTCGTGGAACAGTGAGGTAAGTCCCCAGTATTCGAGGAAGAACGCCGCGGCGCGATGCTCGTCTGCACCGGGTTGGAAGCCGTAGAACGTTTGAAACGTCCTGCGGTAGGTCTCGTTCGTTTCATAGATCGCAAGCCCGAGCGCAAAGACATAGACCGAATGGGAATAGTGATCGCGATGCTTCATCAGAAGCGAGCTGGCGTTCGATTCAAATTCCGAAAGCAGCTCGATCATCTTGCTGGAGTGTCCGTACTTGCCCATGAAAATCTCGAGGAAGCTGTAGTAGACGGTGTAAGCGTCCTCGGCGACGCCGGAGTCGATGAAGCTCTCCAGCTCGCGTTCGAGGCAGAGCCGGTCGATGTCCATCTGCATGTTGTACGGGATCTGCCCCGCTTTGTAGCTCGTGCCGAGACACTGTCCCGTTCTCGCTTCCTCCTCCGCCTTTTCGGGAGAGAAGCGTAATCCCTCGCAGCGCTCGTGCAGGAATCGGAGCGCCGCGGATTTCAGATCGCTTCCCGCGCGTCCCGCGCCGTACAGCGCCGGCTCAAACGGACCGACGTCCGTTCCGAAACGTTCCTTGTTCACCTTTCTCATCTGCTCCAATGCGGTATATGCCATTCCTTGTATCCTCCGTTCCTGATAAAATTCGTGTATATAGGATGATTCGTGTTCGGTCAGCCTTCGATATCGAGCCGGAAGCCGGGATCATCGCCGAGCGAGCGGATCGCCGCGGACAGATCGCGCGAGATACGCACATACCGAAGGTTCGGCATGGAAAGCAGCGGGGTGAGATCGGTGAGCTGATGCGGGTTCCACGGGATGTTCAGTTCTTCCAGCTCCGGATGCTCCTCGGCAATGCGCCTGAGATCGTCGTTTTTGATGTTGCAGCCGCCCTTTTTACGCTCGCTTCCGCAAAGCAAAGATGAAGGTACGGCTCGTTTCCTGTATAGGGGGGATATGCGCTCGCGGAAGCACTCATCGCGTTCAACCTTTTCCCGTGTACCGGCCGGAAGCGATCCTTTGAACAGATCCCGATCCCGCGGCAGTCATACTTATAGTATATTATATCGTATCTGCGGGAAAAAGCAAGGATTTCAAGGGAATCCGCGCGGGTTTTGACAGAGAACCGGATGCAGAAAAAACCTCTTCGGCGCGATCCGCATCGCATCGAAGAGGTTTTCGGGTTCGTATGAAAAATCAGGGAACGGGTATCGGAAAACGCTTCCTTCAGGGCTCCGCATCGGGCACCGGCGCAGTTTGTTC
>JAFOQN010000031.1 GCA_017393775.1 Clostridia bacterium
CAGCAGAAAAACAATATCACTGTCGAACCGGCGGAGATTAAGGAGGCGGCTTCGACGAATGAACAGAAAGCACTTACAACGGCAGAAGAACCTATTACAACGATCCCAACGGAAAAGAAGCAGCTTACCGTAACGGAACCCAAGCCGAGCAAGGGCAAACCAACAAAAGAGGTCGTAACATCAATCCCATTGGAAAGGATCCAACCCTTTGAGCATCATCCGTTCCGCGTCGAAGCAGATGCAGCCATGGCAGAGCTGAAAGCGAGCGTGGCATTGAACGGCGTGCTCGAACCGGTACTGCTCCGCCCGAAGGGAGACGGCTTTGAGATGCTCTCCGGTCACCGTCGAATGACAGTCTGTAAGGAACTCGGCATCGAGACGATCCCGGCGATCGTTCGCAATCTTGACGACGATCAGGCGACGCTCGCCATGGTGGACGCCAACCGACAGCGAGAGCACATTCTGCCGAGTGAAAAGGCGTTTGCGTATAAGATGCGCGACGATGCCTTGAAGCACCTGCGCGCGGGACAAGTTGTCCCGCCTGTCGGACGGACTACGGAGCAGATCGGTAAGGAGAATGACGAGAGCGATCGGAACGTGCGCCGCATGATCCGGCTGACGAAATTGATCCCGCCGCTGCTGGACATGGTAGATCGCGGAAAACTCGGGACGACGACGGCGGTGGAACTGTCCTACCTATCGAAAAAGGAACAGGAAGCCGTACAGACCGCGATTGAATCCGAGCAGTCGATCCCTTCGCAGACGCAGGCGAAGATGCTTCGACGGCTGCACGACGAGGACGAGTTCACCGAGGATACGCCACTGCAGGTGATTTCCGGCAATAAGGGAAAGGCGGTCGAGAAGCTCACGATCCCCATGACCGAGATCGAACGATTCTTCAGAAGCGACGCAACACCGGCACAGATGATCGAAGCGATTGTCAAGGCATTGGAACTGTTGGAACTGAAGAAAAAGCGGGATCGGCAGATGGCGCGATGACGGGAGAAGCCATGCGAAACGAAGCGCGGTTCCGTAAGTGCCGGGAAGCATGAAGGATGGAATCACAGCTTCCGCTTCGACATGGCGATCCAAGGGGTACACGGTGCGGGGAGGGAATCTCCCTTCCCGCACGTCTCCCGATCAGGATAGCACAGAATACGCTACAAGAAAAGTATGTGCCGGAAACACGAAAATGATATCACTTTTTACGCCGACTTCCTCCCCGAAGAAAAAGGACTTATTTCGTCTGTCAGGGGAGAACCAGCATTGGATTGCGATATCACAATCCGTCCGTAAGGGAGGCCCTTAAACCCCAACGCAACACCCTACCAAACAAAACCATTTATTAGGAGGAAAACAATGTTAAAACGAAACATCCAGATTCTGTTCCGTGTCAACGACGAGGAACATGAACTTCTCAAAAGAAATGCCAAGAAATGCGGATTATCCGTAGCACGCTATCTTCGGTTTCTGATCCAAGGATATGTACCGAAGGAACTGCCGCCGGCGGATTATCACGGTATGATCCGTCAGCTGCAGGCGATCGGAAACAGTATGAATCAGATCGCGGCAAGGGCGAATAAGACCGGTTTCTATCTGAAAGAAGAGTACGCAAAGAACGCGCAAGAGCTCAAAGCAGCGATCCTGGACATTCAGAAAGCAATCTTGTTACCGGAGAAAACGCATGGCGACGACGAAGATATGGGCGGTTAAGAACCGCCTCGGACACGTTCTCCAATACGCGGAGGACACAGAGAAAACGGAAAACGCAGAGTGGAGCAGGGTTGATTACCAGGCGATGCGCGATGTCATGGATTATGCCATGAACGACGCCAAGACGGAAAAACAGTATTACGTTTCCGGTTGGAACTGTATGCCGGATACGGCTCGAGAGGAAATGCAGATGACCAAACGCCAGTTCGGAAAGGAGGACGGCATCCTTGCCTTCCATGGCTACCAGAGCTTCAAACCCGGCGAGGTGACACCGGAGATCGCGCATGAAATCGGTATGAAACTGGCGCAAGAGCTATGGCCGGATCACCAGGTGATTGTGGCAACCCACCTTGATAAGGCACATATCCATTCGCACTTTGTCGTCAATTCTGTATCGCTTTACGGACGGAAGTTCAACGCTTGCAAGGCAAGTTACCGACAGATGCGGGAAGTATCGGATCGGCTATGCAGAGAGTACGGTCTGTCGGTGATTGCACAGCCGGAGAAGAACCCGAGAAAGCATATTGCGGAATGGCAGGCGGAGCGTGCGGGCGAGCAGACATGGCGTTCGATCATTCGGGAGGATATGGATTACGCCATCCGGTACAGCATGACCATGGAGCAGTTCTACGCTGCGATGAAAAAGAAGGGTTATATCTTCGAGCAGCGCGGCAGCTTTCTGCGGGTCAAGGCGCTCGGTATGCAGCGGTTTGTACGCCTACAATCACTCGGGAAAGGGTACACGGAAACGGCGATCCGGCAGCGGATTCTACGGCACAGGTACCCGGAGATCGAACCACGGCAGCCAAGGAAGCAAACAAAGCAGTACACGGTGCAGGGCGATTTCCGCTTATCCAAGATCACATGGAAAGGGCTTCGGGCACTGTACTTCTTCTATCTGCACAAGTTGAGGGAAGCAAGGAACAGTCCAAAACAATCCTATCCGTTCGTGTTGAAAGAGGACTTGCGGCATTTGGATTCGCTTTCAGAACAGTCCAAATTCCTGTTCCGTTACAAGCTTGATACCGGCGAACAGGTACAGGCATTACAGAAAACGCTGACCGAGCAATTGGAAAAACTCCAATCCGAGCGCACGGAACTGTATAACGAGCGGCGCAGAGTGGGCACTCCGGAGGAACGCAAACAGGAGATCGATGATCGGCTTAAAGCGCTTTCCAATACCAATCAGCAATTGCGCCGGGACTTGAAATTGTGCTCGGATGTTCTGCTTCGGTCGGTGGAGATCGCAGAAAAGAAACGTCTTTTGCATGAGCAAGAAAAGACACAGAAACCTGCCGAAAAAGGAAAGAACCGAAATGTGCGGAGGAGAGGATATGAGCGATGACAAGATCGAAATTTTCTTTACCGTCGATCCGATCCCGGATGCGATTCTGGACAGAAAAGAGATTCCGAAACCGATCATAAAAATTCTTCCGAGCCGCACTTGCAAAATGAAGCGAAATGAACTATTCGTTAAATTAACAGAAAATCGAAAGGAGAATTGACTATGAACATTACTTACAGACAAGAAGGCGACTACCTGCTTCCGAACCTGACGCTCGATCCGCAACCGGAGGGCGAGATCGGCGTCTGGGGCTGGCGGAGGAAGATGTACCTCAAGGAGCGCCGCAAGGGCACTTACAACGCTATGCTGATGAAGGGCACATTGACAAAGCACCTGATCGACACGAACGAAGCGGCGCTTGACATGATGGAAACGCTTGTGAAGCAGATGGCAGCGTCCGAGGGCGTGACGGAAGATCTCAAGCGGCGCGATCAGATGGCATGGGTCGGACGGATGAACAGCATTCGCAATCGCGCCGACGAGATCGTGCGCGCGGAACTGATTGAGGTGTGATATGGCAAGGGCAAAGAAACGCCTGGACGGGCTGTATCAGCGTTGCGTCACAGTCGGACGAAAAGCGGATGGCCGTCCGGAACGAAAGGTGATCTACGCACATACACAAAAGGAATTGGAGGAAAAGGTTGCCGAATACAAGGAAAAACTGTCGAACGGGATGCTGCCGATTCATGAAAACGCAACGTTCGGCGAGTTTGCAGAATTGCTCTGCAAGGAGTATAAACCGACGATTTCGGACGGCGTCCGTAAACAGTACGTTTCTATTTGCAACAACCATTTATCGGAATTGAAGCATATGCGACTGACCGAGCTGCGTAACGCGCATCTGCAAACGATCATCAATCGAATGGCAAGAAACGGGTACAGCACAAAGCTCATGAGCCATGTGAAACAGGTTGCTTCCCAAGTACTTCGGCTGGCACAGGATAATGACATTCTGGTGCGGAATGTATTTGAACGCGTTAAGGTTCCGTCGGTAAAACCGACAAAACGGCTGCCGCTGACCGAGGAGCAAATCGACCTTGTCAAGAAAACATATCAAGGTCATCGGATGGGCGTTCCGGTTATGGTGATGCTGTACGCAGGATTGCGCCGCGGCGAATTGTTAGCGCTGCAATGGACGGATGTTGATTTTGAAAAGCGCGTGATTCGCGTTTGGCGTTCGCTTGCGTTTGAAGCGAAGAATCAGGCGAGGATCAAGAACCCGAAGACTGCGGCAGGGACACGGGAGGTTCCGATTGTTGATCCGCTGTATGATATTCTGACGGAAGCCAAAAAGAAAGCGGCCAGCATCATGGTCTGCCCATCCGCGAAAGGGACATTGATGACCGACACGGCGTGGAAGACCTCTTGGGACAGTTACATGCACTACCTGAACATTCAGGCAGGCGGACGGGACGCGAGTCGCAGCAACCCGAAGGTAGTTGCCATGGAACCGTTCACACCACACCAACTGCGGCATACGTTTATCACAATGTGCCATGAGGCGGGCGTGGACGTTAAGGTTACGCAGGAGATCGCCGGTCATGCCGATATCCACACGACGCTGATGATCTATACGCACCTGACGAACGCCAAGCGAGATGAGGGCATCCGAACGTTAAACGCGCATCTCTTAGGAAAGGCAGTGAAACCAAAGTCGGGGACTCAGGACAACTCCAAATGAAGCGACAAGGACGTCACAACGGCGTCCTTGTACCTGTTTATACAAACAAATTCCGGAATGATTTTGAACCAAAATACAGTAAAAATACAGTAAATGGCAAAAATGAACACAAATTTCAGCAAAAAGAGCACAAGCAAGAAATGAAAAAAGCCCTGAATTAGGGCTTTTTTGATGGCTCCCCAGGTAAGACTCGAACTTACAACCCTTCGGTTAACAGCCGAATGCTCTGCCATTGAGCTACTGAGGAATGTTGCAAGCGATATCATAACAGGACGGTTTGAATTTCGCAACGGCATTTAAAGGCTGTTATCAAGAAATATAAATAAATAGCAACGAAAATCTCTTGAAAACTAACTGTTTTGCGGTTTGATTGACGAAACCGTTTTTTTGTTGTACAATAGCCGCATGGAGCGAAGAATGCCGCACATCGTACATACGGAACGCACGGAGCCGAAGCGCGGAGTGATCCGCACAGACGGTGCGCTGTACGTTGTGCTGCTGCTCGGTACATTTCTCGCGATTATTCTGTCGCACTTTTTCGCGGACAAGCTCGGTATCAGCAAGCTGTATGTGCAGATCGGGCTGTACGCGGTTCTGCTCGGGACCGGTTACTGGATCTATCGCGTACGGTTGGTCGATTACCTGTATGAGCTGTATGATACGGAGCTTCGGGTGACGCAGATTGTGGGCAAAAAGCGAAAACAGCTTCTTGCCGTGCCGATCGGGGCGGTGACGGAGGTCGGACCGTATCGAAAGACCGGAGCAAAGTCGGGACAGCGGATGTTTCACGGCGCGCGGGAAAAGACGACGGCGGTCTGGTTTACGGAGAACGGAGAGCAGCGCGTAGTGTGTCTGAACGCGTCGGACGCGCTAAAGAGAAAACTTTCGGAGGCTGTGCATGCAAAAGACTGACTGGATGGATCGGATCGAGCGCGGCGAGGTGCCGCACGCGATCCTGTTTGCGGGGGCGAAGGGGAGCGGCGAGCTTGCGCTTGCCCGCCGTGCCGCCGCGCGGTTTTTGCTGCATACGGATGACGTGAAGGCTCTGGAGAACTGCCCGTTCTATCTGGAGCCCGCGGATTATCAGGTCAAGACGGTACGCGACGCGCTTGCGGTGATCAATGCCGAGGCATACGAGCGCGGACGGCACTGCATCCTGTTTCCGAACGCGCATACGATGAGCGAGGCAGCGCAGGACGTGCTCCTGAAAACGCTGGAGGAGCCGCCGACGGATACGCTGCTGCTTCTGACCGGCGCAGAGTCCGGCTTTCGCCCGACAATCCTGTCGCGATGCATGATCTTAAGATCGGAGACCGAGCCCTGGGAAACGATCACGGACCGACTCGTGCAAAGCGGCACCGACCGAAAGAACGCCGCGCTTGCGGCAAAGCTTTCTGACGGCGTTTACGGGCGCGCGGAAGCGTTTTTATCAGAAGAGGCACTGTCGTTCCGACGTGAGGCAGTCACGTGCATCCGGCAATTTGCATCGAAAAGCAAGCCGTATGCGGCGCTGTCTGCGCTGTGTACCGATATGGTAACGGAAAGCAGTGAGGACGGCACGGCAAAGAAGACGAGGAAGGTCAGCGCAGAGCGTCTTGATGCGCTTCTGGACATCCTTCTTTCGATCCTGTTGGATGTGCTGCGCCTGAAAAACGGCGTGAAGGATGTGCGCAACACGGATTGCACCGAGGTCGAAACAATTTTCAATTCGACCTTTACAATCGGACAAATTCAAGGTATGATACAGATTGCGGTCGATGCAAAGGAAATGCTGAACTACAAAGCAAGTCCTGCCATGACGGTCGACTGGATTCTTTCTAAACTGCCGTAAGGGGAAACTATGGTCAAAGTTATCGGAGTCAAATTCAAAACAAGCGGACGTATCTATTATTTCGATCCGCTCGATCTGCCGATCAAAGGGGACGACGGCGTGATCGTCGAAACGGCGCGCGGCATGGAATACGGCGAGGTGCAGGGCGAGCCGAAGGAGGTCGACGAAAGCGAAATCGTCGCACCTTTGAAGCCGGTCGTGCGCATCGCCACGGATGAGGACAAGCGTCTGCGCGCGATGTACGAGGCGAAGGAAGCCGACGCGTTCGCGATGTGTCAGGAAAAGATCACGGCGCACGGGCTCGATATGAAGCTCGTCGATGTGGAATATACGTTCAACGGCAGCAAGGTCGTGTTCTACTTCACGGCGGACGAGCGCGTGGATTTCCGCGAGCTTGTCAAAGACCTTGCGTACGCGCTGAAAACGCGGATCGAGCTAAGACAGATCGGCGTACGCGACGAGGCAAAGATGCTCGGCGGGCTCGGCCCGTGCGGACGGCTCGTATGCTGCAAGTCGTTCCTCGACGACTTCCGTCCCGTCTCGATCAAGATGGCAAAGGAGCAGAACCTTTCCCTGAGCCCCACGAAGATCTCGGGGCTTTGCGGCAGACTGATGTGCTGCCTGCAGTATGAGCAGAGCGCATATGAGGAGATCCGGAGCAAGATGCCGAGACCGGGCAAAGAGGTCAATACGGTCGACGGCGTCGGCGTGGTCGTGGAGAACAACGCGATCACCGAGCGTACGAAGGTCCGCCTCACCATGGAGGACGGTTCGATCGACGTCCGTGAGTACCCGTATACGCATCTCGGTGTGCCGGGCGAACCGCTGCCGGAGGAAGCGCTTGCGGCAAAGAAGACCGAAGCGGCGAAGGAGAAGGACGCGGACGCGCAGTTCAAGAAGGAAGCGGCAAACAACACGCGCCGCGGCGGACGCAATACGCAGCGCAAGTCGGAGCAGAAGCCGAATGAGCCGAAGCCGGAACAGAAGCCTGCACAGAAGCAGGAGCAGCCGAAGCAGAATCCGCAAAAGCAGACGCAACAGCCGAAGCAGAATGCGCCGAAGCAGCCTAACGCGCCGCAAAAGCAGCAGCAAAAAACGCAGCAGCCGCAAAAGCAACCTGTGCAGAAGCCGAACGAGCAGCCAAAGCCTGCGCAGAAGCCGGAGGGCAGCGGGGAAGGGCAGAAGAAGCAGTTCCGCCGGCGCACGCGCCGCCATTCGAACAATACGGCGAAGAAAACGGAGAATCAGTGATTTATACTACGACGGCTTCGGATACGGAGCCGCCTTTTTGAGGGGATAAGGTAAAGAATTATGTGGTTTGTATTGTCAATCGCTGCGCTGCTCTGCTGGAGCGGCTCCGATCTGTTTTCCAAGATCGGATCAAAACAGAACGATAAGCTGAGTCATTGGAAGATGGCGATGGCGGTCGGTCTCGTCATGGGATTGCACGCGGGGTATGAGCTGCTGTTTGGCGGCGTCACGATCACGCTCGAGGACATCTGGACCTATATGCCGGCAAGCGCCCTTTACGTACTGTCGATGATCCTCGGCTACGTCGGACTGCGCTATATCGAGCTGTCGGTCTCGTCGCCGATCTGCAATTCGTCCGGCGCGATTGCCGCGATCCTGTGCTTCATCTTTCTGCAGGAAATGCCGAATACATGGCAGTGGATCGGCGTTGCGTGCGTTGCGGTCGGCGTGGTCGCGCTCGGCGCGGCGGAACTGACCGAAAGCGATTATGCAAGGGAGATGCGCCAGAGAAACAGCAAGGTCAAGTATGACAAGAGCTGGATCGCACTTCTGTTCCCGATCCTGTACTGCCTGATCGACGCTTCCGGCACGTTTGTAGACTCCGTGCTGCTGCGTGAGGAGGCGACCGGGACATTCCTGGATACCGTGTTCCCGCGTGTGCTGGACGAAGGCGTTGCAAACGTCGCTTACGAGCTCACATGGCTCGCGGTTGGCATCGTTGCGGCTGTTTGGGTACTTGCGATCAAGCGTGACCGCCTGCATGTGAAGGATGACGGCGCAAAGCTGATCGGCGGCGTATTCGAGACCGCCGGACAGTTCGCCTATATCTACGCGCTCGGCGATACGGCGCACGTCGGCTTTTCTGCGGCGATCATCTCCGCTTACTGTGCGGCGTCCGTTCTTTGGAGCCGGATTTTCCTCAAGGAAAAGCTTTCATGGAAGCATTACGCCTCGATCGCGCTTGCCGTCACAGGCATTGTGATCTTAGGTATATTTGACGCATAAATCCTTCCGCCGCAGCATCAGCGGTGGCTTTCGTACTGTTATGGGAGGGCATGATGGACTATATTCGCGTGACAAAGGACAATATAGAAAAAGAGCACATCTGCTGCGCGATCTCGAACAATAAGGACGTGCAGGTTGCGTCGAAAAAGGCTTGGCTTTCGGATCGTTTCGAAGAAGGGCTTGTCTTTTTAAAAAGCACCGAGCGCGGCAAATGCTTCATCGAGTACATCCCCGCGGAGTTCGCATGGAACCCGATCGACGCCGAAGGTTATATGTACATCGACTGCCTGTGGGTGTCGGGCTCGTTCAAAGGTCACGGGTATTCGAACGATCTGCTTGCCGCATGCATCGCGGACAGCAGGGAGCAGGGGAAGAAGGGGCTTTGCATCCTGTCCTCCGCAAAGAAAAAGCCGTTTTTAGCCGATCCGAAGTTTTTGAAATACAAGGGTTTTTCCGTATGCGACGAGGCGGACAACGGCATTCAGCTTTGGTTCTTGCCGTTTGCACCGGACACACCCGTACCGAAATTCAAAGACTGCGCTGTTCATCCGCACATCGACGAGCCGGGCTATGTTTTGTATTACACGAGCCAGTGCCCTTTCAACGCGAAGTACGTTCCGATCGTGGAGGAGACCGCAAAGGCGCACGGCATCCCGTTCCACGCAATTCATCTCGAAAGCCGGGAAGCGGCGCAGTCCGCGCCGACGCCGGTCACGACCTACGCGCTGTTCTT
Source organism: Clostridia bacterium (assembly GCA_017393775.1). GTDB lineage: Bacteria > Bacillota > Clostridia > Christensenellales > CAG-138 > UBA3792. The sequence continues at coordinate 9,560 of JAFOQN010000031.1, forward strand.
CAACGGCGCATACGTCACGAACGAGCAGATGAACGACGCGAAGTTTTTGAAACTCGTTGAAAGGGGATAAGCGCATGGATCTTACTTGGGAGAACGGCTTTACGATCGATGTTCGGATCGTGAACGGCGCGGCGGTGATCCGCGCAAACCGCGAGGGGCTTCTGTCCCTTGCAAATCATATGAAAACACTTGCCGAAGAGCCCGCGGGCAGCCACATCCATCTCGATCCATATAACGCGCTCGAAGACGGCTCGGACGGACTGATTTTGGAACGGATCGACTGAAGGCAGACCGGCGTCACCAGAAAATATATTTATGAAAGCAACCCTTTTCGGTTGCTTTTCTTTTGCGAATGGGCTACAATGAGATCGTAAAAATATGGCATTCTTGCCAAGAATAAAAAAGGAGTATGCAAATGAAGTACGATCGCGTTTACAATTTCTCCGCAGGTCCCGCCACGATGCCCGTTGAGGTGCTCGAAGAGATCCGTGACGAAATGATGAACTACAGGGGCAGCGGCATGTGC
>JAFOQN010000032.1 GCA_017393775.1 Clostridia bacterium
CGCAGCCTCGTTAAAACCGATCATCAGGAACCCAACCGGTCTTTTGTCGTGATAGATGGCAAACGGGAACGCGGCTGTGGCCGAATCCCGAACACCGTATGCCTGAACGATACTTACCCAGTTTGCCGCAACGAAGCTTTTCTGAGATTTGAACACCTTCAAATCAACAATTTCCCATATGTTAGTTGAATCGATTTTTTCCAAATGTATCATATTATTTTTCTCCATCATCAGTTTTTGTCATCAATACCACTGTCTCCACATGCTGCGTGTGCGGGAACATATCGACCGGCTGGACGTAACGAATCGTAAAACCGAACGTCGAAAGGATTTTCGCGTCACGCGCTAGCGTCGCAGGATTGCAGGAGACATAGACGACGCGCTTGACACCGCTTTCGGCGATCGCGGAAAGCACCGGTTCTTCGCAGCCTTTGCGCGGCGGATCGATCACGATCGCGTCCGGCCGCATACCGTTTTGTACAAGGTTCGGCAATACGTCTTCGGCAAGTCCGCAGATAAAGTCCGCATTCTGTATGCCGTTTTCCGCAGCGTTCTTTTTAGCGTCTTCGATCGCTTCCGGAACGCATTCGACGCCGATCACCTTTCCCACGTGCTTTGCAATCGCAAGTGAGATCGTACCGATCCCGCAGTATACATCCGCGATCGTTTCGTCGGGCTTTGGATCCAAAAGACGGATCGCGGTGTCATATAACTTTTTCGTCTGTGTCGGATTGACCTGCAGAAAGCTCTGCGGACTGACGGCAAAGCGAAGCTCGCCCTGCTGTTCAAAGAGCTGCGGCTTGCCTTTCAGAAGCGTAAACCGGTCACCGAAGATGACGTTGGTATTCCGGTCGTTGCGGTTGTGATACAGGGATTCGACATCGAGCATTTTCAGAAGTGATTCCCTGGCCGGAAGCTCGCCCTTGGTGACAACAACAACCATGCGTTCGCCGGTCGTCGTTACGCGAATGACGCAGGAGCGTAAGCACCCCTTCCCTGTCTCTTCGTCGTAAATGCGGACATGATTCCGGTTTGCCCATTCGGTCACGGTTCGCGCAAGCGCGGTGATGGGCACATCCTCGATCGGACAGTCATAAAGCGGGATCAGCCGGTGACTGCGCTCTGCGTAGAAGCCGAATGCGGCAACACCGTCGACGAATCCGATCGGAAAGCTGCCCTTATTGCGGTATCGCCACGGATCCACCATGCCGATGGTGTCCTGTACAACCACGTCAGTAAACCCGCCGAGCCGGTCGAGACAGTCACGAACGATCTGCGTTTTGGTTTTCAGCTGTTCCGCATAATCCATGTGCATCAATGCGCAGCCGCCGCATTTTTCAAATGCTTCGCAAGGCGGCTTCACACGGTGCTCGGAGACCTTCTGTATCTCAATGATCTTTGCAATGCAGTATTTCTTTTCGACCTTGATGATATGCGCCTTTACGGTCTCTCCGGGCAGCGCAAACGGAACAAAGAACGCGACGCCTTCGCTTCTTCCGACGCCATGCCCTTCGCTGGTCACGCCTGTGATCTCCAGCACAAGCTCTTCATTCTTTTGAAACGGATTGATCGGTTTCATTTCAGTATCACATTTTCCTCTCCGAATTCGGTTTTCAGCATTCGGATCAGCGATTCGCTCGGATTGACGGACCAGTCGCTCGGCGCGCCCTTGACGATCTTCTTTGCCGTATCGAACAGGACGATCGTCGTACTGCCCGGGAACGCGTGCGTGACCCTGCGAACGCGCTTCTGCTGATCCGCGTCCATGTACGGCAGGCGGATGTAAAGCGTCTGCATCGCGTCTTTGAGCGAGCTCAGCGAATCGACTAGAATCGAATTTGCGCGGTCCTCGCGGATCGAAATGCGTCCGGTGATCTCGACGATGTTCTCGTCATAGAACTGTCCGGAACATGCCTGCAGCGTCTTCGGGAACAGCATCAGCTCAACCGAGCCGGAATGTCCTTCGAGTACACCGAGTCCCAAAAGTCCGCTTCCGCTCTTTGTCGGACGTTGTTTGCAGCTGCTGAGCATGCCGCCCACTGTCACGGGCATTTCATCCTTGATCGCGCCTTCCCCGTCCGCATCGGCAAGCTGGGCGACGGTATACGGCAATTGTTCCAGTGCTTTTGTGAAAGCGTCAAGCGGATGCCCGGACAGATACAAACCGGTCGCTTCGCGTTCTTTTGCAAGAAGCGTAGTCTTTGGCAGCTCGGGCAAAGCCGGGATCGCCAGCGTCGTCTGTGCGGAAAAATCGCTGCCGCCGTCCAGGTCGAACAGCGAAAGCTGACCGGATTCGCGTGTTTTCTGCGCACGCTGTGCCGCGTCGAGCGCTTGCGCGTAGACGGCAAGCAAACTGTTGCGCGTATAGCCCATCTCGTCAAAGCAACCGGCAGAGATCAGACCTTCGAGCATACGCTTATTGAGTCCGTGCGTACGGTTCACAAAGTCCTCAAAGTTCTTGAACGGACCGTTCTGATCCCGATCCTGTACGACGTCGCGCATGACGTTTTCGGATACGTTGCGCACAGAGGAAAGCCCGAAACGGATCGCATTGTTTTCCACGTTGAACAGCGCCATGGACCGATTTACGTCCGGGGGCAGGATTTTGATGCCCTGTTTTCTTGCGGAATACACATAAGCGGCAACGCTGTCTGTATTCTGACGGTAGCCGTTGATCGTTGCCGCAAAAAGTTCCGTCGGATAGTAATGCTTAAGATACGCCGTGCGGTATGCAACGACTGCGTAGCATGCGGCATGCGCTTTGTTGAACGCATAGGACGCAAAGTCCATCATCTCATCAAAGATATGGTTTGCGACATCCTCCGGGACGCCGCGCTTGATCGCGCCGTCGACACCGTCCGTTCCGTAGACAAAGAACGTGCGTTCCTTTGCCATGACGTCGTGTTTTTTCTTGGACATGGCGCGGCGAACGAGATCGCTTCTGCCATAGCTGTAGCCCGCAAGCGATCGCACGATCTCCATGACCTGTTCCTGATAGACCATACAGCCGTAGGTGTTCTTGAGAATCGGCTCCATCAAAGGATGTGCGTATTCAATATTGCCCTCATGCTTGCCGCGGATATAACGCGGAATCTGCTCCATAGGACCCGGTCGGTAAAGGGAGATCCCTGCAATCAGATCTTCAAAGCAGTCGGGACGAAGCTGCATCATAAACTGACGCATGCCGCCGGATTCAAGCTGGAACACCGCGTCCGTATCGCCGGATGCGATCATTTCCCAAACTGCGGGATCGTCGAAATCGTTCTTGGAAAAGTCCGGAACGGGCTTGCCTTCTTCACGGATAAAGTTCAGCGCGTCGCGTATGATCGTCAGCGTACGAAGACCCAGAAAGTCCATTTTGAGAAGTCCGAGCTCCTCGAGCGTCGTCATCGGGAACTGCGTTGTCAGCGCACCTTCGTTGCTCATCAGCGGAACGACGGTATTCAGCGGGACGCCGGAAATTACGACGCCCGCCGCATGCGTGGAGCTGTGACGCGGAAGCCCTTCCAGCTTCATGGAAAGATCCAGTACGCGCCGCATCGTTTCGTCACTCTCATACAACGTTTTCAGTTCGGCGTTCATCTGGATCGCTTCGGAAAGCGTGATCTTCAGCACATTCGGAATCAGCTTGGCAAGCTTGTCCGCATCTGCGTACGGGACGCGTAAAACACGTGCAACGTCACGAACGACCGCTTTTGCCGCCATCGTTCCGAACGTGATGATCTGCGCAACATGCCCTTCCCCGTATTTTTCGCCGACGTAGTCGATAACCTCCTGTCGTCGCTCGTAACAGAAATCGACGTCAAAATCCGGCATGGAAACACGTTCCGGATTCAGAAATCGCTCAAAAAGAAGGTTGTATTTTAAAGGATCGACGTCGGTGATGTCGAGGAAATACGCTGCAAGTGAAGCGGCACCGCTGCCTCTGCCGGGTCCGACCATGATGCCGTGCGTCTTGGCATAGTGAATGAAATCCCAAACAATGAGATAATAATCCACGAATCCCATCTTTTCGATGACGGAAAGCTCGTATTCAAGGCGGTCAAGCGCTTCTTTTCCGGCGTTCGGCATTTTGCGCTGCATGCCTTCTGCGCAGAGCCTGCGCAGAAATACATCATTGTCCGAACCGTCCGGCGCGGTGAAATGCGGGAGTCTTCTGACACCGAATTGAATTTCGACATTGCATTTTTCGGCGATCTCGTTGGTCGTTTCAAGCGCGTCCGAATCGTCCGGCAGCGCTTCCGCCATCTCGTCATAGGATTTCAGATAGAACTCTTCGGTCTCCATCCGCATACGGTCCGTTTCATCGACAAACCGCTGCGTTTGAATGCACAAAAGCACATCCTGCGCGTCGGCGTCATCTTTTTTCACATAGTGAATATCATTCGTGGCGGCCGTTTTGATGCCGAGCGTTCTTGCAAGTGTTCTGAGCTTCGGAAGCACCTCCTGCTGCTCCAGAATGCCGTGATTCTGAAGCTCGATATAGAAATCCTCGCCGAATATCTCTTTGAGCATGCGTGCGATCTCATATGCTCTTGCGTCCTGTCCGCGCAAAAGGGACTGCGGAATATCGCCGGCCAGACATGCGGACAGGCAGATCAGTCCTTCATGATGTTCGCGTAAAAGATCATAGTCGATACGCGGTTTATAGTAGAATCCGTGAATGAACGCTTCCGAGGAAAGGAACATCAGGTTTCGATATCCTGTTTCGTTTTTTGCAAGCAAGATCAGATGTGCCGAATCGCGGTCGCGCGCGTCGCCCATCGCATCGTATCTGCCCTTTGCAACGTACGCTTCCATACCCAAAATCGGCTTGATTCCTTCGGCTTTGCAGGCACGGTAAAAATCGATCACCCCGTACATGACGCCGTGATCCGTGATTGCAAGCGCAGTCTGTCCGACCGCCTTTGCGCGTTTCACAAGCTCCGGAATGCGCGAAGCGCCGTCCAGAAGACTGTATTGCGTATGAACATGCAGATGAACGAACGGTTTCATGGGACCTCCATGATGATTGATTACACAATTCTGATTCATTATAACACATCGAGGAACTGATGCGCAACAAAAAGAACGGCATCGAGCCGTTCTTGTAATTCCGTTCAATTCAGCATCTCGGAAACGAGGTCCTCCATCGTGAACAGACCGTTCTTTTTTGTCAAAAGATACTGCGCAGCCTTCAGCGCACCGGATGCAAAGACTTGTTTGGAATAGGCTTCGTGACGGATGGAAATCTCTTCATCCTGTCCCAAAAAGCGCACCTCATGCTGACCGACGATCGTTCCGCCGCGGATGCTGTGGAAGCCGATTTCACCGGGTTCTCTTCTGCGGTCCTTTTCACTTCTGCCGAATACATATGGATGATTTGTGCCGTCCGCCTCGCGGATCGCCTCCGCAAGCATCAATGCGGTTCCGCTCGGCGCGTCCTTTTTGCGGTTGTGATGGGTTTCGACGATCTCGATATCGAACGCGTCTCCGAGCGTTTGCCGCGCCTGACGAACGAGAACACGCATCAGATTGACGCCGAGGGACATATTGCCGGACCGGAAGATGGGAATCTCCTTGCTAGCATCGGAGATCGCGGCGATCAACGCATCGGAAAGCGCGGTCGTGCAGATCACGGCAGGAATCTTGTTTGCCCGGCAAAAAACAAGGATATCCTCTGTTGCCTTCGGTACCGAAAAGTCGATCACAACATCGACAGGCAAGTCGACGTCGTTCGCCGAAGCAAACACCGGAAACGGCAGCTCGGTTTTGCAGTACGGATCGACGCCGCAGACGATCTCGAATCCGTGATCGGTGTCGGAGATCGCTTTCGTGAGCGCCTGTCCCATTTGACCGCCGATGCCGTTGATCAATAGCTTTTTCACAGATTTCTCCTTACAGCATACCGTATTCACGGAGCGTATTTTCCATCAGCTCATAATGCTCCAGAGAAGGCTGCACGAGCGGGAGCCGTACCTCCGGATCGCAGAGTTTCAAAAGTCCCATCATCGTTTTTATCGGGATCGGATTGACTTCGCAGAACGCCGCTTCCTGCAGCGGTAAAAGCGCAAGCTGAAGGCGTCTCGCTTCTTCTGTGTCGCCTTCCATATAAGCTTTGCACATCATGTGCATCGCTTCCGGATGAATGTTCGCGATTGTGGAGATCACACCTTTGCCGCCGATCGAAAGAATCGGCACGACCTGATCGTCGTTGCCGGAATAGATGTCGCAGTCGGGACAGATCGCAGCCAGCTTCGTAATCTGGCTGATGTCTCCGCTCGCTTCCTTGATGCCGACGATGTTTTCACAGGAACGAACAAGCTTCGATACGGTTTCGGGTTTGATGTTCAGCCCCGTCCGCGACGGTACGTTATAAATGATGATCGGAAGACGCACCTGTTCGGCGATCGAACTGTAATGCGCCAAAAGTCCTTCCTGTGTGGTCTTGTTGTAGAACGGTGTGACGATCAGGAGTCCATCCGCGCCGACTGCTTCGGCAAAACGGCTCTTCTGGATCGCGTCTTCCGTATTGTTGCTGCCCGTGCCGACAATGACCGGGATTCGGTTTGATACACGCTCCACCACAAAGCGGATGACTTCTTCACGCTCGTCCTGCATCAGCGTTGCGGCTTCGCCGGTTGTGCCGAGCGCGACGATCGCGTCGGTTCCGGATGCGATCTGCAGCTCGATCAGGCGTGTGAGGGCGGTATAATCGACCGCGCCGTCATGAAACGGCGTGATCAACGCAACTGCCGAACCGGTAAAAATGCTCATTTGTTCTCCCCCTTTATCAATCGTTCCATAATCTGTACAGCATTCAATGCGGCGCCCTTGCGAACATTGTCCGCAACACACCAAAAGTTCAATCCGTTTTCAACGGAATCATCCCGTCGGATCCGTCCGACATAGACCGGATCCGTACCGGCAGCCTCGATCGGCATCGGATAGATGCTGTTTTTCGGATCATCGCGGACGATGATTCCTTCGGCTTTTTCAAGCAAACAAAAGACTTCGGCAAGATCGAACGGACGTTCCAATTCGACATTGATGCTTTCGCTGTGTCCGTGATAAACCGGAACGCGCACACAGGTCGCGGAGATATGCAGGTCCGGACGCGACAGAATCTTTCTCGTCTCGTCGATCATCTTCTGTTCCTCTTTTGTGTTGCCGTTGTCAAGGAACACATCGATCTGCGGAATACAGTTCCCTGCGATCGGATGCGGGAACTTCTTCGGCAACGCACCGCAAAGTCCGTCTTCGAGATCCTGATATCCCTTTTGCCCGGCGCCGGAAACCGCCTGATACGTCGAATACACGATCCGCTTGATGCGGAATGCGTCGTCCAGTACTTTGAGCGGTACAACCGCTTGGATCGTTGAGCAATTCGGATTTGCTACGATTCCCTTCGGAATGCTTCCGAGTGCTTCCGGATTGACTTCGGGCACCACAAGGGGAACGTCAGGATCCATACGCCACTGACTGGAATTGTCAATTACGATCGCACCGGAAGCAGCGGCAAGCGGCGCGTATTTTGCGCTGATCGAACCGCCTGCGGAAAACAGTGCGTAATCGAACCCCTGACCGAGGAAACTCGTTTCTTTCAGTTCGAGTACGGTATGCTCTTCCCCGAAAAACGGAAGCTTTGTGCCGGCACTTTTAGCGGAAGCATACAGCGCATAATCTGCTTCAATTCCGTGCTCTTCAAGCACGTTCAGAAACATTCTGCCGACCATTCCGGTCGCGCCGACAACAGCAATCCTGCGTTTTTCCATGTGGAACGCTCCTATGCGTGAGATTTGCAAAAAGTATATCATTTTGTGTCGAAATTGTCAATTCGGCAGCCAGTCCGACTGTGAGACGGGTTCGGTCCGGAATGCATATGCGATGCTCTCCGCGAAATACGGCATAGCCGCTTTTGCCTGTGACAGCGTGTTTGCATTGTGCCCGACTTCCACAAGGATACAGTTCGGCGCAACATGCTGATTATAGCGTCCTGTTTTCACACGGACAGGTCTGCAAAGCTTTTCGTTAATCGTGTTCAGATGTGCGGTGATGCGTTCGGCAAAAGCGATATTTGAATCATAATACGGCTTGTCGGAGTACTTCTCTCCCTTTCCTACGACCAGCATCAATCTCGCGGTCTCGGTACCGTTGATCGTTAGGTAGTCACACGGTGCGGTATCGCCGCTGTATGCGTCCCGATGGAGATCAATAAAGAGAACAATGGACGGATATTCCTCGTGATATCGCTCCATTGTTGCAACGCTTCTTTCGTACGCCGTGGATAGCTTCGGCGGTTCATGATCGGTCGTATCATGGATGACATGGAACCCGTAATCCCGTTCCAGGATTTCTTTCAGGACCTCACCGACGGCGACGACGTTTTTTGTGTTGTCCGATGTGCGCCATTTACCGTTTTCCTTGTATTGCTCTGTTTCGGTCTGGGTATATGCCTCTGTCGTGTGCGTATGATAGATCAAAACAGTCGGAGCCTCCGATCGCAGCGCATGGATCGCCGGAATCGTCTGAAAAATGCATGCAACACTTTCCGGTTTTTCCGGTTCTTCCTGAGACGATTCAGCAGTTTCTGTCGGAGTCGGTTCGTTCGTTTGCAGCACCGTTTCCGCCTGTGTGCTTTGGTTCCGTACATTCGGAAAAATGATCCAGACAGCAATAGTCACGACCGCAATCCAGGCGAGCAGCAAAAGGATCCACGCAAAAGCGGTAGGCTCCGCATAAGTGTGACGATTATTTCTGTAATGTCTGTAGCGTTTCATCCTGCACCTCCGCTACAGCGTATGCTAAGGTACAGGTATTTATCTCAGTAATTTTTCAAGTCCTCTGTATTGTTCCCCGAAGATCATCAGATTGACGGCATCGGACAGTACGCGACTCAGATCTCGGATCACGGCGTCGATATCCTTCGGAGCAACGATCAGATCGCTCCGCTTCGGCTCATTTTCATGGGTTGCTCCGCTTTCCCGTGCAATCGTTTCCGCGCTGACAACCGTCGGTACGCCGACTGCAATAACAGGGACCTTCAAAAGCGATTCTGTCAGCATCGTTCGGTAATTTCCGACGCCGGCACCGGGCGCAATACCGCTGTCGTTGCATTGGATCACACAACCGATATGCGCCGTACTCGCCGCCGCAAGCGAATCAATGAACACTACGACGTCCGGTTCGATTTTGCCGACAAGCGCAGATACAACCTCCGCCGTTTCCATGCCGGTCATTCCGAGTACGTTGGCGCAAAACGCCGATGTGACCGGCGTGTTCTCGGGCAGAATATCCAGCATATGCATGTGGATGTGCCGTGTGACAAGGATATATTCAGCCGTTTTCGTTCCGAGCGCGTCTGCAACGATGTAACGGTTGCCGAGCCCTACAACCATAAAGCTCTTAGCCTGCTTTGACATGGCACAGAGTTCCAGTGAAAGCAGTTTTGCGATCGTTTCACGCCGTTCACTGTCCATGAAATCCTCCGGTGTCGCTTTCAGCGTGACGTAACGGCCGAGCGGTTTATCGAGAATCTTTGCCGCCTGCTGTTCCAACACGTCGATCCGTGTGATTTCAATGCCTTCTTTGTTTTCCGTTATCTCCCGAATGCCGCTTAATTCTTTCACCGCGGTCCTGGATTCCAATGCTAGATCGGTGCGCATCTATACCTCCGTATAAAAAAGCTCGGCCGTTTGACCAAGCTTAGTTTGCGCATCCTTTACAGCATAATGCAGATCATTCCGTTGCAGCCGTCATTTGCGATCTTCTGCAGCGCGCCGTGCAGCTTCATCTGCACCTGTTCGTTCATGTTCGTTCCTTTTCCCTGCATGCCGTCTGAGATCAGTTCATAGAGGGATTTTCCGAACAGGTTTGTTTGAAGGTAGTCATCGCCGTTGCCATTCTCGTTCAGATATGCCATAAAATCCTTGCTCTGCTGTTCTGTACCGATCAGCGGTTCGATATCGCTTTCGATATCGACGCGGATAAGGTGCATACCGCTTGCCTTCGCATGGAGCCGCACACCGTATTTTGAGCCGTTACGGAACAGCTCGGGCTCAGAGATCTCGATCTTGTCTGGATCGGGATCCACAATGCCGTAGCCGGTCTGCATCGCTTTCTCCAACGCGGAAGAAAGACGGTCGTACGCCTTCTTGGCGGTTACAAATCCGTTCACCGCGCTCATAAGCTCATAATCGTTTTCGATCGTCATGCCGCAGGCATCGCTCAGGATCGAATAGAATACGCCTTCTTTGGGATGCAGACCGATGCTTGCTCTGCCGCTTCCGAGCTCCGTCCTCTGCACCTCTGCCGACTGAAACAGATCCATGGCGGAAAACGCATCGGTGATTTTTTCAACATCGCGTACGCAATGTACGTCGCGCGTACAGGCGGAAAGTGTTTCGATCATCCGCGTCACTACCGGATGTTCCGCGTTTAAAGCACGCAGGAAGGAAGGTCCGTTCAGTTCGATCATCTTCAAAGGGAACGCATACAGAATTTCCGTCAGAAGATTCGTCAGAACACGTTCGGAAAGATGAAGAAGGTCGACAGTCAAAGGCTTTACGCCGTACTGCGACTCGATCTCCTCCGCCGCACGGAGGGCAAGATCGCCGTTGGGATCGGCGGAGTTCAGTAATATGACATACGGCTTGCCAGTCTCCTGTACTGCTTCCATGCATTTTTGCTCGGCTTCAAGATAGCTTTCCCGCGGGATGTCCGTGATCGTTCCGTCCGTCATGACGACGATACCGACCGTCGCATGGTCCGTGATGACCTTGCGTGTTCCGATCTCTGCCGCCTGCTCAAACGGAATATCCTCATCGAACCACGGCGTTTTTACAAGCCGCGGAACGCCGTCCTCCTCGGAACCGATCGCATCCGGCACCATGAAGCCTACGCAGTCCACAAGCCGCATGCGCGCAGTCGCCGTTTCATCGAGCCGCACCTCGGCCGCTTCGTTCGGAATGAACGTCGGCTGCGTCGTCATGATCGTTTTGCCGTTTCCGCTCTGCGGCAGCTCGTCTATCAGCCTTTGCCGCTGAAATTCGTTTTCAATGTTCGGCACCATCAACAGTTCCGCAAACCGTTTGATGAACGTCGACTTTCCGGTACGCACAGGACCGATCACGCCGAAATAGATATCGCCCTGCGTACGCTCCATCATATCGTGATAAAGAGCTGTTCTGTCCATAGAAACCTCCCGATTCTCCTTTTGGTTTACCATATGCGCGGTAAATCCGACATATTCTTTGTTCTGTGGTGTGGACAAAGACGAAAGAATCATGTAAGATTATGATATGAATAAGATCAAACGTTTTGCGCGGTATTATAAGCCGCATCTCGGACTGTTTCTTTTGGACATCGGCTGCGCGACGCTCGTCGCGGGGATCGACGTCGCTTTTCCTCTGCTGACAAACTATCTTTTGAAAAAAGTGTTTCCCGAAATTGAGCAGACAGGATCGCAGCATTTGATTACCGTGTTCGCGATCCTCATCAGCGCAATCTTTGCGGCATACATCGTCCGCGCGATCATGCTGTATGTTGTGAACTACTGGGGTCACCTGTTCGGTGTGCGCGTCGAGGCCGATATGCGCCGCGATATCTTTTCGCATATTCAGACGCTTCCGTTCAGCTTTTACGACAAGATCCGCACCGGCAAGCTGCTCGCCCGCGCAACAACGGACCTGTTCGAGATCTCTGAACTTGCGCACCACGGTCCGGAGGATCTTCTGATCTCCTCGCTTACCGTCATCGGCGCGTTTATCGCCATGTTTTTTATTGAATGGCGTATCGCGCTTGCAATGCTTCTCATCATGCCGTTCTGCATCTGGTTCGTGATGAAAGCGCGGTTTACGATGAAATCCACGAGCAAATCCGTGAAGGAACAAACCGCAAATATCAATGCCGGCATCGAATCCTCCATTTCCGGTGCGCGTGTTGCCAAAGCGTTTGCGAACGAAAGCTATGAGATCGAAAAGTTCGAGGAAGGCAACAATCAGTTCCTGCACGCGAAGGACCGCTTCTATAAAGCAATGGCACTGTTCAACAGCGGAACGGAGTTCTTTATCGCGCTGTTCAACGTCGTCGTTCTTCTGGTCGGCGGCATTCTGATCGTGAAGAAAGCCGGCTTCAGTTCGCTGAGTTTCATAACTTTCATGCTCTATGTTTCCGCGTTCACATCGCCGCTGAAGCGCTTTGCGAGCTTCTTTGAGCAGTATATGATGGGCATGGCTGGCTTTACGCGCTTCCTGGAGATTCTGGATACCAAGAGCAATATCGTCGACCGCGATAACGCGATTGAAGTTCGGAATCTGAAGGGTAAGATTGAATTTCAGGACGTCGGTTTTGCTTATGAATCCGGTCATGACGTTCTGTCCCATGTCGATCTTACGATCGAACCGGGCAAAAAGCTTGCGCTGGTCGGTCCATCCGGCGGCGGAAAAACGACGCTATGCCACCTTTTGATGCGGTTCTATGAAGTCAATGACGGCGCGATTCTCGTAGACGGCGTCGACATTCGCGATTATACGCAGGAATCTCTGCGTCGGAACATCGGTATTGTGCAGCAGGATGTCTTCCTATTCGCAGGTTCGATCCTTGAAAACATCCGCTACGGAAGACTCGACGCGACTGACGAGGAAGTCGTACAGGCGGCGATCCGCGCGCATATTCACGACGAGATCATGCATTTTCCGGATCAGTATCAGACCGAAGTCGGCGAACGCGGCGTGAAGCTTTCCGGCGGACAGAAGCAGCGCATCTCTATCGCACGTCTGTTTCTCAAGAACCCGCCCATTCTGATCCTCGATGAGGCAACGTCCGCATTGGATACCGTAACCGAATACGATATACAGAAGAGCTTTGATGAGCTTTCCGAAGGAAGAACTACGCTGATCATTGCACATCGTTTGTCAACGGTCCGTAACGCGGACGAGATCATCGTCATCGACAAGCTCGGCATTCGCGAACGCGGTACGCATGACGAACTGGTTGCCGCAAACGGACTGTATGCAACTTTTTATAGAACAACATTAAAAGACTGATAATATGAATATCGTTTAAAATATATCGTAATACGATAATTATATATTGACATTCACGGATTTTATGATACAATCAGGGAAAAGGAGGTTCGTATGAAACGCTTTTCCCTGATTCTTTCTTACGCATTCTGCGTCGTTGGTTTCCTGATTATGCTCGGTATGAGCATCGCATTTCCTTTTATTGGTGTCGGGCGTGTTGCAACCGTGCCGCATGCCGAACAGCACGCATGGATCTCATTTGCTCTGTCTTATGTGATCATTGCGCTTGTACTCGCTTCCGACGTCTGTCTCTTTCTTTTGCTTGACAGCATCCGTAGATCGGTCTTCTTTGCGGAAAGAAGTGTAAATCTGCTTCGGAATATCTCCTGGGCGTCGATCCTCTCCGGTCTCCTTGCCGTTCCCCTGTTCTTCCTGTTCATCCGTGAAGCACTTTTTATCTCGTTTGTTGCGCTGTTTTTAGGCGCGGTCCTGCGCGTTGTATCCGACGTCATCCGCAAAGCAAACGAGATCAAAGAAGAAAACGACGCTACGATCTGAGGTGCCGCTATGATCATCGTAAATCTTGACGTCATGATGGCAAAGCGTAAGATATCTCTCAACACACTTTCCGAAAGGGTCGGCATCACGCTTGCCAATCTCTCGATTCTGAAAAACAATAAAGCAAAGGCGATCCGATTTTCCACACTCGACGCGATCTGCAAAGCGCTGGATTGCGACGTCTCCGACATCCTTGCATTTGAGCCGGATCCGGCGCCTGTTGCAGAACCTGATACAGGTAAATTCAATGAAAGGAGCCGCTGGAACGATTATGGAACAATTATCGATCCCTCAAACGAATATGACGCCTGAAGAATCTTCAGAGAAACGCGGCATTTTTATCTGTTATGCGATCCTGCTTACCGTTGCCGCATATCTTCTTTGGACTTCCGTGTTCCGCGAAAACGCGCTGTTATTCTGGATCATATCCTCCGCTCTGTTCACGGTCACGCTGATCGTCGGACTTCTGTTGAAGGCAAAACCGAATCTGCGAACAATTGTCAGCTTTATTTGCGGCATTGTGTATTGCTCGCACACATGGATCAACGGGATCTTCTTCGCGGATCTGTATATCTACACGAATGCGGTTCTGATTACCTATGCAATATTTGTGCTGTCGTTATTCGGGAACCACAGCAGAAACATACGCACCGGCACATTTCTTCTCGACTTGATCAAAGCACTGTTTATTTATCCGTTTATATCGTTTGCCGCATATTTTCAGACGCTGTTTAAATGGAATATGCGTTCAAAGAAGATCGCCAAGGATATTATGTTTGTGTTGATCGGCATCGCCGCAGCGGTCGTTCTTGGATTGATCGCGATTGCGCTGCTGTCGTTCGACCCGAAGTTTAAGGAGTTGATCAGCCTTGACATGCATTGGGAGGATGTTCCGGAGGCCATTCTGAAGCTGATCGTTTCCGTACCGTGCGCAGCGCTGCTGCTCAGTGTGTTTCGTTCGTCTGAAGAGCGAAAGCTTTCCGATTTTTCTACTGAGGAAAAGGCCGAAAATATCGATAAACGGCTGAAAAAAGTCCCCGCCGTCATCTTTATGATCCCGGCGCTGACCCTGCTTTTGATCTACGGACTGTTCTTCTTCTCACAATGGGACATCTACATGAGCGCGTTCTCCGGTGTACTACCGGAGGAGTACACCTATGCTGCATATGCGCGAAACGGCTTCTTTGAGCTCTGCGTCGTTGCGTTCATCAACGCAGCGTTTTCCGCGGCATTTCAAATCTTCGGGAAGGACGGCCGCACTGTTTCCGTGACCCTTCGCAAGATCGCAAATACGCTTCTTGCAATAGCGACACTCATCCTGATCGCAACTGCGCTTTCGAAGATGCTGCTGTACATCAGGAGCTACGACCTGACGTTTTTACGGCTGTTTACTTCCGTCATCATGATCCTGCTTGCGATCGGATTCCTGCTTTCGATCCTGGCGCAATGGGTGCGCCGTGTTCATGTTTTCCCCGCGATGCTTGTTCTGACCTGCGCGCTGCTGCTTGCGGTACCGTTTCTGAATGTACGCGGACGCATTGCACGGTATAATGTGGACGCCTATATCCAAAGAGCCGAACAAAACATAGAAGGAAACAAGATCGACTGTGAATATCTGCTCTACGGTCTCGGCGATGCGGCGATTCCCGAAGCGATCCGCCTTCTGGAATCCGACAAGCTGGAAGACATCGAAGCAAATAAGCTCTTCAATGCGCTCAAAGACTATCGCGAAGCAAGACAATCGCAGAGATCCTATTGCAATACACTGGCAAGCCGACGGGCAGTGAAAACATTGGACGGATTCTTTAATTAATTCGTGTTCGCAAAGGATATTGTAAATCTGTGTAAACCAGTCTATAGAAAAAAGTGTCCCGGTATGCTCCGGAGACACTTTTTTTCGTTCAATTGTTTTGTTTATTCTGCTGCGGGTTCTTCTTCGGCAACAGTTTTTTCCTCGTCGCCGATGAGTTCCTCATAGAACGCGGCATGGACGATGCCCATGAACAGCGGCAGCAGGACGCCGACGCAGATGAGCAAAAGAACCATAATGATCAGGAACAGGATGCCGACATACTTGATCATGCCGAGACCGAACAGAATCGCAACTGCGGCGAAGATGATCGCATAAACGACGAGATCAGCAAGGAACATCTGTCCCTTGAAACCCTTGGTCTTTTCGATGGAAAGTTCTCTTGCCTTCACGGCGTTGAGCTCAGGCTTTTTGACGAGGATGTACGGAACGAGACCGTATTCATATCCCTTGATGATCGCGAGGATCGGACCAGCGATTGGGATCAGCGACCAAAGGAAGATCCAAAGATATGACCAGCCCATACCGGCAAGAACGCGCTTGATGGTTTTCCAATCCTTCATTGTTTCGAACAGTTCGTAGCAAAAGACCTGTTCTCTGTGATAGCCCTTCAGGAAGATCGCCGCAAGCGATACCGTAAACAGCATCGGGATCGCGATCGCAAACGCCGGAACCGCTACGCCTGCCAGTGCGACAAATACACCGGTCAGAAGCGTACCGAGAAGCGAAATACCCCAAAGCTTGAACGGCTTTTCCATCAATGCGCCGAACGCCTTCATGTAGATCCGCCAGAAGAGCGGTCCGCTCGGCTCCTTTGCCGTTTTGACCGGTGCTGCCGGGGCAGCCTGTTCGCCGGTAGCCGTGCCGCAATTCGGGCAGAACGATACCCCGTCATCCAATTGTGTTCCGCAATTCCTGCAAAATGCCATAATCATAACCTCCTAATCTTAATTCAGCTGTTTAGCTTTATATATTATAGCATTGAAATCGCTATAATGCAATGATAAAAGATCCATGCCGCGATGATTTCATGGACGAAAACAGCGGATCAAACCTTGCTTTCGTCAAAGTCGATCAGGATCGATTCACGCTTCGGGATGAGCTTCCTTAAACGGACGCCTGCCGCGTTGAACAGGCGCTTCGATGCTCGGTTCATCGGTGTATTGTTGTATTTATCGGAGAGGTAAACGACTTCCTTGATGCCGCACTGAATGATCGCCTTTGCGCATTCATTGCAGGGGAAAAGCGCGACATAGATGCGGCAGCCCTGCAAAGAAGCGCCGTCGTTGTTCAGGATCGCATTGAGCTCGGCATGGCAAACGTACGGATACTTCGTGTCATAAGGCTCACCATCACGGTCCCACGGAAATTCATCATCGCTGCAGCCGATCGGAAAGCCGTTGTAGCCGACTGACATGATCTTGTTGTTCTCGTTGACGATGCATGCACCGACTTGTGTGCTGGGGTCCTTGCTGCGGTATGAGGACAGCAGCGATACGCCCATAAAGTATTCGTCCCAGGAAAGATAATCTGTACGTTTGTTCATAGTTCTCCCTTCTATACGGATTCGATGGTCTCAGGTTCTTCCAAAGGAAGCGACGGAAGCTCAGAAAGGTTATGCAGTCCGAATTTATGCAGGAATGTATCGGTCGTGGCATAGAGCATCGGCTTGCCGATCACGTCCTTTCTTCCGACCGCCGCGATCAGACCGAGCTTTTGCAGCTGACTTACCGCATACTCGCACCGAACGCCGCGTACCGCCTCGATCTCCGCGCGTGTTACCGGCTGTTTATACGCGATGACGGCAAGCGTTTCCATGATCGACTGTGATACGCTCTTTTTCTGTTCCGGCTGTAAGAGTGCTTCGACATATTGAATGTAATCACGGTTCGAGACAAGCTGTGCGGTATCGTCTGTCGTCATAAGGCAGATCCCGCGTCCCTCTTCGCGATAGGTCAATTCCATTTCATAGAGCAGCGCTTTGACAGACGCTTCGTCCTGCCCGAGTACGCGCGCGATCTCGGTGATCAACACCGGCTCGCCAGCCACAAACAGCATACATTCTATGATCGCGGCTTTTTTCATTTCCATCAGTCCTCTACCTCATCCATGTAAACGGTCTCACCGTCGTATTCGGAAAGCGCTTTTGCGCGGATATAGATCGGCGCGAACGTTGCGCCCTGTGTGATATGCACTTCACCGTGCGCCAGCATTTCCAAAAGTGCCATGAAGGTCACGACCTTTTCCATGCGCGTGCTTGCGTCGTTAAACAGATCGGCAAAACGCACGCGACCTTCCTTGAGCTTTGTACGCAGGTGCATAACACGGTCGCGTACCGTAAACGTGTCCGGCTTCACGCTCTGTGTTCGGTCCCGTTTTTCCTCCGTCTCATCCTCGCGATTCAGGATATCCAGGAACGCGTGATAGAGATTGTCGATCGATGCATTCGGGAGTTCAAACTTCTGCGGCGGAAGCACAACGTCTTCCGGAAGCCTGGTAATCGCCTTCTTTGCTTCTTCGAACCGTTCGTTTAGTTCTTCGCTCGCTGCTTTGAACGCTTTATACTCGCGCAGCTGTCTGAGCAGGGCTTCTTTCGGATCCTCTTCCTCCTCGTCTTCCGCCGGCGGACGCGGCAAAAGACTTCTTGATTTAATGAGCAGCAGCTGCGCAGCTACCGTCAGAAACGAGCTTGCACGGTCCATATCGAGATCTGAAAGATCATCCATATAAACAAGATATTGCGCGGTGATTTCCGATACGAAGATATCTTCAATATTGATCTCCGCTTTATCGATCAAGTGCAAAAGCAGGTCGAGCGGACCTTCAAACTGTGAAAGTGAAACGCGGTATTCTTCCATTGTGGTCAGATTCGCAAAGCAAAGTTCATCAGATTGATCACGATTTTGCCGATCAGATCGGAGATCGGATGAAAATCGATCACATTAAACAGGATCAGAATGCCGATCAGAATATACTGGCCGTATCTTCTGAGAAACAGAAATACGCTCATCGGCAGACGCCGCGCAAACAACAATTCGAAAATATGATACCCATCCAGCGGATAGATCGGAATCAGATTGAACAGCATCAGAATGAGGTTCAGACTGATACCGTAGACGATGATATCGATCAAGATGCCGTTTTCAAGCCAGGAATACTGTCCTGATGCATACATCCGGAACAATGGAATCAACGCAATCGAAAACGCGATCGCAAGCAGAAAATTCATCGTAACGCCGGCAAGCGAAACGATCGCTTCACCTGTTTTGTAATTACGGTAATTGCGCGGGTTGACGGGCACCGGCTTTGCCCATCCGAACCCGGCAATCAGAACCATCAGAAAACCGATCGGATCGATATGCTTTAGGGGATTCAGCGTCATTCTACCGAAGTTCCTTGCCGTATCGTCCCCGCATTTGTACGCAGCGTATGCATGCCCCCATTCATGCATCGTCAGGCTCAGAAGCATCACGGGAAGCATGCAGGCAAGCTGTTTCAGAAATCCGATCGGATCCTGCATAATTGTACTTAAATGCAACAATATCATATCGGTATTATAACCGAAAAAATGGGGTATTGCAAGTGCAATTCCCCCACTTCGTTATCCCTTCAAAAATGATTGTATAATCAGTTTCAGCGTTTCTGTAAATCCGCTCGACCGTACGGCTTCCTTCGGATACAGCGCAGCTTCCAGAAGCATCGTTCCGGATGCGTCGTAGAAGGCAATGCTTCCGACGGCATGGTCCGGATCAAGCGGTGCAATCAGCGTATCCGGCAGGTCGAACCGCTTCTGCGGTTCGCCATTGCTTTTCTTGAGCAGCAGCCCGCAGCTTTCCTTGGCGTACAGGTCAATTGCTTCGACTTCCCCGCCTTCCACCGGATAAGCTTCCACGATCGGTTCTTCCGGATCGCAGATGGTGTAATACTTATAGTTCGCGAACGCTTCTTCAAACAGTTTCGTCGCCGTTTCAAATCGGATCTTGCTGTTCTGCGCACCGATAATCGAACAGATATAGGTTGCTTCCCCGCGTCTGCAAGCGAATACCCCGCAGTATCCGTCCGACTTGGAGCTTCCGGTAAACAGTCCGATGCAGCCGGAAAGCGACGTCAGAAGCTTATTTGCCGACGCAAGCTCAGTTTTTCTGCCGTCTGCATGTTCCAGGACTGCGTACTTTTCCCCGCAGTATTTCAAAAACGTCGGACTTTCTGCGGCAAGTTCGCCGAGTGCGATCAGTTCCTTGCAGGAAAAGGTCATATATGTACCGAGACAACTCGGCAGTTTCTTGTCGATCCCTGCGGAACGCATGGTCAGTTCAATGTTGTTTAAGAATACGTCCTCGGAACCGAACGCATGCTCGGAAAGCGCATAGATCGCATCGCCTGCAGAGATCATGACAGCAGCGCGAAGGAGCTCCCTTGCAGATATGGTTTCCCCTTTCTTTAAATATGCGGAGGGACCGTCGATTGACGCCGCGTTTGCGCTGACTTTCACTTCGACCTTTTCATCGATTAAGCCTTTGTCTACCGAAAGACACAGCGTCAGAACCGCCGGAAGCTTTGTGAGTCCGGCGATGTTCTGCCATGCGTCTGCATTGTTCTCATCAATGTACATGTCAGAATGAATCGGCTTAATGCAATAAGACAGCGTAATTCCGTCTGCCGACGTATTTGGGACAAAAGAGACCAGGATCAAAATTGAAATCAATACAGAAATGAGTTTACGCATCATCATATCCTCCCGCAAAAGCATATGACGCACATCACGAAATAAGACGCCGATTCAGGCGCCTTATACGTTCAATTCCGATTTGCGTAATACTGATACATGGTACAGACCATTCCGCCGTTGGATAGCTTTCTGCGCCGATCGGCGGGCTTTCCGTAGATTGATTCAAAATCGCGGTTGGATGTGATGACGTTGATCTGCCAATCCGGAATGCGTTCAAAGACGGTATGCATCTCACGATACAGGGCTTTGACCGCTTTTGCGTCGGAAAGACGTTCGCCGTACGGCGGATTGCAGATCAAAACACCGTTATGCCATTCGGTTGCAAGATCCTTTACGGGACGGACTTTCCAGTCGAGCATCACACCCGCCTTCTTTGCATGCTTTTTGCATAGATCAATGCAGTGCGGGTCGATGTCGCTGCCGAGGATACGGAGCTTATCGCTTTTGCGGGAATCTCTTGCTTCCTCCTTTGCTGTCGAAAAGATCTTCGGATCGACAAACCTCCATTGCTCGGCGGCAAAGCTGCGGCCGAGCGACGGCGCAATATTGTTTGCGATCATAGCTGCTTCGATCGGGATCGTGCCGGACCCGCACATAGGATCGATGAGCGGCGTATCCGGGAAGAAGCGTGAAAGCAGGATCAGCCCTGCGCCGAGCGTTTCGGACAGCGGTGCAGGCACGTTATAGGTGCGGTATCCCCTGCGGGAAAGACCGGCGCCGCAGCAATCGAAAGCAAGCGTTACCTCATCGCGCAGAATACCGACTTCCACGATGACCTCTTCGTCGGTCTCCGGAACGGTGTTGACGCGGTATGCCGCCTTGAGCGATTCCACGATCGCTTTTTTGACGATGCTTTGACAGTCTGAAACGGAAAAGAGCGTGCTCTTTGCGCTTTTGCCGGTGATGTGGATTCTTGTCTTCGGCGTCAGATACCGATTCCAGGGAAGTGCTTTTGTCTGTTCGAAGAGCGAATCGAACGTGTCGGCATGAAAGGTTCCGACCGTCATCAAAAGCCGTTCCGCGGTGCGGAGCCACAGCAGCGCTTTTGCCATTTCTTCGTAACCGCCTGAAAACTTCACACGGGCGTCCAGTGTTTCGGTTTCCAGTATACCGAGTTTGTGCAGTTGAAAAGCGACCGTGGATTCCAGCCCGATCTTTGCCGTTGCGATAAACTCCATATCAATGCTCCCCTGCTTTCTGCATCGTCATCAGGATTCGTTTCAGTGCATTTTCAAGCCGTCTCGCGGATACATCGAATACATCCAGGATCACGTCCGGCTCGATGGATGTGGCGTTCAGTGCGCCGAGTCCCATCACGATAAACGCCGCAGCCATTGCATCCTCCTGCTTTCGCGTGATCTGAGGCAGTTTTTCACTTTTATAACAGGACAAATAGAAGAAAAAGATGCGTGCCGAGACATCACGAAGTTCTTCTGGAATCTTCAGATCACGGTAACGGATATTGTCGTGAATGGATTCGGAAAAGTCCGAAATCATGCCGAGAATGCTTTCGTAACTGACCGGCATATGCGATGGAACGATCATCGGCCGCGCGATACCGTATTGCCACTCACCTTGATAATACAGCGAAAACGGCGGCTTTGCTTCCATCCCGAGCAGCAGCCCGAACACAAACTGCTTGTCCTCATCGGTTTGATCGAACCGGATCAGAAAAGCACGAAGCTCCCGTTCCGCTTCCGGCGTTCCGACAATGGAAAGCATCTTTGCCGTACCGCGCACCGAAGGAGAAAGTGGGCTTACAAGCGCCCATTTCAAGAGCATCCGAAACTCGCGGTCGTTTGCCCATGTCTGCTTGATGGCTTCCGTTCCGGCGGTAGCGACATCACGGATCCGGCGCTGTCGAACGATGGCCTCCCGGATCGGAACGTCATAGTTGATCGTCCAGCTGCGTTTGAAATCGGCTTCAGAATCTTCCCGGATATGCTTTTTGTAGTAATATGCGACGGAGTCGTCCTCGTTTCTCTGCGCGAGATCGTCATAGATCCGTTCTGCATCATGTTTGCTTCCGAGCACATAACAGCAAAACGCGAGCTGATGCAGCATCTCCGTATCATACGGCAGCGCATCCCGCAAAAGCTCCAAAGCATATTTCGCGCGTTCGTATTCGCCGATCTCCATCAGGATCGGCGCGGCATATCCGAGTTCCTCCGGGGAACAGTCCGGATCGATCAGAATCTTTTTGCTATGTTCGAGCGCTTCACGATCCTGTTTCTGTACATGATACAAAAGCGTCATCAATGCGTTTCCGCGTACGCTTTTGCTGTTCCGTTTGAACAGGTTGAACAGACGTTTTTTGGATTCGTCATATTCTCGAAGCGAGAACTGCATAATCGCTATCTCCATATCGAGCATTTCACTGTCCGGATAGCGGTCTGCAATCGACAGCAAAAGCTTCAGACCGGAATCGTCGCCGTTGGAGATATACATGCTTTTTGCACGGTGGATCGAATCCAGCAGCGCAATATCTTCTGTCTCTGAAAGCCCGATCTGCGCCTGAAGCTCCGGCTCATCCTCAATCAATTCAAGAAGATCAAGGGCACGCTCCGAATAGGGACCGTTCGGATCCCGATCAAGACACAGTCTCAGGCATTGCTCCGCCGGTCGGAACTCCTCCAGTCCCATAAAGACAGATGCAATCCCGAAAATCATCTCCGCTGAGCTTTGGCTGGCATCATTAAGCGACGTCAGCAGGACAAAGAGACTCTCTTCAAAGCGGTGCATGCGGTACAGCGTCTCCGCGAGCGCAAGGATATACTCCTCCCTCGTCGGTTCCGCTTCATACGCTTTTCGCAGGTACTGTTCCGCTTTCGGAAGATCCTCAGGTTCGGAAAGGTACTTGCTGCCGCGCTGATAATAAAACTCTGCGTTCTGTTGAAACGGTACGATCACGCCCGGTTCACGGTTATCACACATTGGTTCCTCCGTTGTCCGTCGCTTCGATCAGCAGCGCTTCAAGCGCGTCACGATTGAAAAGATAAGCTTTTCCGCAGAATTGACAAGTCAGTTCCGCTTTTCCGTCCTGATCTATCAGATCTTTGAGTTCTTTCTTTCCGATCGAAATCAGTGCGCGCTCAAGACGTTCCCGCGAGCAGTCGCAGGAAAACGACGGTGTATAGCGATTCGTGTACTCCGCATCCAGATCGGAAAACAAATCCTTCAATATCGTTTCAAGCGCTTCCCCGTCGGCGATTCTTGCACCGATTGCGGGAATCCGGTCGGCGATCTTCATGACGCGATCGATCGCTTCATCGGGGCAGTTGGGCATTGCCTGGATGAGAAGTCCGCCGGCACCCGTCACATAACCGTCGGAAGCATTTTCCCGTACACCGAGGTAAACGACGGAGGGCTGTTGTTCGCTTGCTGTAAAGTATTGTGCAAAATCTTCGGCGATCTCCCCGGAGATCAGATTGCACATGCCGACATACGGTTCTTTAAGACCGAGATCGCGGATCACCGTAAGCTTGCCGGGCAGACCGATATACCCGCGGACATCCAGTTTGCCGTCTTCGCGAAGCGGAAGCTCGGCGTCCGGATTCGTTGCATAGCCTTTCACAAGCCCGCCGCTGCGTCCGACACATACCAAGTTGCCAGAAGGTCCGCTGCCCGCGATCACGGTAGAAACCGTATCGGTATCATTCTTGCAGAGGGTAGCGATTACGGAGGTCATCATCAGCTGCCTGCCGAGCGCCGCCGTCGCTACGCGCGAAAGGTTATGCGTCTTTTGCGCATCCCGAACAAGCTGCGTGCCGTCGATCGCGGCAAAGCGAAGCGCACAGCTGCAAAGCATTCCGTGCAGGATCAGATCCTGATTCATCTTGTTTCCTCCTTGACCGCCGCATACTGGATCCGCTCGCTGTCCGGTTTCACCGGATCACGCGTAAATGCGTCGTACTTCTGAATGTTTGCAAAACCGGCGTTTTTGAGCGCCGCATCCAATTCCTCTTCGGCATGCGCGCGCATAAGATGCGTTTCATGAAACCGGTCATAGTGCACTCCCTGCTTCACAAAACAAGTCAGCGACATCTCACACAGCCTGGAACCCGGATCGTAATTGTTTTTCCAGATATAGGCGTAATCGTCCGTTTCTTCCGTGTAGGTGTTTGTTGCAAGAATCTCGCGAAACTTATATGCCGATGATATGTCAAACAGCAGTAATCCGCCCGGCTTCAGGCATGTTGCCGCGTGATGAAAGAAGGATTCGACGTCTTTCATTGACGTCAGATAATTAACACCGTCGCAAACGCATACGATCGCATCAATCTCTTTATGGATTTTGAGCTTTCGCATGTCTTCACAAATGAAGGTAATTCTCTTTGCACCTTCGCGAAACGCGTTGTTCCTTGCTTCCATTAACATGTCAGGCGAAACATCGTTGCCGGTCACATGATAGCCTAGCTTGAATAGCCTGATCGCATTCGCGCCCGTTCCGCAGGCGCAGTCCATGATGTCGTGCGCGCCGTGTTCCTTTAGGAATCCGTCGAGATAAGCGATCCACGCGTCACGGTCAACGTCGTGCATCATTTTGTCATATGTGTGCGCAAAAGCGCTGTACTGCCGGTTCATTCTTCCTCCAGTCCTTCGGCGATTTTCATCAGTCGATCGAGCCGATGATACATGCCGGATTTTTGAATTTCCGCGAGATCCGCAAGCTCCTGTACACTTGCGTCCGGATTTGCGATCCGCAGCCTTGCCGCCTGCTGCAAGCTGACAGGGAGCGACGAAAGTCCGATCTGTTTGTCGATCGCTTCGATCGCCGTACGCTGCCGAATCGATGCGACGACCTGCTTGTCGAGATTTGCGGATTCGCAGTTGGTGGTTCTGTTGATATAGTTGCGCATATCCTTTTCGACACGGACGTTTTCAAGCGCGAGCGCGGAAGAGGACGCGCCGATCAGCGCAAGCATGCCGCTGACGTCGTCGCCTTCCTTCAAGTACACAAGAAACCGGTCACCGTTGCGAACGGAGATCTTTGCCGGAAGCAGGAATCCGTGCATCAGAGCCACTGCGGCGTCCGCAACGGCGCGCGACCGGAAAATGATCTCCAGATGGTATCCCCGCTTCGGATCGACGCAGCTGCCGCTGCCCAGGAAACATCCGCGTAAAAATGCGCGCCGGTTCTCTTCGTTTTCATTTACACACGCGGGAATCTCGGTCATCAGCCGTATGCCGTTTTCCGACTGCACCATTGCGCCCGTATCGCACAGCAAGCGATCAATCTCCCGCCCTGAAAGCGTGACCTCATAGATCGGTCTTCGGCGGTGTTCGACCTGCTTCTCTTCGACGACTGCGTCCAAATCATAAAGGCTCAGCGCAACCGAAGCAATATGCTTTGCCGTACCGGGATTTTCGGTATGATAGAACAGCGCGGGACGTCGTGAAATACGGATCCCGCCGGACGTGAAGGTCAAGCCGGAAAGCTGAGACAGCCTTTGATCGGCGTTCTTTACGCGTATGCGAATCAATTCATCCTTGCAATCCGATGAAAAGCTCATGAATGTTTCTTCACCATCCTGCTTTCAATGTCCTGCAGTTCTCTGCTGATATCGCGATGATAGATACGAACGGCATGTCCGCGTTCTCTGAGCCGTCTTGTCATCTCTTCCGCCGCGGCAACGGAACGGTGCCTGCCGCCGGTACAGCCGAAACAGATGCGCAGGATATGCTTGTCCTGCTTTTCAAAGAGCGGAAGCATGTCTGTGATGCACTTCTCAAGACTGTCAAGATACTCCATCACATAAGGCTGTGAAAGCACAAATGTGCGAACTCGTTCGTCCAATCCCGACAGATACCGCATATCCTCATGATAGAACGGATTCTCCACAAAACGCATGTCGATGACCATATCGGCGTCCACAGGAACGCCGCGTTTATATCCGAAGCTGGAAACGACGATCGCCATCTGCTCACGATCCATCTCCGGTACAAACTTTTCCAGGCAGGAAGCAAGATCGCGCGCGGCGATATCGCTCGTATCCAGCACAAAGTCCGAAGCATCGCGAATGACGGAAAGATAGCCGCGCTCGGTCCTTACGCCGGATTCTGCTTCCCCGGAAAGTCCGAGCGGATGGCGTTTGCGCGTCTCATTATAGCGGCGCTTCAGAACGTCGTCGCGTGCGTCGAGAAATAGGATCCGATACGGCACTGTGAGTCGCTTGATCTCGGAAATCACCATCTCAGGACTTCTCGACAGCAGACTTTCACGCGAATCCAACGTAACCGCCGCTCGTTGAATCGGCGGATTCGCGTTCTCGCACAGAGAGGTAAATTCCGCAAGCATGGGCGACGGAAGGTTGTCCACGCAGAAAAAGCCCATGTCTTCAAGCGATTTCAAAGCAAGCGATTTCCCCGCTCCGCTCATGCCCGTTACGATCAGAAGATCCATATCCGCACCACCTTCAGATTCGTTTGATTTCCGGCTCCAGGCTGACGCCGGTCCGCTCCTTTACAATTTGTTGTACATACGCGATCAAAGCTGCAACATCCGCCTCGGTTGCGCATCCGGTATTCACAATGAAGCCCGCATGTTTTTCCGAAACCTTTGCGCCGCCGATCGAAAAGCCCTTCAAGCCGCATTGCTCGATCAATGCGCCGGCAAAGTGTCCTTCCGGACGTTTGAAGGTGCTCCCCGCCGAAGGCAGCTCCAAAGGCTGTTTTTCTCTGCGCTTTTCGATACAGTTCTGCATCGTGTGAAGCGCGCTTCCGTCATCCTCTTTCAAAGACAACTCCGCTTCCAAAGCGATACAGTCCGGGAAGGAAAACGCGCTCCTTCGATAGCCGAGATCGTCTTCCCCGACGTCGATCCATTGGTCCGTTCCGTTTTTCAACACCCGGATACGCTTCAATACCTGCTTGATCTCTCCGCCGTATGCACCCGCGTTCATTGCGCAGGCGCCGCCGAGCGTGCCGGGAATCCCGCAAAGCTTCTCCAGCCCCATTAATCCGTGTCGAACCGTATCGCGTGCAAGCGACGTCAACGAAGTCCCACAGCATGCAATGACTGTCGTTCCCCGATAGACCGGCTCATGCATCGGGGTATCAAAGCGAAGAACAAAACCTTGAAAGCCCTTGTCGGAAGCAAGAATATTCGTTCCCTTCCCGAGCAGCGCAAGCGGGATACCGTTCCGATCTGCGAAGGAAACGATCTCTTCGATCGCATCATAGGTTCGCGGTTGCAGAACAACCTGCGCCGCTCCGCCGATTCGAAAGCTTGTCAGCTCGGAAAGAGGGATATTCGGTTCAGCGCCGAACGAGTCCGGCAATTCCATATTACCCCTAAATACTTTCATACTTGTATTATAGCAAAATCTTGAGCACTGCACAACACCTAACTGCAACATTCCCGAAAACGATTTGTGAACCGATTGTGTGCATCGGTATCTCCGTTTATCGCCTTTCGGGCATCTTCTCTGAGACTGTCATATTGCAGGTTCCAGCGGAACGGATCAACCGTCGTGACCGTTTCATAGGCACGGAATACGCGTTTCAGGGATGGTTCCGGCGGAGTATTTCTCACATCGGATCTGACAGATAAAAGTCCGAGCGCATTGAGTGTCTGCTGGGAATCCGGATCTGTGAGAAAACCGATAAAATCAAGAATCACAGCGGATTTTGCATCGTCCGTCTCACGGTCGATCCCCATCCAGCAAACGGCGTCGGTAAAATTGTCGATCGGTTCAAACACAGAGAGTGCAAAACCGTCTTTATATCGAAGCAGATCCCCGGCTCTTCGAAAATCCAGATACAGAACGTCGGCCCTCTCCTCTGTATCCGTTTTATGCGTCTGTCTCGCTCTTGCCGCAAGAATTTCGTTTGCGAAGTAAAAGGTTTCCTCCGCCTCTTCAGGCGTCTTGATCAGCTTCAAATATCCTGAGAAGCAATACGGTAAACAGCGGTCTGTCTGAACGATACCCTCGAGGTACGGGAAATTCAGATTTTCGATCGTTTTTAACTGATCCGGGTACATCGTCCCCGAAAAGAACGAATACGCATCCGGTCGCTGACCGTAGTTTAGGCGCTCTTCAAAGCGTTGTTCATCCATGCCCTCGATCTCGATATACACGCCTTTATGCTTCTTTTCGTATGCGGCGGCACGCGTTTTCAACCATTGCGTCAGACTTCCCGCATACGGACGGTGCCGCACGATGTGATAAAGCATGATGGAACCGGTATACCGATCCGTGTCACGGACAAATCGC
Source organism: Clostridia bacterium (assembly GCA_017393775.1). GTDB lineage: Bacteria > Bacillota > Clostridia > Christensenellales > CAG-138 > UBA3792. The sequence goes on from JAFOQN010000032.1 coordinate 28,318, forward strand.
TGGTCAACATAAGACGTCTGCGCGCCCTTTATAAGTGTTTTCGGCGTCAGAACCAAAAAACCGATCATAGCAATGCACAGAATGATACGCAGAATCTTCATACCGCATTGTATTCGACAAAACAAGCATTAACCCTGCAAAGCTTGTCCTTTTTCTCAAAAGGATGCAGCGCACATACGGTGTATTTATACTTGAATCAGAATCGGAGGTAACCATATGGAATTGAATGCACAAAAGCGTGGTCCGCGGCTTTCGGTACAACTGTCCGGTGAATTGGACCACCACAGCGCGGAGCAGACGCGAATCATGCTGGACACACTGCTTCGTGACGTTACGGTTCATGAACTTGTTCTGGATCTGTCGGGAATGACGTTCATGGACAGCGCGGGATTGGGTGTGATCCTCGGACGGTTCAGAAAACTTTCGATGCGAGGCGGAAAGCTCATCGTCAAAGGCATGAATGCGTCGGTCGACCGGATCTTTCAGATGTCGGGACTGTATGCGATCGTAGAACGGCAGTAAGGAGGCACGTTATGCATAATGAAATGGAAGTACGCTTTTTATCTCTCTCCGGAAACGAGAGCTTTGCGCGTGCCGCCGCGGCATCGTTCGCCGCTCAGATGAATCCCGGTATCGAAGAGTTGTCCGATATACGGACGGCTGTCTCAGAAGCGGTTACAAACGCGATCATTCACGGCTACGATCAGAACATGGACTGTATCGTGACGATGCAGATGGAAATAGAAGACGATGATCTGACCGTGATCGTAAAGGACGATGGATGCGGAATCGGCGATATTGAGCTTGCCAGAAAACCGTTCTTTACATCCAAGCCAGAGCTGGAGCGTTCCGGCATGGGCTTTTCCGTGATGGAAGCTTTCATGGATTCTGTAAACGTGCAATCCGAAGTCGGCGCCGGAACCGTTGTTACGATGCGGAAGCACATCCGTCATGCAAACTGACAGCGGGTCCTTTTTGGATCTGATCCGGATCGCACAAAGCGGAGATCCGGATGCGGAACGGCAGCTTTTGGAAGATAATCTGCCGCTCGTATCGGCGATTGCAAAGCGATACAGCAACAGCGGGATCGAACCGGAAGATCTTCGGCAACTCGGATCGATCGGGCTTTTAAAAGCAATACGGAAATTCGACCCCTCGTTCAACGTGTGTTTTTCGACATATGCGGTCCCGCTGATCGCCGGCGAGATTCGTAGGTTTTTGCGTGACGACGGGATCATCAAGTTTTCCCGCAGCGCAAAATCGCTTGCACAGCGTGTGCGGAAAGAGCTTGCGGAAAATCCCGATCTGACAATCGATACGCTTGCGGAACGGCTTTGCGTTTCGCGTGAGGAGCTTGCGGCGGCTCTCGCAAGCGACACCCCCGTGGGCTCGCTCGATGAGCCGCTTCCGGACGGCAGCGGAAACAGGTTCGACCGGATCGGAACCGAAAGTGAAGAGGAACTTTCCGTAAAAAGGCTGACGCTCAGTGCGGCGATGCAATCGCTTTCGGCGCGTGAGCGTCTTCTGGTGCGTCTTCGTTACCGCGAGGAAAAATCACAGACTGAAGTCGGGAGCATCTTAGGTGTGTCGCAGGTACAGGTCTCACGCATGGAAAAAAAGATCCTGACCGCGTTGCGGAGCAGGATGACAGATTAATGTTTATCACCGGAGGAGATCGCTTTCTCCTCCCCTTTTAATAATCGTACGATGTTGTCCTTGTGCCTAATGAGCAGAAGAAGTACGACCGGTGCGACGAAAAACAGCAGATACTGATCTGCGTAGCCGGTCGCCCAAACGATATAAGTGGCGATGAGATACGAAATGGCTGTCAGAATCGAAACAAGCGAAACGCGTTTCCACACCAGGAAGATTACGATCGCAATGACCGTTGAAACAAGCGCCGCCTGCCAGCACAGGCACCACGTCATCGCATATGCCGAAGCGGCGCCTTTGCCGCCTCGAAATTCAAACAATGCCGGATAGCAGTGTCCGAGTACGGAACAGGCGCTTGCGATATATCCGCCGAGCAGAATCGAAACAGCGGGATCGGACGGATTGATCGGGAACAGGCTGCCGAGGAGCCTTCCGAGAAAGAACGCGCCGACGCATTTCCCGGCGTCGCCGATAAACGTCAGAAGTCCGTAATTCTTTCCGTATACGCGGACCATGTTGGTCGTTCCCGCGTTGCCGCTGCCGTACAGGCGCACGTCATCACGGAACTTCAACCGGCTGATGATCAGCGCGGTCTGAAAGTTCCCGACAAGATAGCCGGTTATGGCGATCACGGCGATCGCGATTGCGTTCCAGTCTCCGATCATGAAATCGTATTACTCCTCTTTTGTCCGATTCCGGAACAGAATCCTGATCGGCGTCCCGGAAAAGCCAAAGGTCTTGCGGAAATAATTCTCCAGATAACGTTCGTAGGAAAAATGCACCAGCGTCGAGTCGTTGACAAAAATCACAAACGTCGGCGGCTGGATCGCAACCTGTGTTGCGTAAAAGAGCTTCAATCTTCTGCCGTTCTGCGCGGGCGGTTCGGACATCGACACCGCTTCGTTCAGAACGTCGTTCAGCATGCCGGTCGGAATCCTGCGCGTGCTTTGCGCATAGACCTCGTTCACCAGTTCCAGAACCTTGTGCACGCGCTGTCCGGTCATGGCGCTGATGAACAGAAACGGGACATAATTCATGAAAGCAAGATCGTTCGCCATATCTTTTTTGAACTTGTCCATTGTGTGGGTATCCTTTTCGATCAGATCCCATTTATTGACAATTACAACCGAAGGCTTACCCTCTTCATGGACGAATCCGGCGATCTTAACGTCCTGTTCGGACAGTCCCTGCTCCGCGTCGCATACAAACAGCACCGCGTCCGCACGTCGAATCGCGGCAAGCGAGCGGATCACGCTGTAGCGCTCGATGCTTTCGTCCTCGATCGCGCGTTTCCTGCGGATACCTGCCGTGTCGATCAGCACATACGGTTTTCCGTTCTGTTCAAACGGCGTGTCGATGGCGTCGCGCGTTGTGCCGGGGACATCCGAAACAATCACGCGTTCTTCGCCCAAAAGCGCGTTTGTCAGGCTCGATTTTCCGACGTTCGGCTTGCCGACAATCGCGATATGGATGCGCGGATCGTCCTCTGCCTGTTCCGCATCCGGGAAGTAACCGCATATAGCGTCCAAAAGGTCGCCGAGACCGATCCCCTGTCCGCCGGAAAGAATGAACGGTTCGCCCAAGCCCAGTTCATAGAACTCATAGATCGCCTCATGATATTTCGGCGCGTCGAGCTTGTTTACGCCGAGTACGACAGGCTTTTTGCAGCGACGAAGCATGGAAGCGACTTCGCGGTCCGCTGCGGTCATGCCGTCGCGTCCGTCGGTCAGAAAGATGATCACGTCCGCCGTCTCGATCGCAAGCTCCGCCTGGCGTCGCATCTGAACGGCGATCTTATCTTCGCTTGCAGGCTCGATGCCGCCGGTGTCGATCAGCGTGAATTTCCGGTCAAGCCATTCCGCGTCGCCGTAGATGCGGTCGCGTGTGACGCCGGGCGTATCCTCAACGATCGAGATACGCTTGCCGGTCAGGCGATTGAATAATGTTGATTTGCCGACATTCGGTCTGCCGACGATCGCTACCAAAGGTTTTGCCATAGTTTACTCCTCAAATACACGCAAAATGAGTTCCGTTCCATCCGAAAAAGTACGGATACTGACGCCGAGCGCTCGCTCGACTTCCGACAGCAGCATGCCGTCCAAAAAAACGTCCTCTGTCTCCCGCAGCATATTTTTCGGGATCAGAAGCGGATCGGAAAGCGATTTGTCCTGCAGCTCTGTCAAAAGGTCGCTCCCGGTGACAAGTCCCGCGACATGCACGTTTCCGCCGAACCAGAGGTTCGGGATCGGAAATAGATCCGTTTGGATCCCGTAAGGTTCCAGTTCTTTGTACAGTTCCCGGAAGAACGGATATGCCGCCGTTCCGCCGGCGATGGAAAAACGTTTCGGTTCTTTTCGATTTTGCTGTTCGGATAGCGCATAACGGAAGTCTTCCTCGAACATTCGTAAGAGACCGACGCCGTTTTCGATCTGATCGTATTCTTCATACGCCTCAGGCTTTGGCAGCGGAATACCGGCGTTCAGATACCATTCGTCCGAAAGAAAAACGAGTCTCGTTCCGAATCTTGCCAGATACTCCTTCTGCAGCGGTTCAACCGTTTCGATCACCGCTATGCTTTGCTCCGAATCAAACGTGCCGAGTTCTGTCAATCCTTCCCGGTATTTTGTTACGCCGACCGGAACAATCGCAACAGACGAGCAAGCCGGAACGAGCGAGGTAAGGTCTGAAAGCGACTTTTGCAAAACTTCACCGTCGTTTAATCCGCGGCAGAGAACGATCTGTGCGTTGAATCGCAGTCCGGCGTTTTTCAGCTGTGTCAACCGTTCCATAATCTTTCCGGCAGACGGATTGCGCATGATTTTTGTTCGAATCGCAGGATCGGTCGCATGAACGGAAACGTACAGAGGACTGACGCGGCGGTCAAGAATACGCTGAAACTCCGCATCGGAGACATTTGTCAGCGTTACATAGTTGCCCATGATGAACGACATGCGCCAGTCGTCATCCTTGACGTTCAGACTGCTTCGGACGCCTTTCGGCATCTGATCGATGAAGCAGAACACGCAATGGTTTCGGCACGTCATCATACGGCTCATCAGTGTCGTTTCAAAGCACAGACCGAGCGGTTCGTATTCGTCCTTTCTGAGAACGATCGAAAGCGGCTTCCCTTCTCGTTCAAGATCGAGCTTCAAAGCGCGTTGTGCTGTCAGAGCTTCATAATCAATGAGATCGATGACCGGCGTATCATTGATGCGAAAAAGGACGTCGCCGCACTGTACGCCTGCTTTTTCGGCAGGCGTGCCGTGCTCTACAAATGTGATCGGTTGACCTTTTACGCATATTTCCATAAATATACCTTATCACATCTCCGGATGTTTTGCAAGAATGAAGCGAACGAAAAAGCGCCTTCACACGGGAAGGCGCTGATTCTCTTTAACCGAAAGGCTTATTTCGCTTCCTTGATCGCTGCCTGCGCAGCGGCAAGACGTGCGATCGGAACGCGGAACGGCGAGCAGGACACGTAGTTGAGGCCGATCTCATGGCAGAATTCGACGGACATCGGATCGCCGCCGTGTTCGCCGCAAATGCCGAGCTCGAGGTCCGGGCGCGCTTGCTTGCCGAGCGTGACAGCCATCTTCATGAGCTTGCCGACGCCGTTCTGGTCGAGACGTGCGAACGGATCGGATTCATAGATCTTGGTGTCGTAGTACGCCTTCAGGAACTTGCCCGCGTCGTCACGGCTGAAGCCGAACGTCATC
>JAFOQN010000002.1 GCA_017393775.1 Clostridia bacterium
GAATGAAGGATACCAGGAATTCCCACATAGCGTTTACACCCCCCGTTTCTTATTCCGGCTGAACTGCAGCTGATAGTTGATGAAGAACTCGCAGCCGATCAGGAAGAACAGAATGATGCCGGTCAGAATATCCGCAAATGAATGGTTGAGTCCGAGGTCCGGCCGGCTTGCGACTTCCTTCGCGCCGTACTGCATGAATACGAGCATGAACGACGAGAAGATCATGCCGATCGGGTTGAATTTGGACATCCACGAGACCATGACGGCGGTATAGCCGCGTCCGTCGACCAGCGTGTCGGTGAGCGTACGGTCTGTGCCCACAAGGAGACAGCCGACAATGCCGCAGAGCATGCCGGAAAGAACCATCGTGCGGGTGATGACATGATTGACCTTGATGCCGGAATACGCTGCGGTGCGCTCGCTTTCGCCGACGACCGCGATCTCGTATCCGTGCTTGCTGTATTTCAGGTACAGGTACAGGAAGACCGTCATGGTCCCAATGACCAGCGCCGGCAGCAGATAACGCGTGCCGCCGATCTCCGGAAGCCAGCCGACCCCGTAGGAACCGAGTGCGGCATTGGAATTGAGAATGCCGACCACCGTGCCGTTCGGAGACCAGATGTACTTGAACCCTCGATAGGCGATCATGAATTTCACGATCTGCAGCGCAACGTAGTTCATCATCAGCGTGAACAGCGTCTCGTTCGTATTCCAGCGTGATTTGAAAAACGCGGGCAAAAATCCCCACAGCGCGCCTGCCAGCAGGCTCGCGATGACCATGCACGGGATCAGCACAAGATTCTTCAGCGCAAGAGAGATGTTCGGATCCTGAAAGAACGGTATTTTACCCGCATAGAACATGCACGCCGCCGCGGCAAACGCGCCGATCAGCACCTGCCCCTCCGCGCCGATGTTCCAGAACCGCATCTTGAATGCCGGCGTGACTGCAAGCGAAATGCCGAGCAGAATCACGATGCGGTAAACGGTGACCCAGATGCGTCGGGACGAGCCGAAGGTCCCCTCAAACATGGTCTTGAACACGGTGAGCGGATTCAGCTTGGTCACGATCATGGTGACGATCGAACAGACCGCAAGCGCCAGCACGATCGCCGCGCCGCGGATCAGCCACGCCTTCCATGTCGGTAAGCTTGCCCGCTTCGAAATATGCAGCATCTTATACACCTCCCCCGACCTTGGTCATCAAGAGACCGACCTGTTCCTTGGTGACACTTCTTCCGTCCAGGATGCCGGAAACCTTGCCGCCGCAAAGCACGAGGATACGGTCGCACAGCTCCAGGAGCACATCCAGATCCTCGCCGACGTAGACGACGGCGACGCCCTTCATCTTTTGCTCGGTTAAAAGGTTGTAGATCGTGTAAGACGTATTGATGTCCAGTCCGCGCACCGCGTAGGCGGTCATCAGCACCGTCGGGTTCTGCTCGATCTCACGGCCGACCAGCACCTTCTGCACGTTGCCGCCGGAAAGACGGCGAAGCGGAATCTGGTCGACGTTCGGGGTCACGACCTCGAGGTCGTTGACAATCCTGTTTGCAAGCGTCTTCGGGAACTTGCGGTCCAGGAACGGGCCGCTGCCTCTCCGATAGCTTCTCAGCATCACGTTGTCCGCAATACTCATGCTGCCGACAAGCCCCATGCCGAAGCGATCCTCCGGCACGAACGACAGCAGCACGCCGGAGCGGATGATCTTCAAAGGATCCATGCCGTTGAGCTTGTGCTCTTTACCGCTCTGCGGATCGATATAAACGATGCTGCTTTCCGGCTCGCTCGCCTGCAGCCCCGCGATCGCTTCCAGCAGCTCGCGCTGTCCGCTGCCTGCAATGCCCGCGATGCCGAGGATCTCGCCGGAATTGGCGGTAAAGCTGACGTCATCGAGCCGCTTCACGCCCTCGACGTCCTTGACCGTCAAATGCTCTACCCTTAGACGCGGACAGAGGTTCTCCGCCTGCGGACGGTTGATATTCAGGCTGACCGCACGTCCGACCATCATGTCCGTCAGGCTCTGCTGATTCGCGTTCTTTGTAAGAACGTCGCCGATATACTCGCCCTTCCGGAGGATCGCAACGCGGTCGGAGACTTCCAGCACCTCATGCAGCTTGTGTGTAATGATGATCAAAGACTTGCCGTCCTTCTGCATGTTGCGCATGACCTTGAACAGCTTCTCCGTTTCCTGCGGCGTTAAAACCGCCGTCGGCTCGTCGAGGATCAGAATATCCGCACCGCGATACAGGACTTTGATGATCTCGACCGTCTGTTTCTGCGAAACGGACATGTTGTAGATCTTCTGATTCGGATCAATCTCAAAGCCGTAGCGCTCGCTGATCTCCTTGATCTTCTTCGCCGCGCGTTTCAGGTTCAGCATTCCCTCCTCTTTGAGTCCGAGAATGATGTTTTCCGTTGCGGTGAACACGTCGACAAGCTTGAAGTGCTGATGGATCATGCCGATCCCGTTTTCGAACGCATCCTTCGGGGATCGGATGTTGACGGGTTTGTCGTGGATATAGATCTGTCCCTCGTCCGGATAATAGATGCCGGAGAGCATGTTCATCAGCGTGGTCTTTCCGCTGCCGTTTTCGCCGAGCAGCGAAAGGATCTCGCCTTCATGCAGTTCCAGATGAATATCCCGGTTGGCGATCACGCTGCCGAAATGCTTGGTGATGCCTTCCATCCTGACGGCATTTTTGACTGCTTCCAAGGTCGCACATCCTTTCTGCAGAGGACATACCTCTGTCGATGATAGTTCAGTATACCATATATGATGCGGTTTGTAAACGAAAACGACGGAATAAGGCGAAAAAAAAGCGGGCAGCCAAAAGGCTGCCCGATCGGGTGGTTCGAATTAACCGAAGTTGACGTTCAGCAGGGTGATGCCGTCGATCTGGATGTCGAAATACGGCGCGCTGCGGTACTCGGACTCATGGAAGTAACCGTCCTTGATGACTTCGGTGTCCGGAGTGAACGCGTCATCGGTATCGACGTCCGCCATGTAGCTTTCAAGCTTCGCGCCGTCCTTGGTGAACGCGTCGGTGCTGAAGACATGGAGCGTGCCCGCCTTCAAAGCTGCCATAGCCGCGTCGATCGCAGCCTGCGTGCCGTCCGCCGCAACGTCCGGGTTCAGCTCAAAGATCTCAACGGAACCGGTTGCAATGGTGCCGGTCCAGTCTGCCGGGATCGCTTCGCCGTTTGCAGCAGCCTTGATCGCGTATTCATAGTACGGCTCCCAGTTGATGCGGGAGGAGGTGATGTAGGTCTTCGGACCGACCTTGACGGTGCTGCCGTTGTAGGAGACGTTCGGAACGCCCATGCTCTCGCATGCGGACGGTGCGCCCATGGAGTCTGCATGCTGGGAAATCAGCACGCAGCCGTTGTTGATGAGCATCATCGCGCCTTCCTTTTCAGCGGTCTCATCGTACCAGGAACCGGTGAAGGTGACTTCCATGGTGACTTCCGGAACGATGGAACGAACGCCGAGGAAGAAGGAGGTATAACCCGAAACGACCTCTGCATAGGTGAACGCGCCGACGTAGCCGATCTTGAGCTGGTCAGCGGTGATCTTGCCGGTGTCGAGCATTTCCTTGAGCTTCATGCCCGCCGCGATGCCCGCGAGATAACGGCCTTCGTAGATCGCCGCAAACGCATTGTGATAGTTCGGAAGGTTGACGGTATGCGCCTTGGTGCCGGTTGCGTGGCAGAACTGCACGTCCGGATACTCCTTCGCCGCCTGGATCATGTAGTCCTCATGACCGAAGCTGTCCGCAAAGACGATCTTGCAGCCGGAAGCCGCCATGTCCGCAGCGGTGTCGTAGCACTCCTGACCTTCGGGGATGTTGGTCTTGATGATGTAGTTGCTCTCGGGAATGCCGAGCGTTGCACATGCCGCTTTTGCAGCGTTGATGAAGTTCAGGTCATAGGTGGAGTTTTCATCGTGCAGGCAGATAAAGCCGACCTTGATGTCCAGACCCTTTGTTTCGGTTTCCGCCGGTTTGTCCTCGGGCTTCTGCGGTTCCGCTTTGCAAGCAAACAGTGCCGTAACCATCAGCAGGCAGAGAACGATTGCAAAAAATCTCTTCATGTTTCCCTCCATAACACTTTTCGATTTTGCTGTATATGAACACATTTCTGTGCTTCAGCCGTTCATATTCATTCTCCAAAAACTTGAACCAATATAATTTTAACTGAAATGTATAGTAAAGTCAAGGGATTCGTCGCGATGAATCGACGGTTTTACACAAACTATACAAAGGATTTCGCGCCTGCGCCGCAATATGCGGGGCTACTCGACTGATCGGTACTTGCGCTTTCGCTGCATTTATGGCATAATATAAATGTTGAATCGCGGCTTACGCGGTCATTTTATTTCGAAGGAAGCAAGGAACGTTCCTTGCGGAAAGGCAAATCATGTTCAGACGCGCGCAAACAAAACGGCTCCTTGCGGCCGCTCTTGCTTTGCTCTTCCTGCTGGTCCCGGCCGCGGCGTTTGCCGACGGGCATATGAACGCCAGCTGCACGATTGAGGTCCATGCCCAAAACGTCAATATGAAGAATCTTACGGACTACACCTTCTCCACGACTGTCCATTTTGAAACGAACGACTGGTTCACCGTGAAGTGGACGGATGAGAAGCCTGTGAAGGCAGTCTATTGGGAGTGGCTTCACATTCCTGCGCGCGCGCTGGTCGAAATGCTGAACGATGCGGGCGAGGTGGTCTCCTCCCGCGCGTATGCGGACAAGATCCGGTTTCTTACGGTCTTTCCGGAGGAGAGCGTTCATGAGATTCGTATGACCGTACTTGAAGGCGGCGGCGACATGGCCGAGCTGTTCACCTACAGCGCGAAGCAGGTGCCCGCAAAGGCGGTCCCCTGGGAGGAACCGCTTGACAAGGCGGACATCCTTCTTGTGGAAACGCACGGAAATGACGACGCGCTGATTTTCGGCGCGGTCATCCCCACCTATACGGACCGCGGCTATAAGATTCAGGTCGCGGACATCGCCTGCGACACGATCGGACGTCAGCGTGAAAGCGCCGGGGGCTCCTATCATATGGGGCTTAAAAACTTCAAGACCTTTTTTGAATTCACCGGCTGGCATACCAACAATTATCAGGAATTTGTGAAGGATTGGCTCTCTCAATCGCCCGATCCGTACGAGCTGCTGACCGCCGAAATCCGCCGCGTACGTCCGGAGGTGGTGATCACGCACGACATCGAAAACGGCGACAACGGAGACGGTTCGCACAAGCTCACTGCCGAAATCGTACAAAAATGCATAGAGACCGCCGCGGATCCTGCGCAGTATCCGGAATCCGCCGCGCAGTACGGCGTATGGCAGGTCAAAAAGCTGTATTTCCACAATTATGCCGAAAACCGCATCACGATCGACATCGACACGCCGTTGGAAAGCTTCGGCGGCAAGACCGCGTACGAGCTTTCCCTGGAAGGGATCAAGCTTTGGCACAGCGGAGACGATACGGTCTCGATCAGCCGGGTCCGGAGCCGTTCCTATGCCCCCTCGGATTACGGTCTCGCGTTCAGCACCGTCGGCGAGGATGTGCTGAAAAACGATTTCCTGGAGAACATCCCCGAGGAAGCTTTGAGCGACTACATCCCCCCGACGCCGGAACCCACGCCGGAGCCGACGCCCGAGCCCACGCCGGAGCCCACGCCGGAGCCGACGCCCGAACCCACGGAACAGCCGATCGCTGCGGTCGAGGTTGCTGGCTCTCCGGAAGCCATGCCGGAGTCGAGCGAATCGCCGGCGGAAGCGGTCAAAACGCCGGAGCCTGCCGGGCAGGTGAGGATCCCGACCGCGCTTCTCGTTTCGGTCATTGCATGTGCCGTCCTGCTGATCGCCTGCATGATCGCATGGATCCATGTCAAAAAGCGGCAGCGCAAGCGTTCAAACGACTGATTTCACGCAGAAGCCCTCCCCCGATTAAAAACGGGAGAGGGCTTTTTCATGTTCGCGGTTTTCAGACAGTCGTATGCTCTGCGGGCTTCGCATTCCGCTCGTCGCAGGCTTTGAGGCCTTCAATCTCCTCCTCGGAAAGGTAGCGCCATTCACCGGGGCGAAGATCGCCGAGCTGCAGATTGCCGTACGCTTCACGCTTCAGCCGCAGCGTACGGTGCCCGATCGCTTCGAGCATGCGGCGGATCTGCCGGTTGCGTCCCTCGTGGATCGTGATCGAAAACGCCGTACCGCCGGTGGTGGAGCGGCGGATATTCGCGACCTTTGCCGGCGCGGTCAGCCCGTCGTCAAGCATAACGCCGTTCGTCAGCGTCGCAATCTCCGATGCCGAAAGCGTTCCGTCGCACACGACACGGTACGTCTTGCGCACGCCGTAGCGCGGATGCATCAAATGATTCGCAAGCTCGCCGTCGTTTGTGAGCAGCAGCAGCCCCTCAGAATTGAGATCGAGCCGTCCGACGTTATAAAGCCGGTACGGAAGCTCGGAGACGAACGCCTGCACGGTCTTTCTGCCCGCTTCGTCGCTGGAGGTCGAGACGACGCCGCGCGGCTTATACAGCATCAGCACGACGCGATTTGCCTGCGGCTTTAAGGGCTTTCCGTCGAGCCGCACATCGTCTCCTTCCTCCACAGACATGCCGAGGACGGCCGGGATGCCGTTGACCGTGACCCGTCCGTCCGAAATGATCGTCTCGCATGCGCGGCGCGACGCAACGCCGCAGTCCGCCATGAATTTTTGTAAACGCATATGCCCCGCCCGCGGTTCAGCCGAGAAACGCTTGCACCGCCTTTTTGAGATAGTACGAAAACCCGACCGCATCGACCGTCTCAAAGGCGACGATCGGGACCGTCTGCACAGTGACGCCGTTTCGCAAAAGCTTCGCCGTGCCGATCTGCTGCCCCGCCCGAACCGGCGCGACGCATGCATCGAACGCCGTTTCCACCGTGTAGACCTCTTCGCCGTCGATTTCCGTCGGATACAGTATATCAAGGATCGGCGCCGCAGACAATGTTTTTTTCACACCGTTTTCGACCGGAACGGAAAAAACCGTCTCGCGGGGAAGAAAGCGCTTTACGCGATAACCCTGAAAGCACGCGTCCAGCATGCGTTTTGCGGTGTTCCACATGGTCGGGCAGTTCAGCACCGCGCCGACAAGCTTCATGCCGCCGCGCTCCGCGGCAAACACGAGACACTTCCCCGCCGCCTTCGTATAGCCCGTTTTGACGCCGATCCCGCCTTCGTATTCCCACAGCAGGCGATTCTTGTTCTTCAGCGTATGCGGGTTCGAACCCTCGGTCCTCCGGTACTGCGTCGAAACGATCTCCCGGAAGAACGGGTTTTTGAGCGCCGCTGCGCCGAGCAGCGCAAGGTCCTTTGCCGTCGTGTAATGATCCGGATCGTGCAGTCCGTTCGGCGTCACAAAGTGCGTGTCAGTCAGTCCCAGCTTTTCTGCGCGCGCGTTCATATGCGCCGCAAAGGCTTCCGTACTGCCGTCCAGAAAACAGGCGATCGCAACTGCCGCGTCGTTGCCGCTCGTCAGCATCAGCCCGTACACAAGGTCGATCAGCGGAATGGTTTCGCCGGTTTTCAGGTACATCGACGATCCCTCCGTGCCCGCCGCTTCGTCCGGAACGGTAACCGTTTCGCGGAGCCTCCCGGATTCGACTGCGATCAGCGCCGTCATGATCTTGGTCGTGCTTGCCATGGGCAGGCGCGCGTTTTCGTTTTTCGCGTACAGCACGCGGCCGGAGTTCGCTTCGACGAGATATGCCGCCTGTGCTGGCACATCCTCCGTCTTTCCGTCCGCAAGCGTCGCGCCCGGCAGAAGCAATACCGCGCAGAGCAGCGCGGCAAGCCACCGTTTCACGGCTCCTGCTCCTGTTCGGGTTTCTCCTTCGGGGCGTTTTCGGGAGCCGATTCAGACGTCTCTTCCCTATGAATGCAGATCTCTGTGATCGTGTCGCGGATCTCGGTCATGGCGGTCGGGATCATCTGCACAAGCCGGTCCAGCGTGTTGTCGCAGTCGGCGTGCAGCAGCGTTACCTGTCCGCCCTGCATGTGCAGAAATGCTTTCGGACTGATGGAAACGCCGACGACGCTTGCGCCCAAAAACGGGTAGGAACCGGCATCGAAGTCCGGCGCGCCCTTCTTTGCCACCGCCTGCGTCGGGAAGTCCCCGCCGCCCGCAAAGAAACCGAGGCAGACCTTGCTTACGGGGATCACTACCGCGCCGCCTTCGCCGTAGATCGGATTGCCGACAATGGTATTGACATCGACGATGTTCTTAAGCTCGCGCATCGTCGTCTGCAGAATCGTTTCAACAGGATGCATATGTTTTCCTCTTTTCGTTGGTTTTACCGGTATTGTTTGCCGCTTTGCGCTGCGTTATACACCGCATCAGTACAATTCCCAGCATGAGCGGAAGCAGATACACGATTACCTGCGCCCGCGCCGTGACCCGGAGCAGCGTGTTTTCGGACAGCCGCGCCTTTGCCGAGCCGCTTTCGGCGATGCGCGTCGTGAGCATCGACAGCAAAACCGCAATCGTTCCCGCAAGCTGCACCGACACCGCCGGCTCGTCCTCGATCCCGACGGTCGTTTTTGTATCAAGCCGCAAAAGACGTATGCCTCTGATGCGGCGTTTGCCCTCTTTTTTCTTGCGTTTTTTCAGCAAAAAGACGCGCCTTTTCCCGAAAATAAGCGTAAAGCGCGGTGATGCCAACAGGTACACGCGCAATCGAAGCGGGATCGGAATCAGTCCCAAAAGATACAGGCGCGCATGCACGACTGCGCCGCGCACGGAAAACCGTCCTTGCGCCTCAACGATCAGCGGCATGGAAAGCAACAGTAAAAGAAACAGCAATATAAACAGAACGATCAGGATCCACATGTATATAGCATTCCCGCTATGTTTTGCTGCATACAAAAAGGACCGTCCGAAAACGGTCCTTTCATGTTGATTTGTTGTTATCTCATGCCTTTGTCGTACGGAATACCTTCCGCCTTCGGCGCGCGGGACTTCTTGGAAGTCAACACCAGAAGGATCATCGTGATGATGTACGGAAGCATCGGCCAGAGATAGGAGCTGATGCCCTCTTTGATGCCGATCTTATCCGGCCAACCAAACAGCGCGTTAAAGACCGTGCCGAGCTTCTGCAGCGTCGTTGCATATGCGCCGACGACCTTGAACAGCGCGAAGAACAGGGACGCACCGAGAATGGACCACGGTTTCCAGTTACCGAAGATCATAACCGCCAACGCGAGGAAGCCGTAACCTGCGACCGAAGACTGGAAGCCGGAACCTGCCGCCAGCGTAAACGCGAGACCGCCGATGCCGCCGAGGAAACCGGAGATCAGAACGCCCGCGTAGCGCATCTTGAATACGTTGATACCGACGGACGCCGCAGCCTGCGGATGCTCGCCGCAGGAGCGGAGACGCAGACCGAATCTGGTCTTGTACATCAGGATAACCGCCGCCGCGAACAGGATGATTGTAAGGATCGTGGTCAGATAGAAGTTCTTGAAGAACAGCGCCTGAATGAACGATCCCTTTTCGAGCGTCAATCCGAAGTTTGCTTCGGTGATGCGCGACCAGGTCGGGATCAGAATGGTCGTCTGACCCTGGCCCTGTACGACCCAGGTCAGAACGATCGCCAGCGCCGGAGCAAGCATGTTGAGCGCGGTACCGCCGATCGTCTGGTCGGCTTTCAGATTGATGGACGCGAATGCCAGCAGCACCGAGAATGCTATGCCGCAGACGCCCGCAAACAGCGTTGCGATGAGCATGGCAAGCTGCGAGCCGAGCTGCCCGTTCACCACGAGCGGATCCAGCCAGCGCATCATGAGACAGCCCATCAAAGCGCCGATGATCATGATACCTTCCAAAGCGATGTTGATGATACCGCTTCGTTCGGAGAACATACCGCCCATTGCGACCAGCAGCAGCGGGACTGCGAATACGATGGTTGAGCTGATGATATCAGCAACAACGGTCCAAACGTTTAATCCGTTCATGCTTTTGCGCCCTCGCTTTCCTTGGAAGTCGGCTTGTCATCTGTTTTGAGCGGCGCAGCGGGCGCGGGTTCCGCATTGACATTCGACTTATCGAGACGGATGTACCGCGAAATGATGGTCTTCGTCAGCAGTGCGAATGCGCTCAGATAGATGATGACCGCGATGATAATGTCGATCATTTCCTTTGCAAAGACCGGCTGCAGCGATTCGCCGCCGACCTGGATGTAGGAAATGAACAGTGCGGAGAAGATCGTTCCGACCGGGTTCGAGGTTGCGAGCAGCGCGACCGAGATGCCGTTGAAGCCCATCGGCAGCAGCAGCTTCTGGATCGTGTATTCCGCGGTGCCGGCGAGGTAGTAAATGCCGCCGCCGAGACCCGCGAGCGCGCCCGAAATGACCATCGAAAGGACGATGTTCCGCTTTGCGTTGATACCGGCATAGATGCTGGCGTTCTTGTTGAAGCCGCAGGCCTTCAGCTCATAGCCGAATGTCGTGCGGTTCAGAATCACCCACATGATCACCGCGATTACGATCGCGATGAAGATGCTGATGTTCATGAAGTTCGAATTGAGCAGCTTATCCAGCCCCATCTTCGGGATCATTGCCTTCGGATTGGCATAGGACAGCGCCGCGGTGCGGTCCTTGATCGGGCTCGAAACCCACGCAGGCGGCAGCATGACGTTTTTGCCGTCCTTATTCAGCAGGTTCATGCACAGGAGATTGACCGCCATCATGCCGATCCAGTTGAACATGATCGACGTGATGACCTCGTTCACGTTGAACAGGGATTTAAAGAGACCCGGGAAGAAGCCCCAGAACGCGCCAGCGATTGCGGATGCGATGAGGCAGATCCACCAGGGCATCTGGAAGATGATCGCGCAGGCCAGCGCGCAGAATGCGCCGACCGTGTATTGACCGGATGCACCGATGTTGAACAGACCGGTTTTGAACGCGAATGCGACCGCAAGACCGGTCATGATGAGCGGCGCTGCCTGATACAGCACCTTTGCAAACTTCGGCGCGCTGGAGAAGCCCGCCGTCAGCATCTCACCGAACTTCGGGAACGCTTGCGCCGGATTGACGATGATGAGCAGGATGAGACCGAACAGCAGACCGATGAGGATCGAGATCACAGAGGAAAGAACACTGATCAGACCTTTTTTCATGCTTCGGCACCCCCTTTCTTCTCGACGTCGCGGTACATATTCTTTGCGCCAGCCATATACAGACCGAGCTCCTGAACCGTGGTTTCCTTGGGATTAAACTCACCGACGATCTCACCTTCGTACATGACGAGGATGCGGTCCGGAACGCTCATGACTTCTTCGAGCTCCAGCGAAACGAGCAGAACTGCCTTGCCCGCGTCGCGCTGAGCAACGAGCTGTTTGTGGACGCCTTCAATCGCGCCGACGTCAAGACCGCGGGTCGGCTGCACGGCAACCAGGAGTTCCGGGTTCTTGTCGATCTCGCGTGCGACGATCGCCTTTTGCTGATTGCCGCCGGACATCGAACGCGCCACCGTGATCGGCCCCTGACCGGAACGAATGTCGTTCTCTTTGATCAGGCGCTCGGCGTACTTACGGACCTCTGCGTTTTTGATAAAACCGGCTTTCTGGAACTGCGGCTGCCAGTAGCGCTGCAGAACCAGGTTCTGCTCGAGCGTAAAATCGAGGACGAGACCGTGCTTATGGCGATCCTCCGGGATGTGGCTCATGCCGAGCTTGCTGCGCTCGCGGATCTTCGCCTTTGTGATATCGTGTCCGAGCATCGTGATCTTGCCGTGGGACATCTTGTCAAGACCGGTCAGCGCATAAACGAACTGTGTCTGGCCGTTGCCCTCGATGCCCGCGAGACAGACGATCTCGCCCGCGCGGACCTGGAAGCTGACGTCCTTCACGGCATTGTTCGAATGCAGCTTGGACGGAACGGTGACGTTCTGTACATCGAGCACGACATCCCCGAGCTTCTGCGGCGCCTTGTCGACCTCGAACTTGACGTCGCGTCCGACCATCATGCGGGACAGCTCTTCTTTGGTCGTGTTCTTGATGTCCACGGTGCCCATGTACTTGCCCTTGCGAAGGACGGTGCAGCGGTCGGCAACCGCCATGATCTCATTGAGTTTGTGCGTGATGAACAGGATCGACTTGCCTTCTCTGGTGAAGTTGCGCATGATCTCCATGAGCTCGTCGATCTCCTGCGGCGTCAGAACGGCCGTCGGCTCGTCAAAGATCAGGATGTCGTTGTCGCGGTACAGCATCTTGAGGATCTCAACACGCTGCTGCATACCGACGGAAATATCCTCGATCTTCGCATCGGGATCGACCTGCAGGCCGTACTTTTCGGACAGCTCCAAAACTTTCTTGCGGGCTTCCGCTTTCTTCAGAAAGCCCATTTTGTTCGGCTCAGCGCCGAGAATGATGTTATCGAGCACAGTAAAGATCTCAACCAGCTTAAAGTGCTGGTGAACCATGCCGATGTGCAATGCGTTCGCATCATTCGGATTGTTGATCTTGACTTCCACGCCGTCCTTTTTGATGACGCCGGCTTCCGGCTGATACAGGCCGAACAGAACGCTCATCAGCGTTGATTTTCCGGCGCCGTTCTCGCCTAAAAGCGCATGGACTTCGCCGTGTTTCAGCTGCAGCGTAATGTTATCGTTTGCCTTGATGCCGGGGAACTCTTTCGTGATGTTCAACATCTCAATGACATATTCGCTCATGCTGCGTCCCCCTATTCCCTGTGATTTCAAAATGGTAAAGAAGAAGGGCCGGGCTATGCGCCCAGCCCTTCAGGATCGATAGATTGTATCGATTTGAGCTTATGCGTTGTAGTCAACCGCGATGGTGACTGCCGGTGCATTCTCGGTGTCCTTGGAGATCTCGATCGTGCCGGCCTTGACATCCTCGAAGAGCTTTTCATACTCTTCAACGGTGAAGGTGGACAGTCTCCAGGAACCTTCTGCGGTGGGCAGACCGACGCAATCGTCAGCTGCGCCGAGGACAGCGGTCTTGCCCGCATAGTCCGCGGACCACTTGCCGCCGTTTGCCGCGAGGTCTTCGAGAGCGAGGACGACGGAATTGGTCAGGCCCTTCATTGCGGAGGTGATGATGCAATCCGCTTCTGCGCTCTGGTCGACGTCAACGCCGATGACCTTGCCGTTTGCTTCGTTCGCCGCTGCAACCGCGCTCAGGTAGATGCCGCCGCCGCAAGCAAAGACGACTTCGGTGCCGTCGGTGAACCAGCCAGCCATCTTGATCTTGATATC
>JAFOQN010000033.1 GCA_017393775.1 Clostridia bacterium
GCTGACCGACGGTACCGGCGTCGTCCATATCGCGCCGGCGTTCGGCGAAGATGACAACCGCGTCGGAAAGACCTGGGATTTGCCGTTCCTGCAGCTCGTCAACACGTCCGGTCATATGTGCGGCGGCACGCCGTGGGACGGTCTCTTTGTGAAGGAAGCGGATAAGCCGATTCTGAAGGCTTTGGAAGAGAGCGGCAAACTCTTTGCGGCGCTGCCCTTTGAGCACAGCTATCCGTTTTGCTGGCGCTGCGACACACCGCTGATCTATTACGCCCGTGAAAGCTGGTTCATCAAGATGACCGCGGTCAAAGACAAGCTGATTGCGTTCAATAAGTCCGTCAACTGGATCCCGGAGACGATCGGCGAGGGCCGCATGGGCAACTTCCTCGAGAACGTCATCGACTGGGGCATCTCCCGCGAGCGCTACTGGGGCACGCCGCTGCCCGTGTGGATGTGCGAATGCGGTCACGTCCACGTGATCGGCAGCAAGGCGGAATTGAAGGCGATGAGCCGCAACTGCCCGGACGACATCGAGCTGCACAAGCCATACATCGACCAGGTCGAGGTCGTGTGTCCGGAATGCGGAAAGATCATGAAGCGTGAACCGGTCGTTATCGACTGTTGGTTCGATTCCGGTTCCATGCCGTTTGCACAGTGGCATTATCCCTTTGAAAACAAAGAGGAGTTTGAGCGTCGCTATCCCGCCGCGTTCATTTCTGAGGCGGTCGATCAGACGCGCGGTTGGTTCTATACGCTGATGGCGGTCGCCGCCTGCCTGTTCGATAAAGCACCGTTCGAAAACTGCGTCGTGCTCGGACTCGTGTGCGACAAGGAAGGCAAGAAGATGTCCAAGCATATCGGAAACGTCATTGCGCCTGCGGACGTATTGGATAAGCAGGGCGCGGACGCGGTCCGCTGGTATTTCTATACGGCATCTGCGCCGTGGCTCCCGTCGCGCTTCTCGGGCGAGGCGGTCAGCGAATATCAGCGGAAGTTCATGTCTACGCTTTGGAACACCTACGCGTTCTATGTGCTGTATGCCGACATCGACGGGTTCGATCCGACCAAGCACAGCCTGAAGCGTGAGAATCTTTCTCTCATGGATCGCTGGATCCTCTCAAGACTGCAGACGCTTGCGAAGACCGTCGACGGCAATCTCGAAGCGTTCCGTATCACCGAGGCGGGCAGAGCGCTGATCGACTTTGCGGATGAGCTTAGTAACTGGTATGTACGCCGCTGCCGCGACCGCTACTGGGGCGCAGAGATGACGGACGACAAGGAAGCCGCGTACATGACGCTCTACACCGTTCTCAGGACCGTCACGCTTCTTACCGCGCCGTTCTGCCCGTTCATGACGGAAGCGATCTATCAAAACATCGTGCGCAGCGTGGATAAGACCGCGCCGGTCTCGGTGCATCTCAATGACTATCCCGTGGCGGACGAATCGTTCATCGATGCGGAACTCGAAAACGAGATGGCGAAGGTGCTGAACATCGTTACCGTCGGCAGAAGCGCCAGAAGCAGCGCCGGCATGAAGACCCGTCAGCCGCTTGCAAAGATGTATGTGCAGGGCGAAGCACTTTCGGAACGCGCTGCGGCGATCGCAGCGGAAGAGCTGAACGTCAAGACGGTCGAGTTTATCGAGAACGCCGACGCGCTGATGAGCTATAAGGTCAAGCCGCAGCTAAGGACTCTCGGACCGCGTTACGGAAAGCTGCTCGGAAAGATCTCTGCGCACCTTGCGGAAAACGGCGATGCGATTGTCAGCGCGCATCATGCGGGGAACAGCTACACGTTCGAGATTGACGGCACCGAGGTCGTGCTGGGACCGGACGATGTGCTGGTCAGTACGCAGCAGAAGGAAGGGCTTGTCAGTGAACAGGGCAATGGCGTGACCGTCGTGCTCGACACGAACCTGACGCCGGAACTCAAAGAAGAGGGTCTCATGCGTGAGCTCGTTTCGAAGCTGCAGACCATGCGCAAGGAAGCAGGCTTCGAAGTCGCCGACCATATCCGGATCGGTTATCTGGACGGCGGCGAAGCGGCGCGCGTGCTGAACGCGTACGCGGAGAGCGTCAAGGCGGATACCCTTGCGGACAGCATCCAAGAGGGTACGTTCGGCTATACGAAGGACTGGGACCTCAACGGCAACGCGATCACACTTTCCGTCGAGCGGGTCTGAAGACGAAATCAATACAGAACAAACGAAAGCGAGCAGGTTTTATCCTGCTCGTTTGTCGGTTTTGGGAGTTAAGCTTCCTGCGGCGCGGGAGATTCGTCCGTCCCGGACATTTCCGGTTCTTTGACGGTTGCAGAATCTTCCGGCTCCGCTTCTGTTTCGGATGGAAGCTCCTTCGGCAGTTCGACGCCCGTTTTGCTGACGGCGATCAAGAGAAGCGCGGTATCGAACATCAGCACGGAGAGGATGTGCAGGATCGGCTCATTGAATACGGTCATGAAGATCAGAAGGATCGCTTCCGAAAGCAGGAACAGCCGCGCGGCGAACCGTGCGCGATTGAGCTGCCCGCCGGCGGTGTAGTTCAGAAGCAGCAGAACGACTGCGTAGCCTGCCGCGCCCCACGCGAGCGTTCCGATCTTCGGAAGAAAGCCGAACACGATCAGTACGGTCGCGATCGCGGAGACCACGAACCATTGGATCCACATCTTGAGCGGCATCGGCGATTTGTACAGGAACGCGAAGATCAGCAGCGCGTGCGCGACCGTAAAGAGGATCGCGCCCTGCAGAACGTACAGGCACATCACGATGTCCGCCGCGATCAGCATGAAGAATCCGGGCAGCATCAGAAGCGTGCGCTTCGATCTCCAATGGCGGATCAGAAAGATGACAAGAAGCGCCGCGCCTAAGATCATCTTCCAGAGCATACGCAGATTCGTATGGTCCGCGAAGAACCAGAACGCGAGTTCCGCTTCGAGCATGGCGATGCAGAAGACGCCGAGACACAGCCAGATGATGATGCCGGGCTTTTTGCTCGTGCGCTGCAGCCGAATGAACACCCAGATAAGCAGCGTCACAAGAATGCCGATGATCGCAGCAAACAGCATCAGCGCAATGCGCCAGTTGATGCCGATGGAGTCGACGCCGATAAAGCCTGCGATATCCGCCGCGTCGAAGACGGTGGATTCAAAGCTTTCCGGTCCCTTTCCGACTCCTGCCTCGGAAAAAAACGCCGTGCCGGAATCGCCTTTATGCACGCTGAACGGCGTGGACGTTGCGCCTTCGTACCGCGCGGAGGCATATACGGAGCAATCCGCGAGCCAAACCTCGACGGTTCCGTCCTTTGCGGCTTCCCATGTGACGATGAAATCGGAGTCGTGCGGGACGGCGATGACGCTCGTGTTTGCGATCCGCTCCATGTAATACCGCTGTGTAAGCGTATGCAGGAACGAAGTATTGTCCGCGTAGGCTTGTACAAGGGATTCGTCCGGCAAAATCTCGCCTTTTACGGTCAGCTCGATTTTGTCGTCCGGGTAGAGGGCGTTGGAAAGAAAGACGTTCACCGGTCCGCGGATCAGCACATAGGTGAATTCATAGTCATCCTCGAAGAAGCCGGCACGGATCAGATCGATGTTCGCAAGGTACGCGTCCTCGCAATGCTCGTTGAACAGGCGCCGGGCTAAATTTCCGGTGTTTTGATTGGCGCCCATAAGCTCCGTCCGCGTCAGCACGTTGCCGAACACGCGGGAGATGTAGTTCACCAGCGTGTCCACGTTCATTCTGCCCGCGCTGCCCTTGTCCTTGACCGTCAGGAGCATGCCCCTGACTGTCGAGAGCAGGTTGGAGGCGTTGCCGTTCTGCATGATGCCGACGACGGCGGGCTGCAGATGTTCGTTGTATTGCTCCCGGTTCTCCGCAACGTCCAGGATCATGGACAGCAGCAGACGCATGCGCAGGTTCAGCGCGGGACTGTAATTCGCTTCGATCCCGAAGGTCTTCCGCGCCGTTTCCGCGCGGGATTCGGTGAAGATCTCCCCGGACGAGGAGAACTCCGTGACGGGAATAAAGAGATCGGTGCCGAACCGCGCGAAATCCCAGTCGTACGGCATGACCTGCGGAACGACGTCCATCGGGTTCAGGATGTTGAAGATATTCTCATAGCCGCTTTGCGGGGGATTGTGCACCGCGGCGGGCGTTGCGAACGTATAGGCGTACACATTCTCCTTCGGGAACATACCGTCGCGTACCAGAAGCCCCGCCGTGACGTTGGAGACGGCGGCGGCGCGGGAGAAGCCCGAGATCCAGACCTTGATATTGCCTTCGATGCCGTTTGTCAGGATATAGCCCGCAAGCCGGTCGATGACGAGCTGGGATGCGGACAGAAAGCCCTTATGCAGCTCTCCGCCGCCCGGCGTCATGTTGGACTGCCATTCGTTTCCGTAACCGCCGCCGCACACGCCGATGGCGATCAGCGTAAAGGGCTCCTCGCCCTCACGCTCCATCAGGCGCGAGCCCATCGCCATGGAGATCGTGTACATGCTGGTCTCCTTGGAGTAGTCGTCCTTGCGGATATGGGAAAACCCGGCGTCGGTCAGGTATTTTTCCAGATGCAGGGAGGGATCGAACCACGTCTTCCGATCCTCCGACGGATTCATGGCGCGATTGGCGGAAAGCGCCATCGCAAGCGACATCACGGCAAGATTGCCGTCGTACTGCGTTGCCGGCTGCCAGAACGGATACTCCGTGAACCAGATGCTGTACTGATACGCCGCCCTGTTCGAACGCAGGTTGATCCCCGCGCGGACCTGCCGGACGGGACAGCCGTTGACGGAGACCGGCTTGCCGTTTTCATCGCGTTCGACCGAGTCGACGTTGCCGAACTGCTCGAAATTCCGGTTCATCTCATCAAGGTCCGGCTGATCCTCCGGGGTCGCCGAATCGTCGGCAAGCGCCGTCGCCGAAAGCGCGAAGAGCAAAAGCAGTGACAGGAAACAGGCAAGAATACGTTTGTACATGGGCATGCCTTTCTGTAAAGTTGGGTAGGTTTTCGGAAAGCGGAACTTCAGAGCGGATCGACGATCTCACCGCGGATCCTGACACGTCCACCGTCGGGACAGGATGCTTCAAAGAAGGTAACGCGCGTGTCGCCGTGGTCGAGCTTCGCACCGTTCAGGAGTGCAAAGACCTGCGGATAGATCACGCTCCAAAGCTCGTGGCAGAGCGGAGGACAGGTCTGTTCAACAAGGTAGAAGTCGCCTGCGGCGCAAAGTCCGTCGCGGCAGCGGCTTTCAAGGACCGTCAGCTTGACCTTCATGCGTCTCTCCTTTCAGTTTGCGGACGAATAGATCCAGCCCGCGTGGAATCCGTCGTCGGAATAGTGCAGAAGCTCCGAAACAGTCACGAACTGATACCCGCGGGAAAGCAGCTCCGGCACAATCTTTTTGAACGCGTCGACGGTCTTCTGCTGCTTGTCGTGGCAGAGGATGATGGACCCGTCGAGGCTTTTTCCGAGCTCGTCCGTTTCCAGAACGCCGCGCTGATAGATCCTCTCGGCGTTGTAGCTGTCATAGGTATCGTGCGTGCTGCGGGTATGGTTGATGATCGCCATGTTCCATTCCTCCATCAACGAAACGAGCGTGTTGCGCGTGTCGCTGCCCTTGTCGCCGTATTTGATATACGGGGGGCGGAACAGACGGATCGGATAGCCGAAGCGGTCGCGGATCGCGTCGTTGACCTTGCCGATCTCGTCGCGCATTTCGGACGCGGAAAGCTCCTCGACGTTCGTATGCATCCAGGTATGGTTGCCGATCTCGCAGCCCAAAGACAGCATGCGCATCAGCTCTTCCTCGTGACTTGCGATGTTGTCGCCCTTGATGAAGAACGTGACGCGGACGCCGTATTCCTCGGCGATGTCGAGGATTTGATTCGTGATGCCGGTGCGGGGACCGTCGTCAAAGGTGAAGGCGACCATCTTTTGTTGGGGATCGATCGCCATCGTCGCCATGCGCGCGGAAACCGCAGCTTCGTCCGGGCAGTTGCCGTACGCGCGGACATAGTGTTCGATGGAGGAAAGGCGCTGCTCCTCCCAGGTTGGTTCCGGCGTGGGGGAGGGCGAGGACGTCGGCGCAGCCGTCGGCGCGGGTGTTTCCGCCGGCGCTTCCGCCACCGGATCGGGCGCGTCGAAGCAGCCTGCGATCGCGGCAATCATGACGATGCAGATCAGCAGAATGAGAATGATCAGTGCGATGCCGACCGCAAAGCGCAGCGGGTTTGCAATTCTCCGTTTCTTCCTCTTTTTCATAGTGTAAAGTATACCAAAATCGACATTTCCTGTCAATTTATGCGGACGGTCCGTTCTGTAAATTTTCCGGTTGACAAACGGAGGTTGTGTGGTATAATATTTCTATCTTTGAAGCGAATCCGGAAGCAGTAGCGCTTATCGGCTTCGGAAAGCGAGCGGCGGATGGTGAAAGCGCCGCACGAAGCACAGCGGGAAGACCGCCGGAGGATCAAAGCGGGCTCGCCCGTTACAGCGAACAAGAGCACCAAATAGGGTGGAACCACGCAAAAAAACAGCGTCCCTTGTCGAAAGGGACGTTTTTTTATTTTCATAACAGGAGGTAATCGGTATGATCATTACGTTTCCCGACGGATCCAAGCGGGAATTTGAAAACGGCATGAGCGCGCTGGACATTGCAGGCGCGATCAGCAACGGCCTTAAAAAGGCGACCCTTTGCTGCGAGATCGACGGCGAACGCGCAGACGCGTTCCGCCCGATCGAAAAGGACTGCACGCTGAAGCTTCTGACCTGGGAAGACGAGGACGGACGCTGGGCGTATCGCCACACCGGCTCGCACATCCTGGCGCAGGCAGTGAAGCGTCTGTACCCGGACGTGAAGCTTGCCATCGGTCCTGCGATCGCGGACGGCTTCTATTACGACTTCGACGCGCCCGAACCCTTCACGACCGAGGATTTCAAGAAGATCGAGAAGGAAATGGACCGCATCGTGAATGAGAACCACAAGCTGGAACGCTTCGAGCTTCCGCGCGAAGAGGCGATCGCGTTCATGAAGGAAAAGGGCGAGCCCTACAAGGTCGAGCTCATCGAGGATCTGCCCGAGGGCGAGGCGATCAGCTTCTATCGCCAGGGTGAGTTCGTGGACCTCTGCGCAGGTCCGCACGTTGCCTCTACCGGCAAGGTCAAGAACATCAAGCTCATGAGCGTCGCCGGCGCGTACTGGCGCGGTTCGGAGAAGAACAAGATGCTGCAGCGCATCTACGCGACCGCGTTCGAAAAGAAGGCGGACCTCGACGCGTACATTACCCGCATCGAGGAAGCGAAGAAGCGCGACCACAGAAAGCTCGGCAAGGACCTCGGTCTCTTTATGCTGCTCGATGAGGGTCCGGGCTTCCCGTTCTTTCTGCCGAAGGGCATGCAGCTTCGCAACACCTTGATCGACTACTGGCGTGAGGTGCATAAGCGCTACGGCTACGTTGAGATTTCTACCCCGATCATTCTGCGCCGTACGCTTTGGGAGCGCAGCGGTCACTGGGAGCACTATAAAGAGAACATGTACACCACGGTCATCGACGAGAACTTTCGTATTGCCTCAAATATAGCAAAAAAAGCCCTGTCTGTCAAAGACAAGGCTCACAGACAAGGCATCGCCTGCC
>JAFOQN010000034.1 GCA_017393775.1 Clostridia bacterium
GCCACCGGTCTGTATTACGGCTTCACCTGCCAGCTGAACTCGGTGCAGATGGCGGACACGATCACCGCAACGTACCACTACGGCGACGGATTGACCGTCTCGAAGGACTACTCCGTCAAGCAGTACCTGATCACGGTCGAGGAGAATGCGAGCTTGTTCAATGACAAAATCGTGAACGTGCTGAAAGCGCTCGCGGATTACGGTCACTACGTACAGCTGTTCCTTGCGGAAGAAAATCACTGGACGATCGGTACGGACTATGCGGAGATGGATAAGTTCTACACCCAGTCCTATGACATCGATGCCGTGCGGACTGCAGTCGCCGGCTTTGCAGCAGAACTCGGGACCAACGCGGACATCGAAGAGGTGAAGTACACGCTGGTGCTCGACAGCAAAACGGCGATCAAGGTGTTCTTCAAACTGAATTCTGCATACACCGGCAGCTTCAGTGCGACGATCGGCAGCGGCACGGAGAACGCGGCACATCTGCAGGCAGACGGACGCTACATGGTAGTCATTCCGAACATTCGCGCACAGCAGCTTGGAACCAAGTACACGATCAAAGCGACAACGGACAGCGGTACGGCTGTGACGAAGATCGCCGGACTGAGCTATGTACAGAACATCCTGAACAACGAGAACTACAAGGACAAGCCGAAAGCGCTGAACGGAATGGCATCGCTCTACTACTACTATCTCAAGGCATACGAATATGCAATGAACTGAGCGATATAAACCGCAGCATGAGGGACGGGATCCAACGATCCCGTCCCTTTTTTACAGCAAAATGGATTTACTCCTCTGTTTCAGATGATTGCAGCACCCGCATCACACAGGTGCCAAAGATGAGCCGCGTCGTTGACAAACGGCGCGCGGAGAGGATATAATACCATTAAACAGACAGCGGCGCTGTCGGGTTTTGGGGAGCGGCAGATGAAGAGGATCGGTAAACTGTGGACCTGCATCATGATCTTGATCGCGATGCTCGGTGTGATCGCATGCGGGGAAGGAACGGCGCAGCAGGCAGAGCTGCCGGCGTCGGATAAGCCGCTTGCGACCTCGGAGGAAACACCCTCCGAGGAAAGCGTCACTATGGTGGAGGTGCAGTTTGTGCCGACGCCCACGCCGGAGCCGACGTCCACACCAGAGCCGACGCCGACGCCCACGCCCACGCCCGAACCCACGCCGATCTATGTGACAATCGGTGCGGTCGGCGACATCATGATCCCGAGCTCTATTTCCGACTGCGTGCGAACCAAGGAAAAAACTTATGACTTTTCAACGTTCTTCCGTCCGATGCGCGAGATCTTCGAATCGGTCGATCTGATGTGCGGAAATCTGGAAGCGCCGCTTGCGGGAGAAAAAAGCGGGTATACCGATCGGAGCGACCCGAAGTCGGGCGTAAACTCGTTTAACGCGCCGGATTCACTGATCGATACGCTGAAGGAATACGGCTTTGACGTCTTGACGACCGCAAACAATCATACCTTTGACCGCGGCATCAAAGGCTTGTATCGTACGATCGAGGTCATTCGCGGGGCGGGCTTGTATCAGACGGGAACGTATCTCGATGAAGAGGACCGCATGAAGCCGCTGATTATTGACGTCAACGGCGTGAAGATCGGCATTGTCGCATTCACGCGGCTGATGAATCAGGCGAATATCGACATCAACCGGCAGGATGCGTACCGCGCTTTCGGGTACTATATGTGCAACGGAACGGAGCTCGTGCAGGAATGCAGGGACAGCATTGCGCGTACGCGTGACGCAGGGGCGGAATTTGTAATCCTGTTTGCACACTGGGACTATGAGAACGACGATCCGACGTCGCGTGAGACCAAAACACTTGCGAGACAGGCTTTTGAAGCGGGGGCGGACTGCATCATCGGCGCACATCCGCACCGTGTAAAAGGCGCGGAATATGTCCGGTTCAGCCGCGCGGACGAAGAGCATACGGGGCTTGTTCTGTATTCGCTCGGCAATTTCACTGACAATTCGTCGGTGATGACCTGCATGGCGGGTCTGTTTGCAAAGATCACGCTGATGAAAAATGTTGTGAGCGGTCAGGTCACGCTGATTGAAGCGGACGTGCTGCCGACGTTCGCAATGCGCCGTCCGGACGGCACAAAACGGCAGTTTATCGTTGTTCCCGCATACGAAGATCCGGCGCTGATCACCGGACTCACCATACCGCTGTCCGATCGGGAATTCGCCGCCGTGCAGCAGGCAAGAGCGCTTGTACTGACGCGGCTGGGACAGGTGGAAGGAATCCATGTTCTGGAGGATCCGGCGGCAACGGAACCGACAGAATGACTGTGAAAACACAAAAGCCCGCAACGCGCGGGCTTTTTTGCTGCTTAAAAATGATCGGTCAGCTCCGAAATGGAGGATACTGTGAGATCGGACGGATCGAAGGAGGGGCGGTAAGCGGCGAAGGGACCGGAGAGGATATGCACGGTTCGCATGCCGATGTTTTCAGCAGGAAGGATGTCGTTGTCGATACGGTCGCCGATCATAACGGCATTTTGCGGATCGCACTGTGCCCGGTTCAGCGCCCAATAAAAGAACGCGGGATCGGGCTTTGCCATGCCGAGCTCCGCAGAAGCCGCGATCACGTCAAAGAACGACACAAGATCCCACCCTGCAAGCCGCAGAACGGTTCCCGGCTGCTGATTTGCGATCACGCCGAGCCGGTATCCGCGTGTTTTCAGCGCTTCCAAAACCGCACGGCAGTCGGCGTACGGATGTTCCGGTTCGCTGCGCCACGGCGTCTTCTGCAAATGAAAAAAGGAGACGGCTTCCTGATAGCCGTCCGATCCCTGTGCATAGAAACGCTGCATTTCCGCTTCAAACTGCGCGTAAGAAACGTCTGTGCCGGAAACGGTCTCACGGACGCGGACGGCATATGCTTCGGTCTCGTCGATCAGCGTCGAACCGAGATCGAAGAACAGCCATGCGGGTTTTTCCATGCGCGCTCCTTTCCGAACGGATCAGTCAAATCGGATGTGGCTGACCGGTTTGATCCAGTTTCCTTTGCGATAGTAGAAAAAGTAGATCAGGTTCTTTGCAATATCGTCGCAGATCTGCATGATCACAAAGGTCGTGACAAACGGAAGCTTGACCCAAAGCCCGAGGATCGCGGCGATCGGGATCACGACAAGGTACTGCACGGCAAGGTCGCCGAAGAAACCGATGCGGGTGTCGCCGCCGGCACGGAAAATGCCGACGACCTCGATATACGGGATGTTGCGGAAGCCGATCTCGAACGCGTACATGAGAAGCAGCGCGCGGGCGACCGCCTTGGACGAATCCCCGATCTGAAAGAGATCAACGACCGGACCGCGCAGCACGAGCACGATCATCCCGAGCACAAACCCGGCAAGCGGTGTGAGGATCAAAAAAGAGTTTGCAATCCGTCTTGCGCCGGACTCATCGCCCGCCCCGATATGCTTGCCCACGATGATGTTGCAGGAATGACAGATGCCGATGAAGAACACAAAGACGAGGTTTTCGATCGTGCGGACCGTGGACAGACCCGCGTAGTTTTCCTTGCCCATGTGCCCGAAGATCATATTGACGATCACGATCGACAGCGACCACAGCGTTTCATTGAGAAACGCGGGCAGAGAACGTTTCCAGAACGGCAGGAAGAAACGCTTGATGTCAAAGATTTTCTTAAGCGGCGCGATCAGCACATTGCGCTTCAGGATCGAAACGATCAGCAGGATGACGGGACCCGTCGCCGCGCTGATCGCCGTTGCAATGCCCGCGCCGCGCGCGCCGAGGGCGGGAAGCCCGAAATGCCCGAAGATCAGCGCGTAGTTTAAAAGCGCATTCAGCGCCGCCGCCGTGCCGCTTGCAATGAGCGGCAGATGCACTTTTTCGGTCGAACGGAGGACGGTCGAGAGGATCGAATTGACAACGATCGCAATATACGAGAACGCCGCGACGGACAGATAGGAAACGCCGATGCTGCGCAGCGATTCGTCGTTTGTCAGCATTTGCATGATCGCGTGCGGGAAAAGCACCGAAAGCAGCGTTGCGAGTATGCCCGCCGGCACGAGCGTGACAAGTGCAACGCCCATGACGCGGTGAATGCCGTCGGTGTTCTTTGCCCCGTGATACTGCGCCAAAAAGACCGCGCAGCCGCTGGACACGCCGAAGGACAGAAGGTCGACAAAGAACGAAATCTGACTTGCAAGATCGACAGCGGCAAGCGCATCGCCGGACAATTGCCCCAGCATCAGCATGTCGACGAGGCGGAACGACGCCATCAAAAGATTCTGCAGCGCGATCGGGATCGCAAGCGGCAGCATTTCACGGAAGAATCCTTTGTTGAACAGGTGTTTCATAGTCAAAATCGGTCAGATCACTTCGATCGCGAGCGTCAGTGCGTGGATGCTTTCGTTGAGCGGCAGATCTTTTTCGAGCGGGATATGCACAAAAGCGGCGCGTACCGTCGTGCCGGAAAAACGGTGCAGAAGCGAATAGAGCAGGTCGTTGCAGACATACGTTCCCGCGGTGTAGGAAAGCTTTGCGGGGACGCCGGCGCCTTGGATCGCCTTTGTCATTTCCCGCACCGGCAGTGTGGAAAAGTATGCGGCGGGACCGTCCGGATCGACCGGCTCGCCTTCGGGCTGAACCCCTGCGTTATCGGGGATCGAGGCGTCGCGCACGTTCACGCCGACATACTCCGGCGTGACGGCGGTCCGTCCCGCGGCAAGCCCGACACTGAGGATCGCGTCCGCGTGACAATCTTCCGCTGCCTTCTCTGCAAGATCGGCGGCACGACTGAATTCCACGGGCAAAAGAAGCTTTTTAAGCAGCCAATCGCCGATGCGCTCGGGGAGCGCGCTGACAGCCTCCCACGAAGGGTTTCTGTCCTCGCTTCCAAAGGGCATAAATCCTGTAATGAGCAGGGTTTTCGGTTCCATGTCCGCTTCCGCCTTTCCCGTTGCATTTCCTGTATTCTATCATGCTGCAGGCGTTCCGTCAAAGATTTTATTATATTTTTTTGAGAGGGTCCGGAACGGTATACAAACGCGGAACGGTATGTTAAAATGTGGTCAAACAGGGACGAAGACCGCCCCGAAAAGAAAACAAAAACGGAGGATTCGCATTCTTATGACCGCACAGGAAATTATGACGCTCATCAAGGAACAGGACATCAAGATGGTCGACTTCAAGATCGTCGACATCGACGGACAGTTCCGTCATGTGACCATTCCGGCAGCAAACTTCACCGAGGAGACGTTACAAAACGGCATCGGCTTTGACGCATCCAACTACGGCTATGCCGTCGTCGAAAAGAGTGACATGGTCTACATCCCCGATCTCGATACCGCGATGATCGATCCTTTCTGCGGCGTTAAGACACTTTCGATGATCGGCAACGCCATGATCATCGACTATCCCCAGAACCGCCCGCTCGCGCAGTACCCGCGCAACATCATCCATGCGGCGGTGCAGTACATGAAGGACAGCGGCGTTGCGGACGAAATGAAGATTCTGCCGGAGTTCGAATTCTACCTCTTTGATCAGGTCGGCTGGAAGGTCGATCACCATTCCATCTCGGCGTTCGTCGACGCAGAGCAGGCATACTGGAACAGCGAGACCGAGGGCCGCGGCTACGTCGTTCCGATGCAGAAGCACTATCATATTGCAAAGCCGCTCGACCGGACGTATGAGTGCCGCAGCGAAATGTGCATGGAGATCGAGAAGGCGGGCATCCCCGTGAAGTATCATCACCCCGAAGTCGGCGGTGCAGGTCAGTTCGAGATTGAACCGCTCCTCGGCGAAGTTACGAAGATGGCGGACGGCAGCATGATGGTGAAATACATCATCCGCAACGTCGCGGAGAAGTTCGGTCTTTCCGCAACGCTGATGCCGAAGCCCGTGTACGGCGAAGCAGGCAGCGGCATGCACGTTCACATGGTGCTTTATAAGAATGGCGAGCCGGTCTTTTCCGATGACAACGGCTATGCGCATCTTTCCAAGGAAGCGCACTGGTTCATGGGCGGACTTTTGAAGCACATCAGCTCGCTCTGCGCGATCACGAACCCGTCGACGAACTCCTTCAAGCGTCTCGTTCCGGGCTTTGAAGCGCCGGTCACCGTGGGCTATGCAACCAGTAACCGCAGTGCGGTCATCCGCATCCCGGCATACGCGAAGACGCCGAAGCTCCGCCGTTTCGAGCTCAGAAACCCGGACGCGACCTGCAACCCGTATTTCTGCTACGCGGCGATTTTGATGGCGGGTCTCGACGGCATCAAGAATCAGATCGATCCGCATGAGAACGGCTGGGGTCCGTACGACATGAATCTCTTCGAGCTGCCCGAGGAAGAAAAGGCGAAGCTGCATCATCTGCCGACCTCGCTCGAACAGGCGCTCGACGCTTTGGAAGCCGATCACGAGTATCTCACCGCGGGCGGCGTGTTCCCGGAGGGTCTCATCAAGAACTTCATCAAGCGCAAGCGCAACGAGTGCTTCGAACTTTCGAAGATCCCGCATCCGGCAGAGTTTGAGAAGTACTACAACATGTAATGGACGTCCTTCGGGGCAGAGGGGCAGTTCTCTAACATGAAGAAGCTTGTCAAGGACAAGACGCAGCCGATCGATCCGGCGCGTGAAAAACGGAAAAAGACGATCGTTGCGATCATCTGCCTTTTCGCGATCATCGCGTTCTTTACGGTCTTCGCGATCCCGATGGGGCTTGCGAACACGATCAATACGCTGATGAACACAGCATTTGATCTGCTGCTCAACACGGTGTTCTACATCATGGCGCTGGCGGTCATTGCGGGCGCGTTGTCCGAGCTCATGAGCGAGTTCGGCGTCGTCGAGCTGATCAATAGGATCCTCTCGCCGCTGATGAAGCCGCTGTTCGGCATGCCCGGCGCATCCGCGCTCGGCATTGTCACGACGTATCTATCGGACAATCCCGCGATCCTGACGCTTGCGAGCGACAACAAATTCCGCCGCTTCTTCAAAGCGTATCAGGTTCCGGCGCTGACGAACCTCGGCACGTCGTTCGGCATGGGGCTGATTGTCACGAGCTTCATGCTTGCGTTCTCGAAACAGCTCGGCGGCGGAGTCATCTGGGCGGCGCTGTGCGGCAACTTCGGAACGGTCGTCGGTGCGATCGTGTCGACGCGGCTGATGCTCATGTTCATGAAGCGGCAGTTCGACAAGGATGAACCCGCGGTATTCGAGCCCGAAGTTGAGAACAACTACGGACGCGCCGAAAAGCCGAGAGGTCCGCTGCATGTGCTGAACGCGCTGATGGACGGCGGCAAAAAGGGCGTTGATCTCGGTCTTGCGATCATTCCGGGCGTGCTCATCATCTGCTCGATCGTCATGATGCTCACCAAAGGCGCGCCGGAAGGCGGAGTCTATACCGGCGGCGCATACGAGGGCATCGGCGCGCTTCCGTGGCTTGCGGAGAAGATCAACTTCCTCCTAAAGCCGCTGTTCGGCTTTGCAAGCAATGAAGCATTGGGCGTTCCGGTGACCGCATTGGGCAGCGCCGGTGCGGCGCTTCCGATGATCCGCGAGATCGTGATTGACAGCGTTTCGAGCGGCATTGCTGTTAAGGCGGTGCTCAACGATATCGCGGTGTTCACGGCAATCTGCATGTGCTGGAGCGGGTATCTTTCTACCCACGTTTCCATGATGGACGCGCTGCATTGCAACCGCTTCACCGGCAAGGCGATCCTCTGTCACACGATCGGCGGTCTTTGCGCGGGCATCGCAGCCCATTGGCTGTTCCAGCTCGTCGCGCTGATCTGCAAACTGTAATTCCAAAACCAACAGCAGCGGTCCGGTTTTCCGGACCGCTGTTTTTGCAGTAATGAAGATGATGTTAAAAATCGATTACGCCGGTGAACGAGAGGATCGTTTTAATGAACAGAAGACCGAGGACAAAGAACATCACAAGACGAATCTTTTTGCTGCCGCCGCGGATCGCGTAGCGCGCACCGAGGTAGTTGCCGAGCATCGAGCAGCAAATCGCCGGAATGCCGACGGAAAA
>JAFOQN010000035.1 GCA_017393775.1 Clostridia bacterium
CCGAAATGACGGTGCCGGAGCCCGAACCGGATGTGATCGCCGAAACCGAAGAACCTGCGGAAGAGACGGCGGAAGCAGTTGAAGAGATCGTCGAAGAAACGGAAGAAACGGTCGAAGAAGCCGAAGAAGCGATCGAGGAAACCGCGGAAGAAACGGCAGAAGAAACGGCAGAAGAAGCGGCGGAGGAAGCAATCGGGGAGGCGGAAGAAGCCGTAGAGGCCGCAGCCGACGCAAACGAAGAAGCAGCCGAAGAGGCGGTTCCGGACGAGATCAGAAACTGGGTGAAAGAAGCGCTCGGCGACAAGGAATCATGACATGACAAAAAGCGGCGGATCGTCCCGCCGCTTTCGCGTTTTTGGAATCTTATCCCAACCGGATGTACTTTGCGGGATCCTTGACGGCGCCGTCGACGGTGATCGCAAAGTGCAGATGCGGCGGGAGGGCGCATTCGGAGATCGCGCTCGTGCCGACCGTGCCGATCACGTCGCCCGCGTTCAGCCGGTCGCCGACCTTGACGCGCACGTCCTCGCCGAGATTGGCATAGAGCGTGGTGCGCCCGTTTGCGTGGCTGACCGTGACAGAATAGCCGAGCGCGTCGTCCTTTTCAACATGTTCCACGGTGCCCGCGAATACGCATTTGACCGGCGTGCCTGCGTCCGCTTTGATGTCCACGGCGGCGTGCGTCGTCCATTGATCGAGCGTTACCGAATAGAGGAGCTTGTCGATCGCAAAGCCAAACACGATCTCGCCTTCCACGGGCGGCGCGGCCTTACTCGGCGCGCTTGCGGGCTTTTTTGTGGGCTCCGGGGTCAAAGTCGGCAGCGGGATCGCGGTCGGGACCGCCGTCGGGACGGGCGTATTCGGCTTTGAGAGCACGGGCGCGGTAGGCGCGTGCAGAATGCTTCCCAGACGTTCGTCCTCTGATTTTCCGACGATCACGATCGTTGCGTCGTCCGTGGGCGCCTGCGCTTCGCCCTCTTCCTCCGGCTTGTCCAGAGCAAGCAGCAGAATCGCGGCGCCGATCACGATCAGGCATGCCACCAGCACGATGTAGAATCCGTTGTTTCGTAAAAACAAACGGAAGCGTTCCATACGGTCATTGGTTTCTTTCATCGGTTCTTCCATTTTTATCACCTCGGCTGTAGTATGGACGCGTGTGAAAAAATGTATACCGATTCGATTGCCAAAAATTTTCGTGTATGATAGGATGATCGCATGAAGCGTCGAACCTTTTGTTTTTCCCTGCTGCAGGGCTTTTATTTCCTGGGCGCGTGTCTCGTGTATTCGTACACCGAGCGCCTTTTGCTGTATCACGGCTTTTCGACCGGCGCGATCGGGGCGATCCTTGCGGCTTCGTATCTCTTCGCAATGGTCGTTCAGCCGCTGCTTGCCGCCGCCGCGGACCGCGGACGGCGTATGACGCTGCGCCTCGGGATCACCGCCGTGGCGCTTTTGTCCGCCGTGCTTGCCGTTTCGGCGCGGATCGGCGGAAATGCGCCGGCCGTCTTTGCGGCGCTGCTCGGCGCACTTTCCGGCGTGACGCTCACGGTGCAGCCGCTGATTAACGCAGCGGGCTTTTCCTATATCAATCGCGGGCTTGATCTCGATTACTCCTTTGCGCGCGGGGTCGGAAGCGTCGTCTATGCGTTCGCGTCGCTTTTGTTCGGCGCGCTTGCGGCAAGAAGGATCGATTCCATGCTGTGGGTGTTTGCAGCAGCGCAGATCGGATTGTTCTTTACGGCGCTGTTCTTTGCGCCGCATCGCGAAAGCGTAACGGTACAGGAGACGGGCGGAAGCCTATCCGACGTCTTCCGGCGCTATCCGCGGTTCGTCCTGTTCTGCGTCGGAAATCTTGTGCTGATCGTGCCGCACATGGTGATCAACAGCTACCTTGCGAGCATCACGAACATCACGGGCGGCGATATGAGCGTCATGATTGCGATCGCCGCGCTCGTCGAGTTCCCGGCGATGATGGCGTATTCGTACATCCGCAAAAGGATCCCGGACCGCGTGCTGCTCGTTGCGAGCGCGTCGGTGTACCTGTTGAAAACGGGGCTGCTGCTTTTCGCGGCGTTTCTGCCGATCGGCGCATGGGCGGTGTACATTTCCTCCGCGCTGCAAATGCTGTGCTACGCCATCTTCGTGCCGGCGTCGTCGTATTACGCGAACGACGTCGTTTCGGAGCGCGACCGTGTCAAGGGGCAGATGCTTCTCACCGAAGCCGGGCTTGCCGCGGGCGTTGTCAGCATGTTGCTCGGCGGCCTTTCGATCGAGCATTTCGGCGTCGGCGTGACGCTGATCTTATCCGAACTGTTCGTGGCGGCGGGCGTCTTCATCGTATGGCTCGGGGTGCGGAAAAGAAAACAAAAAGCATAACAAAAAAGCTGCCGCCCAGCAGCTTTTGTTTGCAGAGTTATTGATTTGCAGGCAAATAGAACAGCGGATTATACGGGATGCCGTCGATCAGAAGCTCGTAGTGCAGCACGGATTCCTTCTCCCCTTCGATCACCGGAAGATGCGCGATGGTTTCGCCTCTGGTTACATGCTTTTCGAGCATCAGACCCGGAACGGCGGTGTTCGCGCCGAACGCAATGCGGGAAACGAAGCTCTCGTCATGACGGATGTCGATCACAAAGCCGAGTCCCGCGCGTTCGCCCATGAAGATCACCGTGCCGGATTCCGGCGCGACAATGCGTGTTTCGGGCGCGGCGGTGTAGTCGATGCCGTAGCGCATTTCACCGGTAATCAGCCCGTAAAGCCCGATGACCGTTCCGCGGACCGGATGCACAAAGGAAAGCGACGCGGGCATCGGTCCGAGCTGCCCCTCCTGCGGCGCAGGAACGTTCGGATCGCCGGCGGTGACAGCGGGTTTGCGGTAGATGCCGACAAGCTCCGAACGCGCAATGCCGGTGCCGAGCGGCGTATTCAGCGTTTCGGTTTCGGAAACGGGCAGACCGTTCTGATAGAGCGTTTCGATATAGACGAGCGTGCGCGACGGCGCGCCGAGTTTTTTGAACATGCGCGAGCCTTCGGGCAGCAGCGGCGTGCGTGCGGACTGCGGCTCGAGCGCTTCGGTGCGGATCTCTACGCGCTCGGCGGTCCTGCGCACCGGGATCAGCGAACGGTCCCTGCGCAGGAGATTCAGCGCGGCGTCATATTCGAGATATTCCACGGTCCCGTCCGCGGGGAGCGTCGAAAGCTCCGCATCGATCGAGGCGGTCAGAAGAACAGCGTTTCCGCTGAGGTTTTCCGCAGCGCATTCGTTCAGAAAGCTTCGGACAAGGTATTCCGCGACCTCACGGCTTGCGACTGCGAACAGCGGCTTTCCGTTCGCCAGCAGATTAACGGCTTTTTCGGGATAGACCGGCTGCGGCGTGGCAATCACGGGGACCGGCGTCGGCGCGGGCGTATGGATCAAGACGTCGTCCTCCTCCGTCTTCGGCTCCGGCGTGATGACGGTGACGGGTTCGGACGCAAGCGACTTCGGTCTTGTTTCGGTCAGGAACATGGGCAGAAAGACGGCGAGCGCCGCCAGTACAAGCGCAAAACTCCCGATCAGGATCCACTGTTTTGTCCGGTCCTTCATTTCTGCCGCTCCTTTCCCATTTTTGTACAGTATAGCATACCGTGCAGGGAAAGGAAACGATTCCGTACAAAAATTAATGGATTTACAACAATTTCGCCGAAGGAAACACTTTCCATCGGCGAAAAGATATGATATGATATAGACGTATAATTATAGGGTACGGATACAATGCGCGTGCCCGGGGATGAGGTGCAAGGATGTCACACTTGACGGACGAAGAATTGTATTACTTTAACGAAGGAACAACAAGAACGGCGTACCGTTCGCTCGGCTGTCATAAGGTATCGAACAACGGCGAAACGGTCTGGCGATTCTCTGTTTGGGCGCCGAACGCAAGAAGCATTGCGGTCGTGGGAGACTGGAACGGATGGAATCAGAACGCCGACCGGATGTCGCCCGTCGGCTCAACAGGCGTATGGGAGATCCTCATCGGGATCGCCGAAGAGGGGCAGCTCTATAAATACGCGATCGAGGGACCGGACGGCAGCGTTTCGATGAAGGCAGACCCGTACGCGCAGCGCTGCGAGGTCGCGGGCACGGCGTCGATGGTCTGGGAAGCGGGCGAATATCCGTGGACGGACGGGGCGTATCTCAAAAAGTGCACGAAGCGGCACAGCGACCCGATGAACATCTATGAGGTGCATCTGGGCTCGTGGCGCAAGGGACTCGGGTATCGGGAGCTTGCGACGGAGCTGGTGGACTACGCAGCGGACATGGGCTATACGCACATCGAGTGCATGCCTTTGATGGCGTATCCGTTCAATCCGAGCTGGGGCTATCAGGTCACGGGCTACTATGCGCCGACGACGCGCTACGGAACGCCGGACGATTTCCGGTTCTTTGTCGACTGCGCGCATAAGAAGGGACTGGGCGTGATCATGGACTGGGTCCCCGCCCACTTCACGCGCGACAGCTACGGTCTTGCGTACTTTGACGGCACACCGACCTACGAGCATCCCGACTGGCGGCGCTCGGAAATGAAGCAATGGGGCACGCTGCTGTTCGACTACGGACGGACGCAGGTACAGAGCTTCCTGGTGTCGAACGCGTGCTATTGGCTTAAAGAGTTCCACATCGACGGTCTGCGTGTCGACGCGGTCAGCTGCATGCTGTACCTCGACTACGGCAGAAACGACGGAGAATGGCTGCCGAACCAGTACGGCGGCAAGGAGAACCTGGATGCGATCAACCTGTTTCATAAGATCGCGGCGGCGGTCAAAGAGATCCCCGGAAACAAGCTGCTGATTGCCGAGGAGAGCACGGCGTTCCCGCGCGTGACGAACAAGCACGACGAAAGCTTAGGCTTCGATTATAAATGGAATATGGGCTGGATGAACGACATACTGCGCTATATGCAGATGGATTCGCTCTACCGCAAATGGCACCACGACAAGCTGACGTTCTCGCTGATGTATGCATTCTCCGAGAACTACATCCTCGCGTTCTCGCACGACGAGGTGGTGCATGGCAAGCTGTCGATGCTGAACAAGATGCCGGGCGATTACTGGCAGAAGTTCGCGCAGCTTCGCCTCCTGTACGCCTATCAGATGGCGCATCCTGGCAAGAAGCTGACGTTCATGGGCATGGAGATCGGTCAGTTCATCGAGTGGCGGTTCGACGAATCGCTTGACTGGATGCTTTTGGACTATCCGAAGCATGCCGAGATGCAGTGCTATGTGCGCGAGATGAACAAGTTCTACCGCCGCACGCCGGCGCTTTATCAGTGCGATGACGACTGGAACGGCTTTGACTGGATCGCGGTGGACGACGCCGTGCATTCGATCGCAGCCTTCGTCCGCAAGGACGCGGACGGCAATCCGGTGCTTTGCGTATTTAACTTCACGCCGGTGCCGTGGGACGATTATTGCCTCGGCAGCGAGGAAGCCGGCACCTATTCCGAGATCTTCTCGACCGACGCGCCGTACTTCGGCGGCGGCGGGATGTCGTTCAACGAGCCGATCAAAACGGTCGAAGAGCCGTTCGGCAAGTTCCGTCACCGTCTCAATGTGAAGCTTCCCGCCTACGGCGCGGTGTTTTTCCGCTTCACACCCGATAAAAAGCCGACCACGAAAGGAGCAAAGGCATGAAAAAGAAAATCGTCTGCATGCTGCTTGCCGGAGGACAGGGCAGCCGTCTCGGCGTCCTGACGTCCAGCATGGCGAAGCCTGCGGTCCCCTTCGGCGGAAAGTACCGCATCATTGACTTTCCGCTTTCTAACTGCGTGAATTCCGACATTGACACCGTCGGTGTTCTGACGCAGTACCGTCCCCTCGCGCTGAACGCGTATCTCGGCACCGGTCAGCACTGGGATCTTGACCGCACGGACGGCGGCGTGTTCGTGCTCCCGCCGTATATGACGGAGCATGACGGACGCTGGTATTCCGGCACGGCAAACGCGATCTGGCAGAACCGGTCCTTCCTCGACCAGTACGACCCGGATTATGTGCTGATCCTTTCGGGCGACCATATCTATAAGATGGACTATACGAAGATGCTGAAGTTCCACATTGCGAACAGCGCGGCTGCGACGATCGCGGTTTTAAAGGTTCCGATGGAGGAAGCGCATCGCTTCGGCATCATGAACACGGATGAAAACGGCACGATCGTTTCGTTCGAGGAAAAGCCGAAGGTCCCGAAGAGCAACAATGCTTCGATGGGTATCTATATCTTTAATTGGAAGCTTCTGCGCGATTACATGGAGCGTGACGACGCCGATCCCGCAAGCGAAAACGACTTCGGCAAAAACATCATTCCGAACATGCTGCACGCGGGCGAAAAGATGGTCGCCTACCCCTTCGAGGGCTATTGGAAGGACGTCGGAACGATCCAGAGCCTTTGGGAAGCGAACATGGACCTTTTGGGCGAACCGCCTGTGCTGGA